>DAOTTZ010000107.1:0-28191 GCA_034437535.1 Anaerolineae bacterium | reverse complement strand
GCAGTCCCGTCATCTTCAAGAGCACATTCGGATGTTGCTTGAGGTGTATATATCGCATGATCATGCCTGCCAGTTTATCTCACTTCACGCTATTTTGAAGGTTAACTATTGTACCGAAAAGCGAATGCAGAGGGTACAATACGGGCATGAGCGAAGACATGCGAGACCAACTCAGACAACTGAATAAAGAGCAGTTGATTGACATCATCGCCGAACTGCGAGACGTGATCCAAAAGCAAGAGGCTCGCATCCAGGCGCTTGAAGATCAGATTGCGAAAAATAGCCGCAACAGTGGGAAACCACCCAGTAGCGACGGCTTGAAGAAGAAGCCGCGCAGCCTGCGCGAAAAAGGCAAACGCAAGCCAGGTGGTCAAAAAGGGCATGAGGGCAAGACGCTGGAGATGGTTTCTGAACCGGACCATGTCGTGCGTCATGCGCTGGTGAGCTGTCCGCATTGTCAAACGGATGTGAGTGATGTGTCGGTGGAGCGGGTCGAGAAACGTCAGGTGTTTGACGTACCGGAAGTGCGGATTGAGGTGACCGAACATCAGGGCGAAGTGAAAGTGTGCCCGTGTTGCCAACACGCGATCAAGACAGCGTTTCCGAGTGGTGTGGAAAGTGCGGTGCAATACGGCAAACGGCTGCAAGCGCAAGCGGTGTACTTGACGATGTACCAGTTGCTGCCCTTGAAGCGCACCTGTGAATTGTTGGGCGATTTCTACGGCCATGCGCCCAGTGAAGCGGTGATTGTAGGCGGGCTTGAGGCGGTACACGAGCGTATTCAGCCCACTTTGGATGCCATTTACACACAATTGGTCAACGCCAATGTGTTGAACAACGATGAAACCGGGCTGCGGGTCGAAGGGAAGTTGCACTGGCTGCACGTCAGTTGCACCGACACACTGACCTACTACGCTGTCCATGCCAAGCGCGGTCAGGAAGCCATGCGCGAGATGGGCATTCTGCCGCAGTTCAAAGGCGTGAGCGTGCATGATGGATGGGCTTCTTACTTTCAGTTCAACGACGGTTCTCATGCGCTGTGCAATGCTCATCATCTGCGCGAGTTACGTTTCGTAGAAGAGCAATACCAGCAAGCGTGGGCGGGCGAGATGGCGCAGCTTTTACGCGATGCCAAACACGAGGTGGCTGCGTGTTCAGATGACCAAAACGCCTTAGCACCTGAACGGATTGCCCACTACCATCAGCAGTATGAGCAACTACTTCAACAAGGCTTGGCAGCCAATCCGCCACCAGAGACACCGCCACCGAAAAAGCGCGGACGCAAAAAGCAGCCACCACCGAAAAATCTGCTTGATCGATTACAGAAGTACCAGCAAGAGACACTGGCGTTCATCTCTGATTTTCGTATTCCCTTCGACAACAATCTGGCGGAGCGTGATGTTCGAATGATGAAGGTCAAGCAGAAGATCTCAGGGACATTTCGCACACAACGCGGCGCGACGTTGTTCTGTGCTATTCGCTCCTACATCTCCACCGCTCGCAAGCAGGGACATTCGGTGATCTCCGCCTTGCATCATGCCCTTCTTGGACTACCCTTCGCCCTGCCTGAGTAGTTACCGAAAACGGTTGAAATTCAGCAAACGGACGGCAAGAATGCCGTCCCCTACAACATATGACCCATTGTGATCTGTAGTAGGGACACGCTTCTGCGTGTCCAAAAATATGTTTCATCAAATTTCAACCGAAATGGATACATTGCCGTTTATGAAGCGAAGCATCACGAACGGACACCAAGTTGCTCCAGGATGTCGCGGGCGTCGCGGTTATCTTCGACCAGATCCATATAGGCTTGCAGGGCGCGGATGGCATCTGCGCGGTAATCGGTATCGCCGAAGATGCGCCAGCGGTCGTAGAAGATCAAGCCGCTTTCAAAGTGGGCGACGGCATAATCGGGGTTGAGTTGCAGGGCGCGGTCAAAATCGCTGATGGCGCGGTCGTTATCGGCAGAGGTGACGCCATCTGCCCGGCGGCTGAAGGCCACCCCGCGCAGAAAATAGGTGCTGGCCTGGGGTTCGACCAGGACGGCATACGTCAGGTGGTCGATAGCGCGGTCGTAATCTTCCAGGTAGAGCGATTCCACGCCATCGCGCAGGGTGCTTTCGAGCGTGCCGGGGGCCGGGTTGGGTGAGACGCCGATTGATTGCAGGGTGGCTTGCAGGCTGTTGCTGGCCTCGGTCATCATGGCGCGGCTCTGGATTTGCGGGCTGGTCTCCATGAAGTTGAGTGTTAATTCGCACATGAATAACAGCGTGAACAGCACGAACAAGCCGAACAGGATGCGACTGCCGACGGTGTTAAAATCCGCAGTGGCTTCTTGCTGGTTGACGCGGGCCTGGGCATCGGCCTGGGTTTCGCGGGCGCGGTTGCGGTCGCCGGTGGTGCGGCCATACTCATAGGCGCGGGTATTGGTGGTGGGCCGGTAGGTGGGGGATGATTGCGGGCGCAGGGAAAGGTCATATTCGCGGCGTTTGGTGGTATTCGATAGCACGGCATACGCCTGGTTGATTTGTTGGGCGCGTTGCTGGGCCTCGCGCATTTGGCGTTCGAGTATTTTACGCTCGGTGGGGGTGGTGGCGCGGGCGCGTTCGGCCTCGAAACGGTCGGGATGATAGCGTTTCATCAGGCGGCGGTAGGCTTTTTTGATGTCATCCAGGCTGGCATTGGATGCAAGGCCCAGCGTGTCATAATAGGTGTTTGCCATAGGACTTTAACAATAAAATTCAGAATGTTTGATTATATCATGGGCGGCGGCGACACCCGGCGAAGTTATAAAATTTCTTATGTTTGGAGCATAGCACGGGCTTCAATCAGGGCTTTTGCGTAAAGATCAACATGGCGGATGGGCAGGGTGACGATTGGCTCCAGCACATCGGTGAGCCGCTTCATTAGCTCTGGTGCGGCGACGATGACCACGCCGCGCAAGATCTTGTACTCGTTTTCCCGCGCCTGGGTGAGATGGATGATGTCAAACGGGAAGCTTTCCATCTGGGTGGCGTCGATAATCATGATGCAGTCGTCTTCGCCGTGTTCGGCGGCTAATTGGGGTAATTTGGCCGCCAGGATGTCCTGCTGTTGTACGCGCCCGATGTAATCCACCCGGTAGATGCGTGGTTCGATGCGACTGACTTTGATCGGCATAGTGGGTTCCTTCCTGAAATAGACGTGTATTTGCCTGCCATTATAACATCGTAGGCAGTTCGTAGGGTGACCGTCCTGCCGGTGTAGTGGGCGAGATGCTCGTAAGCCCTATAATGGAGGGTACGACATACAATGATAAGAGGGATAGAGACATGGTGGGTAGACGGGGTATCATCATCAGCTTGTTGTTGATGGCATGTGTCATCAGCGTTTCGGCTCAGGCCGCATTTGATTTTAGCGAGGCAACACCGGAAGCAGGCACCGACATCCAAAGCGGTGACTCAATTGTGTTGACGTTCACACGGGCGGTCGATTGCACCAGCGCGTTCTCCGCGATTACGATTGAGCCGGCGGTGGTTCCGCTGGGCGTTGATTGTGATGACGCGACGGTTACGCTCAACCTGGAAGGTGAATTGGACGCCACGCAAGATTATGTGGTGAGCATCGGGGCGGGTTTACGGGCGGCAAATGGTGATGAACTTGGGCGAGAAGTCACATTGACTTACCCGGCCAGTTATGCCCTGCGCGTGGTGGAGGCCCTGCCCCGCCCGGATACCGTTGGCGTTGGTGGGTTGACGCCGGTCACGGTGGTCTTTGATCGTCCGGTGATCCCGCTGACCATTGGACAGGATATGGACGACTTCGCCGCGCCGTTTAGCCTCTTCCCGCCGGTAGAGGGAACGGGCGAATGGGTGAACACGTTCATCTATACATTTGAACCGAAGACGGCCCTGGTGCCGGGGACGACTTATGTGGTGGAGGTAGACCCGGAACTGACCGGCGTCGATGGTGCGGTGCAGAGCCGGCCTTATACGTGGTCGTTCGCCACGAGCAACCCGCGCATCACGCGCCTGCGCCCGCTCGCTGATCTGGGTGGTGGGGTGCAACCAAGTGCGCGGATTTCGATGGCGTTTTCGACCGGGATGAAGCGGGAGAGTGTCGAGGCGGCGTTTAGCCTGACCCCGGCGGAGGGTGGCGACCCGGTGCCGGGTACGTTCGAATGGCCGGAGGGCGATTGGCTGATGGTCTTCCAGCCGGATGAATTCCTGGAGAGTGGCACAACATACATCGCGTCGTTGGATACCGCGCTGGTGGGCGATGCCCTGGGCGGCGTCCCGTTGGAAGGCCAGAGCGAATGGCAGTTCGGCACGCTCCCTCACCCAGATTTGATCGAGACATCGCCTTCTGACGGGGCGGAAGTCCGTAGTTACAACGGCTTCAGCCTGGAATTCAACACGTTTATGGATTCTGAATCGATCAACGAACGGCTGACCATCGAGCCGGAGCCGGAATTTTTAAGCGGCTTCCGCAGTGGGATGATTTACCGGGCGTCGTTCCCGGCGACGGGTAGCACTACGTACACGGTACGGATCGAACCGGGGATTAAAGATCTGTACGGTAACGTCTACGACGAACCAATCGAATTTACTTATACCACGCTCCCTTACGCGCCGTCGTTTGACCTGCGCGTGCCGTTTGGCCCGGTGGGATTTTATAACGGCTCCGGGGATTATACCGGCATGTTCGTGCGGCACCGCAACGTGGAGACCATCGGCGTGCAAGTGTACACCATCACACCGCGCCAATTCATTGAATTGGCGATGGGGAGTACCCGCCGTGGAGATGAAGAGGTGAATCTGTTCAACTATGAACCCGAGTCAGAGACATTGTTGCATAGCTGGACGGTGGATGTGGATAACATCCTGGATACCAGCGTGCCGACCTTGTTCACGTTGGGGCCGGGTAGTGCTTGCGGAGACCTGGAACCTGCCCTGAACCTGGGGGATATTGTGACGGTGGCCGGGGAGGATCCGGTTTCCGCAGTGCAGACAGCCGGTGGCACCGGGACTGCGTTCCAGTTGTTTCCCGGTTTTGAGGTGGCAATCATCGGTGGCCCGTTCTGCGCGGCGGATGAAACCATCTGGTGGCAGGTGCAAGTGGATGAAGCACAAGCCTGGGTGGCGGAAGATGATCTGGCGTTTGTCGCATCAACGCAATCGGGTGAAATCGCCGTGACGGACGCGACTGGCGAGTCCTTGCGGCCTGGCTTTTATCATCTCCAGTTGCGTATGCAAAATCCGTTTGACTCGGATTACACCCGGGGGCACAACATGATGGTGCTCACCGCGAACCTGACGCTCAAGATCAGCTTTGACGGGCTGACGGTGTGGGCGACCGATGTCGCCAGTGGAGAGCCGATTGCTTCTGCGCCGGTGACTGTCTTCAACGATGAGGCTGAGATTATTGCGGCGGGCGTCACCGGGGCGGATGGCCTGCTGACGGTGCCGCTGGATGACGTGGAAAATCTGACCCGCGACCGGTATGCCGCGTTGTTGAACACCGACGATCATGTCAGCATCGGCCTGACCAATTGGGCGGACGGCATCGACCCTGGCATGTTCGACTTATCGACCGCCTTCAGCCAGCAAGATTATGCTGGAACGGTTTATCTCGACCGGCAGATCTACCGGCCCGGAGAGACGGTTTACTATCGCGGTGTCATCCGGCAGAAGGATGACATGACGTTCAGTGTGCCGCGCACCACCAATCAGGTGTTGGTGAGTTATAACGACGGGGTGGAGGGTTATCTAGATATTGTCCGGTTGACGCCGTTCGGCACGTTCAGCGGTCAGTTTACGCTGTCGGAGAATGCGCCGCCCGGTGGCTTTTATGACATCAGTGTGGAGGCATGGCCCGGTGGTGAGCGTGATGAGGATGAGGAACGATTGGTCGCGTTGTTTGAGAACTTCTCCGTCGCGGAGTTCCGCCTGCCGGAATACAGCGTCAATGTGGAGCCAGCCGAGCGTGACATCGCCGCCGGGGATACCGCGCAGATCGCGGTGACGGGTGAGTATTACTTCGGCGGGGCGGTTTCCGGCGCGACAGTCGAATATGAGGTGATCGCGTCGCCGTTCGCGTTCGTCTATACCGGGGAGGACTTCTACCGCTTCTATAACTCGTATTGGGATGATCCGGATGTCGAGCGGATGCGTGCGCGTGAGGTGGCGGATGGCATCCGGCGGGAGACCGGGCCGGACGGGGTGGCTGTGCTGGAACTGGACGCCGACCTGGGTGAGTTCCCCGGTAGTCAGACGTTTACGGTGGAAGCGACCTTGCGCGATGAGAGCAACCAGACCGTCAGCGCGGCTACCCGCGTCAACGTCCATGCCGGTGCGTATTACATCGGCACTCGTACCGAAAGTAGCATCGGGCGGACGGGCGAAGAAGCGACGGTCGATGCGATTCTGGTCGATTGGGATAGCACCGGCATCCCGGAGCAGGTGCTTGAAGTAGAAGTTTTCCAGCGGGAGTGGTTCAGCGTGCAAAAGCGTGATCCTGTCACCGGGCGTACCTCCTGGGAATATGAGATCGAAGATACCTTCGTGACGGAGGGCGAAGCCACCACCGGGACGAATGGACGCACGGCGTATACCTTCACGCCGGAGGCTGGCGGCCTGCACGTCGTCATGTTCACCACGCGGGATGAGCAGGGGAATGCAATACAGGGGCAGGCGCGGTTGTACGTCACCAGTCGTGAGTACGTCAGTTGGCGGGTGCCGAACAACAACCGCATCGAGTTGATCGCCGACCGGGACGAATACAACGTGGGGGATACCGCGCAGATCATGCTAACGTCCCCCTTCCAGGGAGAGGCGACGGCGTTAATCACGGTGGAACGGGCCGACATCATCGAGCATGATGTGATCACGGTGGATAGCAACAGTTACGTCTACGAATTGCCCATCGCGGAGGACTTCGCGCCGAATGTGTTCGTCAGTGTGATGATCGTCAAGGGGACGGACGCCAACAACCCGGTTCCGGCCTTCCGCATGGGGATGATTCAATTGCCGGTAACTATCGACACCAAGCGGCTTAATATCGACTTTGAATATGACGACAGTGTGACGTACCAGCCGGGGGATACGGTCGAGTATACCGTCCGGGTGAGTGACTACGCCGGGGAGCCGGTGGTGGCGGAAGTCGGGGTCGCGCTGACCGATGAGGCATCGCTGGATATTTTCCCGCCGGTGTATATGCGGTCAGATTGGTTGCTGAGTCAGTTCTATCGGGAGCAAGGCATCGCCATCCGCACCAGCACACCGTTGACGATCAACACGGAGCAGATCACCCAGCAGATTCTGGACGCGGTGAAAGGCGGTGGCGGCGGCGGTGGTGGCGGGGGCCTGCCGAGCCAATTCGACCTGCGTGAGGACTTCATCAGCACCGCGTACTGGAACGCGACCGTCATCACCGGGCGGGATGGTACCGCGACGTTTGAAGTCGAATTGCCGGATAACCTGACCAACTGGGTGTTGACCGGCTACGCCATCACCAATGACCCGACGGCATCGTTCCGGCTGGGCCAGGACGACACCAACACCCGAAGCACCCTGCCGTTGCTCATCCGCCCGGCGACCCCGCGCTTTATGGTGGTGGGGGATCAACTGGAGCTAGGGGCCATTGTCAACAACAACACCGACGAAGCGCAATCAATCGCGGTGACGCTCCGAGCGGAGGGGGTGACGCTGGAAGACGCGGTAACGCAGAACGTGATCGTGGAAGCGGGCGGGCGCGTCCGGGTGGATTGGACGGCGACGGCGGATAATGTACCGGCGGCGGAGTTGATCTTCACGGTGGAGAACGAAGACGGAAGCCTGACCGATGCCAGCCGACCGACGCTGGGCCAGGGCGATGACCAACTCATCCCGATTTACCGTTACGACGCCCCGGAGACGGTCGGCACGGGCGGTCGCCTGCAATCCGGCGATACCCGTGTTGAGACCATCACCCTGCCTGCTTTCGAGATTCTGGAAGGTGAACTGGCGATTGAGGTGCAACCGTCCCTGGCCGCCACCACCGTCGATAGCCTGAGCTACTTACGGAATTTCCCCGATCAATGTGTGGAGCAAACCGTCAGCCGGTTCTTGCCGAATATCATCGTGTATCGTGCGCTCAATGACCTGGGGCTGGCGGATGAAACTCTGCGGGCCAACCTGGATGAAGCGGTCGATTTCGCGCTGGAAAAATTGCTGGCAGAGCAAAAGGTCGATGGGGGTTGGGGCTGGTATCTGCGGGAGGAAAGCCACCCGTTGACGACGGCTTACACGTTGATCGCGCTGGTAGAGGCGGTGGAACAAGGGTACTTCATCGACAATGATGTGATCGCCGGTGCCATCGGTTACTTGCAGGGTGAGCTACTCAATGATCCGGGGCTGGATCGCCCGGCGTGGCAACTCAACCGGCAGGCGTTCATCCTGTATGCGCTGGCGTATGCGGGTGAGCCAGATGTGGCCCGGACGGCGAATCTGTTCGAGCAACGGGAACGGCTGAACCTGGATGCCCGCGCTTATGTCGCGCTGACCCTGCACATCATCGACCCGGATGACCGTACCCGTACTGATGAGATCGTCAATGACTTTGCCGCCGCCGCTGTGACGAATGCTAACGGCATCCACTGGGTGGAGCAAACCCGCGATTACTGGAATTGGAGCACCAACACACGCACGACCGCGCTGGTGCTGATGACAATGGTCAAGCTGGAACCGGAGAACGAACTGCTCCCCGCCGCTGTGCGCTGGCTGGTGACGATGCGTGAGCGTAATAGCTGGAGCACGACACAAGAGACGGCCTGGGCGGTGATGGCCTTCACCGATTGGATGACCGCGACCGGCGAACTGCAACCGGATTACAGTTATCAGGTGGATTTCAACGGCGAAGAACTCCTGCCGGAGACCGCCGCCACGCCGGATGATGTGCTGGAAACCATCGAACTGACGGTTGAAATCAGTGATCTGCTGACTGATACCGCCAACGAATTGACGTTCGACCGGACGACGGGTGAGGGCGCACTCTACTATACGGCGTATCTCAACACGTTGTTGCCGGTGCCGGAGGTCGAGCCGCTGGATAACGGCTTGATTATCGAACGGCGGTACACGCTCCAAAATGACGATGATCTGACGTCGATTGACTCGGCCCGCATCGGTGATGTGGTGCAATCCCGGTTGACGATCATCGTGCCGGAGCCGGTGTACTACGTGAACATCGAGGATCCCCTCCCCGCCGGGGCGGAAGCCATCGACCCGAACCTGGCGACGAGTGAGCGCATCGGGGTGCGGCCTAGCTTCGAGCGGGTAGACCAGGCGCGGGGCTGGGGCTGGTGGTGGTTCAGCAACATTGAATTCCGTGATGAGAAGGTGGTGTTGAGCACGAGTTATCTGCCCGCTGGGGTGTATGAGTTCGTCTACAATGTGCGGCTGACGACAGTCGGCGTGTATAACGTGATCCCGCCCACCGGCCAGGAGTTTTACTTCCCGGAGGTGTACGGACGTGGAGCCGGGATGTTATTCACGGTGTTGCCAGAAGACAGCGATGCCAATTAGCAAGATCACCCCGGCGGGCAGGTCGCCTGCCGGGGATCAATCTAGCGGAGGATTAGCCCCAGGTGACCTCAAAGGCGGAGCGGGCGATGTTGGGTTTTTCGTTTTTGATCTGGCGTACCCGGAAGGTCTCGGTGGATTTTTTGTAGCGGGCGGCCAGTGCCCATAAGAAGCCGAAGATGGCGTCATCCGGGTTGGGTGTGTTGTGGTAGACGATGTAATGCCGGTCTTTGACTTGCTCGATGGTGTAGCCTTCTTCTTCCGGGATGTTGCGTAGATTGGCGTGATGGATGGCGTGCAGCGCGTTGAGTGCGTCCGGGATCGACTGGATTTCCGGCGGCATGACGGCGTTTTGCACTACTTGCTTGCCGAAGGCGACAAAAGCCGGCGAAGCCCGACCACCTAATGACTCATCCATCGCCTTGAGGATGTCCATCCACACTTGATGTGGGTACCAGGCTTCCGGGTCGATGTCGGTCATATCATAGCGTGCTAGAATCGGCTCGATGACGTCGGCATCCATGTTATCGGCGAAGGATAGCATGGTCTGGCCGATGACTTCGGCTTCCTTGCTCCCGGCCACATATGGTTTTGCAACATAGGCTGACATTAAACAATATCTCCTTAACGTGTTAGTGTGCGTTTATTTTCAATTATAGGCCAAAATTGAGCGGAAATGATTAAGGTCGCCGGTCGTCGGGTGATGTCATGCGTTGGATGATGGCCTCCCAGGTATCGAGTATGGTCGCGAGCGCGAAACGTTGGCGCACCTGGGCGGCGGCGCGTCCCATTTCTGCACGGCGGGCGGGGTCGGTCATCAAATGGCGCAGGGCGGTTGCCAGGGCCGGGGCGTCATCGGAAGGGACGATCAGGCCGTTGGTGCCATGCTGGATGAGGTCGCGGGGGTCGCCGTCGTAATCGGTGGTGATGACCGGCAAGCCACAGGCCATCGCTTCCATCATGGCGTTGGACATGCCTTCGACATAAGAGGTCGTCACGAAGAGATCGGCCCGCTTGAGGGTGGCAAACGGTGGTTGGAGCCGCCCTACCAGATGCACGCGGTCGGTCAGGTGGAGCGAGTCTCGCTGGGCTACGAGTCGCTCATGCTCTGGGCCATCACCGATGAATACGACATCCCAATCCGGGAAGTCATCCGCCACCTGGGCGAAGGCATCCAGCAGGAGCTTATGATTTTTGACCGGCACCAGCCGCGCCAGATTCACGATGTAGTGCCGGTTTGCTGGCAAGGGGTACGGATCGTCATGGGCATCAATGGTCTCGGTTATGATAGGATTGTAGGCGATGACGCGGCGATCTGCCGGGATCCAGGTTAGCTCACGATCCAGCGTGCGGCTGTTGCTGGTGACCAGGGTGGCCCGCCGGTAAAGCAACCGGCGCAGACGCCGTATCATCCAGCCAGTATTGGTGACGGACGTGGTGACTGAAATTGCGATGGGAATATCGCGCCGGGCCAGCAGAGCCATGATGTTGGTGCGATCTGTAAATGTGATGATGCAGGCCGGGTTGACCTGTTGGAGCGTCTGGCGCAGGTGCCAGATGCGGCGGGAGACGTTGAACGCACTATGTAGGGGCGTGGCCGCTGGTTGTTCCATATCCAGCGCGATCTCTGTGATCTTATCTGAGATGGTGTAGGCTTTGGTCTGTGGGCGGCTGAAGGTGATGAGTGTGACCGGGTGGCCGCGCTCTGCCAGGCCGGAAGCGACACCCGACACGACTCGCTCTGCACCGCCCATGCGTAAATGGCCCATCACAAACGCGATATGTGTCATGTTGATCGCTCCTATCTTGTTAACTGATTGCTTATGAGTGTGATGCAAAAAGCGAAAAAGTCAATGAAGGTTCTTCTTCTCACCAACCGGTATCTGCCGGTGATAGGCGGTGCAGAACGTCAGGCAGAGGCCCTGGCGACGGGGTTATCGGCACGCGGGCATCTGGTGCAGGTGGTCACGCGGCGGGTGACAGCAGAATTAGAACGCGAGACGGTGATCGCGGGTGTGCCGGTTCGTCGTCTGTCGCCAGTCGGCCTGAGTAAACGCGCCAACCTGTTGATCGTTTTCCGGGTGATCGCGTATTTGCTGTGGCATGGCCGCCGGTATGATGTGATCCACACGTTTGGGGTCGGCCCGGTGGGGTTGGCGGCGGTCATCGCCGGGCGGTTGATCGGACGCCCGGTGATCTTACGGGGGGCATCGCCGGGGGCGTACCAGCGGGGCGATCATCCCGGCATCCAACCGCCGTTATATACGCGCTTGCTCCGCCGGTATGTGTTGACGCCGGGCCTGTGGCGGCGGGTGCTGGCGCAAGCGGCGGCCCGGATCGCCATCAGCCAGCAGATTGAGGCGGAGTTAGATCAACTGGGTTTACCGGCGCATCGCATCCCGAACGGGATCGACGTGGCCCGCTGGCACCCGGCAGAATCCGATGCGGCGCGGGCGGCTTTGCGGGCGTCGCTCGGCATCCCGCCGGATGTGTTCGCGGTGATGTTCACCGGGCGGTTGGTAGCTGGCAAGCGGATTGACGTCCTCATTGACGCGCTGGCGCATCTGCCGGAGCAAGTGCATCTCTACCTGGCGGGATCGGGCGATCATCAGATTGACGATGTGACGGCGGCATTACAGGCTCAGGTGATGCGGTTGGGGTTGATGGAGCGGGTGCATTTCCTGGGATTGATCGACCGGGTGCCCGCGTATCTACGGGCGGCGGATGCGTTCGCGTTTGCTTCCATGCGGGAGGGGATGCCCAACACGGTGCTGGAAGCGATGGCTTGCGGGGTGCCGGTGGTCGCGTCGGATATTGACGGTGTGCGCGATGTGTTGCCCGATGCGGAGTATGGATGGCTTTGCCCGGCGGGGGATGTGTCATGCTTTGCCCGGTCGCTCCGGGTTGTTCTAGACGATCCGGCGGCGGCTGAGATGCGCCGCCAGCGGAGCCTGGAACGGGTGCAAACGGTCTTCACGCTGGATCAGGTGGTGGAGCAGTATCTGGCGTTGTACAGGCGTGTGTGCTGAGTGCGTCGGCGTCAACCGGGCTTGATGGCCCGGAAGGGTGCGCCAGCCAGCCAGCGGATGAAGGCCCCCGGCGTCTGGGTGTGCCATTGCTCCCGGATGACGGCGAAGAAGCGGCGCGGGGTCTTCTGCCACGCCCGGAACTCCGGCGGGCCGTGCTGGATGTAAGCATCGATGGGAAGCTCCGCGACGGTGGCGGATTTTTCGGTCAAGCCGTGTTTGGCTAGAAGCGGGTCGATGTGATCGGGGAAGGCGTTGATGTCGATGCGAACGGCCTGGGTAGATTGGTGGCCGGCCTGCCAGCCTTCCAGCGCGATCTTGTAATCGTCATGCCAGCGGGAGAGATACCGCCACATGATCGGCTGGCTTATCATATGGCTGTGCCGCCGGGCGTGGACGAAGGTCTTGCGGTAAATATCTTTGAAGTATTGTTCGAAATCGTGCAGGCCGACGATCAGCGGGATCTTCTGGATGTGATAACCGCGACTCTGCATCTGATACTTGACGTGTGCTTCCGGGCGGATGGCATCAGGTGCGAACTCGACGGTTTGCAGGGCGGTCGCCAGATGGCGGGTTTGGTACAGGTGTAATCCGCCGGTTCGGGGCCGGTTCAGCAGGCGATCCCACACCTGACCTTGAAACGCGAACAGTTGATCGCGGGTGGGTTGGCTTTCGGCCTGTTGGATGAGATCGGCAATCGCGCTCCCGCCGACCAGGACATCGGCATCAATGCACAGCGTCCACTCCAGGCCGTATTCGACGCCGATTTCAAAGGCGCGGTAGACGGCCTGGCTGAAGGGGCTTTCGTGCAGGACAACGACGCGATCTTCAGCGATCTGTTGTTTGATGCGGGCGGCGCAGTGGGCTTCGGTGCGCTCCCCGGCGGCCCGGACGATGACGGCAACGCGGGCTGATGCGGGTTCGGTAGGCATATCAGGTGCTTTCTGCTGGGCGGGTGGCACGTTGCATCAAGGATTTGCCCGCCGTTCGAATGCCACTGCCGGAGCGGCTTAAAAACGCGCCGATCAACCAGACCGGAAAGCGTAGCCAGCCAGTCTTTTTCAGGCCATCGTTGATGATAAATTCCCGCAGGCTGACGGCCCGGCTGTGGAATTGCTGAAGCTCGATGAAGTCAAAGAAGCCTTGCGGCGATGTCCATTGCTGGATGATCTGGTGAACGGCTTCCCCGGTGTATTGGTTGGCGGGGAGTGGCGGCTTTTCTTGCATGGCGGCCATGTTCAAGAGGGTTTCCAGTTGGGCGGGGTAGCGGTTGGCATCGACGACCAGATCGCCATCGAACACCAGCCCGGTCTTCATGCCCCACAGCGCGACGCGATAATCAGGATCTTGCGGTGCCAGGTCGGTCCACAGTTGGATGAATGTATCGCGCATGGGCTTGTATTTATTGGCGTGTTTGAAGCCTTTGCGGTAGAGATCGCGGTAGGATTGTTCGAAATCGTGCAGGCCCATCGTGGATTCGATGTGGATGTTGGCGTGGCCCTGTCTTTCCATCGCCCGCATGACGTGTGAATCGGGCCGGACGACGGTCTCATCGGGGATGTGTTCCAGCGCGATAGCACATAGCGGGGTGCGGAGTAACCTCAGCCCGCCATGCCGGGGGCCGCCCGCTAATTTATCGAGAATATCGCCGCTGAGGACGAAAAATGGATCGGGATGATTTTCCCCCGCCGCCAGAATATCCGCGACGGCCCCGGCCCGGATGAGGACATCGGCATCGACGGCCAGCGTCCAGGGCTGGCCCTGCTCCAGCGCGACTTGATGTGTACGGCGTACCATCTGGTTCGCCGGGGTCTCCTGGATGACCACGATATGATCTTCCGGCACTTGCTCCGCCAGCAGGGCGCGACACGCGGCCAGGGTGCGTTCCCCGGCGGCCCGTATGATCACGGTGACATCTGTTCTCATGGTGATGGTCTGCCTCATCGGTTGGTATGTCCTGTTAAGTCGATCATATCGCCGGATGGTGAGCGGGCGCAAGTCATTTTCGGTAAGTAAAGTATTTGTGGCCGAAGAAGTTCCAGAGCATGACGAGCGGGATCGACAGGATGTTGGCGGCGTTGGTGCCGATCTGGTTGGTGGTGGTGGCATCCGCCGGGTCGATGAGTTCGAGAGTTTCCAGCGTGGTGGTCGCCAATTCACCGATGAGTTGATAACTGACCAACACGAAGATCAAGCGGAAGCCGATTGCCAGGCCGACGACCACGCTATAGCGCAGGGCTTGCTGGCGCATCTGCCCGCCGCCGCCCGCGTTGAACGTCCACTGGCGGTTTAAGATGAAATTGATGAGAATGCCGACGAGAAAGGCGATGGCACTGGCGGCGAACACCTTCAGGGCGGTGTTGGGGGCTTCTGGCACGAGGACGGTCAATTGCAGGATATTGAGCGTGGTGACATCGACCGTCCAGGTGATGGCCCCGACCACCAGAAATTTACCAAACCGGCGGAGTTCGGTACGTGAGCCTTCGGTATCGGCTGGGGTTTGCATCCGGCTACTTCCCCTGTAGGCGGATTTTGAACAGGGTGTAGATGTATTCGAAGCCATCAAACCAACCGATGGTCTTGCCTTCGTCTTCGGTGCGGGGGTTGTAGGATACCGGGACTTCGACGATCTTATGCCGGGCCAGCAGTAGCTTGGCGGTGACCTCCGGCTCGAATTCAAAGCGGGCTGATTTTAGCGTCAAGCCGTCGATGACCTCCCGCCGGAACACCTTATAGCCGGTCGCCATGTCGGTTAATCGGCTCCCGTACAGGCGGTTGGTCAACCAGGACAGAAAGCGATTTGCCAGGCGGGTCTTGCGCGGGATATTTTGATTTTGCTGGTTCAAAAAGCGTGATCCATAGACGACCTGGGTTTCGCCGTTGAGGATGGGGGCCAGCAGGCGCGGGTACTCCTGGGGGTTTAGTTCCAGGTCGGCATCCTGGATCAAGAGAATATCGCCGGTGGCGAATTCCATGCCGTAGCGGATGGCGGCCCCTTTGCCCAGGTTAATCAGTGAGGTGTGGACTTTTTTGATCTCCGGGTGATTCTGGGCGATGTCTTCCAGGATGGTGGGGGTATCATCGGCGGAGCCGTCGTCAGAGATGATGACTTCAATGTCGAGTTCTTCAAGCTGGACGGCACACACGCGGTCGATGATCTCGGCAATGGTGGATTGCTCGTTGTAGACCGGCACGATGACGCTGAGCTTCTGGCGGGTGGGCAAGGAGTCGGTCATGCGGTTCCTCTTTGTTGGATCGACAATTTGAGTGCTTCTCGTTTTTGTTTGAACTGCCACCAGGTGGTCAGCCCGACCCCGGCCAGGATCGCCAGATAGGGTTCGTAGGGGAGGCGGAAACGGGCGGAACCGTAAAAGATCAAGGTGTTGAGCAAGGCCCCGGCGATTAACGCGCATAACAGCCGGATGGCTGGATCTTGCCATAGCTGGGCGATCTCTCGCCGGAAGGGGCGCGATTGGATGGCACGATAAAGCAGGAATAATCCGCTGGCTAACACCAGCAAAACGGGCAAGCGTTGCCACAGGTCGGCATCCCACAGGCCAAACCAGGCCATCACTTTAGCGGATAGGACGAAGGTTAACTGTAGCGGGTCAACACTGAAGATGTAGTCCAGGGCTTCGCCCGTGAGGAATTGGTTGGCCTCAATTTCGCTAAGGCCGGCCATTTGGTCGCGCATTTCTTCAAACCAGCCGTCATTGAACCAGGCCCCAGGCCGACTGTTGTACACGTATTCGTTGTTGGCACCCCATAAGACTTCGCCGGTGCCGGTGGTCAGCGGGACGAAAGAATCCAACACGGTATAGTTGCGGTAAGTCCACAGGCCGATCACGATCAACAAGGGCACGAATGCCAGCAACACGCCGCGTCTGCGTGGCATCACGAGGACGATCAACGGTAAGGTGAGCACGAGCAGGGCTTTGGTGAACATCGCCCCGGTGAGGCAGACGCCGGCCAGCAAAAACCCAGCGGGCCGCCGGGCGCGGAGCAACAGATGGACGAAGACCAGCAAGAACAACATAAACAGGGTTTCGGTCATCAGCAACATCTGAGAGTGATACATCGAGCCACTGAGCAGGATGATCCCCCCGGCGATGGCGGCGGCCCCCAGGCCCCAGCGGGCGGCCAGCATGACGGTTAAAAACATGATGGCCCCGGTCATGACGGCTTGCAATAATTGCACCGCCGCGACTGGATCTTCACCGAAGACCAGCAGAGCACCCGTCAGGAAGATCGGATACCCCGGCACAACTTCGGCCCGGTCTTCGATGGTGTTGGGCGGGCATCGCAGGTCGGGCAGGTCTGCCCCGCAATAGGCGTAACCGTTGCCATCGATCATGTTAAAGGCGTACCCCAGGTACCAATCAACACTATCCGGGTGGGGATCCCCCAGGCCGGTGCCGCTGTTGGTGGAAACTTGCAAGGCCAAAAAGACCGCCAGCAGAGCAGTCAAGACGGCTAAGCCTAATGACTGAATCGCAGTGGATGCGTTGGACACAATAGACAATTCCCTCAATGATCGTCTAAATCATAGTATCCTTGAGCGGGGTTAAAATGCAAGCACAACCACGACAATTCTATGGGCGGAAACTGGGCCGGCGGAAGCCGTCGTCGCCGGTCGTGATCTGGCGGACGGGGCCGTCGCCATCGGCTTTGATGAGGTAAATGTGGCGGGTGCGGGCGGCGTTGTCTTCGCTCATGAAGGCGATGATGTCGCCATTGGGGGAAATCGACGGTTCGAACTCGACGCCGGGGAGATCGGTAACGGGCAGGGTAGAACCCGTCGCGAGATCGACCTGCCACAGGTTGACGTTATCACTGCGGCGGGCGGAGACCATCAATAGCTGAGAGCCATCCGGCCACCAGCCAGCGTTGACCTCATTGCTGAAGTCGTCTGTAATCTGGCGTATCGCGGCGGTCTGCGTGTCGTAGAGGTAGATGTCATTTTGCCCGCCGTTGATCGTCGTATCAAATGCCAGATAGCGGCCATCAGGTGACCAGGTGGGGTTGCTATCGGTGCCGGGAGAGTCAAAGACGGTTTGTATCTCGCCGGTTTGTAGATCATAGATGAAAACATCCCAGATGGTACGGGAGGAAGCTCCCATAAAGGCGATATAGCGGCCATCGGGCGACCAGGCCGGGCTGTTGCTATCCATACCGGGGGGAGAAATGCGCTCGCCCCGGACGCCGTAGAGATCGGTGATATAAAGACTGCGGTGGGCGTCTTCGAAGCCGAAACTGCTGTATACGATCTCATCGCCCTGGGGCGACCAATCCGCCACCAGCCCCCACCCGATGAGATCATCACGCACCGTATAGCGGATGTCGCGGTCGATGTCGTGGACGTACAGGCTGGCCCGTTGGTCTAGGCGTGGTTGCGAGATGTATAACAACGATTGCCCGGCTGGCATCAGGACGAACGCCAACAGGGTGACCCCAACCAGGCCGACGGTGAGCAGGATTGTAACCCCGATAACGGAGCGAATGTAAAACCGCATAATCAATGCCCTCCACTGATATTATACCCATCATTTGAAAAAATTCAAATTGCAACCCGTTGATTCCCGGCGGACGTTTCCGCTACAATCGAAGTCTCGTTTGTAACGATGGTGAAGAAAGCACATGAGTCTAAGCATTGGTATTGTGGGCCTGCCGAATGTGGGCAAGAGCACGTTGTTTAACGCCCTGACGCGGGAGCAAACCGCCCAGGCGGAAAATTATCCATTTTGTACTATCGAGCCGAACAAGGCGATTGTCACCGTGCCGGATGCCCGGTTGGATGATCTGGCGCGGGTGATCGCGGTGCCGCGTGCGGTGCCGGCGACCGTCGGCTTTGTGGATGTGGCCGGGCTGGTGCGCGGGGCCAGCCAGGGGGAGGGCCTGGGCAATCAATTTTTGGGGAACATCCGGGATGTGGATGCGATTGTGCATGTGGTGCGGTGCTTTGACGATCCGAACGTCGTCCACGTCAACGCGGCCCCTGATCCGGCGGATGACATCGAAGTGATTAACACTGAGCTGGCCCTGGCCGACCTGGAACAGTTAGAACGGCGCATTGAAAAGTTATCGCGTGAGGTGAAAGGCGATAGTGACCTGCGCCCGGTGCTGGCGATGGCGGAAAAATTGCGTGATTACCTGGGGAGTGGGGAACCGCTGTGGCGTTTCCCGGAGCGGGACGCCGGGCCATTCCACGCTTTGAACCGTGAGTTGCGCTTCCTGACGGCCAAGCCCGTCTTATACGTCGCCAATGTGGATGAGGACGCCATCCACACCGGGAATGCTTACACCAAGCAAGCGGAAGCTATCGCGCAGGCCCAGGGCGCGGAGATGGTGACGTTGTGCGCCAAGCTAGAGCAGGAAATGGCAGGCTTGGCGGAAGACGAACGGGACGATTATCTCACGTTATATGGCATCCAGGTGAGTGGGTTGGAGAAGGTCATCCAGCAGAGTTACCGTCTGCTCGGTCTCATCAGTTACTTCAGCTTCAACGAGGAAGAAGTCCACGCCTGGACGATCCACGCCGGGTGGACGGCCCCGCAGGCCGCCGGGGTCATCCATACCGATTTTGAGCAGGGGTTTATCCGGGCGGAAGTGATCCCGTATGAGACATTTATGACGCATGGGAGCAAGAGCGCGGTACGATCTGCCGGGGAGATGCGGGTAGAAGGGCAGGATTATGTGGTGCAAGATGGCGATGTGATCTACTTTCGATTCAACGTTTAGCCTACGGTTGGACTACAATACGGCAAAAATCACCCTATTTGACTCAACGATCAAGTATTTCTATTACAATCATTTCAAAGGACTCATGAACAAGAGAAGGAAATGCGATGAGACGCTTGATTTTTATTTTGTTGCTGATGTTGGCGGGTACGTCGATCATCAACGCGCAGGATGAGACTGGTTGGGCGGTGACGCTCCTGGTGACGGAACGCGACACCGAGATGAATGCTCCGGCGCAGATCCTCACCATTGTCAGTGATGGCACGGTGACCGAACGGGCTGTCCCGGTGGCGTTTCAGCTTGAAGACCACCTGTGGCCGGATACGCTCATCTCGCCGGATGGTCGTTATCTGGTGAATATCGTCCGCCCGCTGGATGCGTCGCCGTCGATCCAGATCGCGGATTTAGACGCGGGGACTTGCTGTACGCTGGTGGATGCGGCCCCGGAAGTTGCGGCGTATACGTTGGGCGGGTTCAGCCCGGATGGCACGCGCCTGTCATTTTCTTACGTGGTTTATGGCACCGATACATTTGCCACCGGGAGCCTGGCGACGTTGGATCTGGCATCGGGCCAGATTGACGCGGAATTGCCGGTCGATGTGATTGGCGGGCTGGAAGACTTCGGCGTGTGGGGCTACATGGGCGACTGGACGACCGACGGGGTGCAGTTCCACCCGAATTGCTTCGGCTGTGAAGGGGTCTTCACCGGGACGTATAGCCTGTGGGATCCGGCGACGGATGCCATTAGCCTTGAGGCCGGGCCGTATTTTAACGACTTCTTCGGTGACCGGCTGAAGGGTACGGGCGAAATGTTGCTGGCGGTGCGGGACGATGCATGGCCGGGCGATCCTCAGCCGGGGATGTTCGGCATTTCGAACGTGGTGAAGTATGCACCGGCGGGCATCGAGACGGTGGAGACCGTGTTCTTTGACCCGGCGTTCCTGTCATTGGAGGGGGCATTTTGGGTGGCGGATGGTGCCGGTGCGGTTATCGTCAACCAGGACTTGCGTTGGCAGTATCTCAGCCGGAACGCGGAGAGCTTCGACCTGCCGGAGTTGGACGGGTCGTTCTTCCTGGCGGGCACGCCGGAAGGCTGGTTATCGTATCGCAATTCAGGAAATACTGTGACGATCCAACCGTATGCGCTGGGCCTGGGGGCGACCGGGGAGCCGGTCACGCTGGGGGATGTGAACCTGCGGGTGCTAGATGCGCCGGCGATGGGTAGTGCCCTGGCGGAGACGCTGGCCTTCCCGGAAATAGCCCCCCCTACTCCGGGCGAATTCGCGCAATTGTGGCAACAGGCCGAATACACCTGCCCCGGTGCTATGCCGTCGCGCCTGGTGCCTGGACAGCAGGGCCGCGTGACGCCGGGCACCCCTAACAACGTCCGCCAATCACCGCGCATAGAAGGCGACCTCATCGGTGAGATCCCCGGCGGTGAGGTGTTCGACATCGTTTTCGGGCCGATCTGCGAAGAGACCAGCGGCATCGCGTGGTGGCAGGTCGATTACAACGGCATCAGCGGCTGGACGGCAGAAGGCGAGGGCGACACATATTACACCGAGCCGGTTATACCATAAGTCTACGTGTCGTTATGCCGGGATAAAGGCCGGGATCCGGCTGAGATCGGGATGGTCACCGGCATGACGGAAGTCATGGTTCCACACGATCTGCGTCCCCTGCACCAGGAACATACCGGGCATGGTCCAGGGGTCGCCGGTCTTCCAACCGATGAAGTTGCCTTTCAAGGCGGCGCGGACGCCACAGGCCCATACTGCCGGGCCGAACATCTGCTTCAGCCCGCCCCGGTCGATGCCGAAAGCGTCGTAATAGACTTTGGGAACGTCACTGACGGCGCGGGCCGTCGGCCAGATGGCATCGAAGAAGGCCGCGCCTTCCTGCGGCTGGCCCTGGTAGAAGAACATGACTGATGGATAATTGGGTTTGGCTTCGACCTGGGTTTTCAGGTCTTTGGCTAGCTCCCGGCAGAAGATGCAACCGAAGTGCCGCAAAAACACCAGCAGAGTCGGTGCGTTGCCGATTTCTGCCCGGAGGGAACTGTCGGTTATGTTGTAACCGCTCAGGGGGCGATCTAATATGTGTTGTGGGATGGTCTGCATACGTCAGAGTCTCTTATGATTTACCGATAATTTTCCATATTGTACTGATTTCCCGCTGGTCGGGGCGGGATGTTCAGCGAGTTCTCATGGCCGGTCAGCGTTTCGTACCACATCACCTCCGGGCAGAATTCAACCGGCGCATACACGACGATGGCCTCATGATCGTCTGGGACGGCATCTGCGGGTAGATGAAGCCCGGACGGGCTAACGAGTACGGTGTTAGTCTCAAGCGATTCTCCGGGTGAATGTGCAAGGTACGTGCATTGTTCCCCCTGTTGAATGCCGGTAAAATGAGCTTGATTTGTTGTGTAAGCGATGGGAACCGCCGCTCTATGTCACATCATCAACGGCAATTCCGGTTATTGATCTGGCTTTTGGGTGGCTTGATGATCCCAATCGGCTTGTTTAACGTCCTTTCACCACCGGATGCGCTAGGATTGCCGCCGTCGTATCTCAATAATCGGATCGAAGGGGTTGGCCTCAAAGCTCTGGTGGGTGGGTTCGGCGGTAGAATATGGATCCCGTGTTCTTATTACCCGGATAACCCCATTCAACGGATCGACTATGATCCCAGGCTGATCCCGATTGCTGGCTCGGTGCGGGCGAAGCATGGGTGCAATTTGCCGGTTACGTATCGAACGGTCGCGCCGAGTATTTCGCCAGAGGAATATGCGCGATTAATGGCAGACTACCCGCATCGCTGGTCTGCGGAAGACACAGAGACACCGATGCTTCTATTCGATGTGCCGGTTGCGCCGGATGTGCCGGTGTGGCTCATCGGGGAAGCGGGGTGGATTACGCTTGTACCAGAGCATTTATTGGCCCAGCCTATCACGTATGAATCTATACCGGAACCGGTTTATTTTAACGCCAGATTGTATGTTTATCTGGATGGGGTGAATTATGTCGTTTACCGGGTGGAACCGGAGGTCACACTCATCAGGATGTTTGAGATTCAGCCGGATGACTTACAAGATGCGCCGGTGATTCTGACGGAGAATGAGCAAGGCCGCGCTATATTGATGCCACAGATGAACGATACCTATCGTCTGGTGTGGATGGATGCTGAAGGCGTGATCCTTGATAATGGATTTGTGTTTGCAGGTGGGGCGGAATGATCGTCCAGCTTGCTTTTTTGTGGGCTTTATACAGCCTGGGGGTTCTGGTCGGTTTGCGGTTATGGCCGGGCCTGCCGACGATCTTCACGGTGCTGACGGGCTTGTTATGGGGTGTGGTGTGCTGGGTGCTGTTGGTCGTCTTTTATACGATCCTGGGTA
Organism: Anaerolineae bacterium; assembly: GCA_034437535.1. GTDB lineage: Bacteria > Chloroflexota > Anaerolineae > Aggregatilineales > Phototrophicaceae > J038. The sequence continues at coordinate 5,491 of DAOTTZ010000107.1, read as the reverse complement.
CGGGATATACGTTGTTCAGCATGAGCTTGCCGCTGGTGGTGTTGGCGGGTTGGCTGATATGGCAGATCCGCTGGCAAGCGCAAGACTTAGGCTGGCTGGCCGGTGGGATGCTGGGTTATCTGTTGATCTGGACGATCCCGCTCGTGGTCAATTACACGCACCTGACCACCGACTCCTGGAGTATGTTAAATTCGGCGCGGCTCTTGCCGGAAGGCGCGACGCCGTTTGTGCGGCAGGGGTATCCACTCGTCACGCCGGCGTTGCATTCTGCCGGTATCTTGCTGGATGTCGCCTATCTCATCCCGCTGGCGACGGCCTTTGCCAGTAGTGGGTTGCTGGTGCTAGGGTATTTCATCTGGCGAAGCCTGGATGGGCTGGGTCGTGGCCGGATTATCATGCCGGTGGTTAGTCTGTTGTTTTTGCTTTCTACCCCGATTATCCGTTTTCAATTTGTGTACATCCACGACAACATGCCGATGGCGGCATATATGCTGGTTGTGGTCGTTAGTTTGTGGCTGAGCCTGGCTTACGACACACCAAGTTGGCGATTACCGGCGATGCTGGGGTTGGTCATGGTTGGCGTGCAACGGGTGGAAGGGCCGCTGATGGTCGTGTTGATCATGGGTGTTTACGTCAGTCTTGCGGCTATGTCTTACCGGGATCGTCTACGTTTTGTGATCTTGCCATTGATCCCGGTCATGATCTACCATGCCTTCACCCTCACTTTGTTGGATCAAGACAGTTTTATATCCCCGGCGAACCAGATGATTATGTTGGCTGGCATGGGGGGGCTGGTCGTCGGGGTGATATTTTCGTTCTATCAACCGATTGAGCGTGTACTCCTACCGAATGGCTGGTGGCTCCTGCTGGTGCTATTTGCGGTCAGTTTGTTACTGGCGTTTGGCCTGCGGCCTGACCATATGCTGAATTCGACCGTCTCGCTTTTGTCTAATCTGATTATCGGGGGATGGGGACTATTCTGGATCTTGTTGTTGGTGACGGCCTTTTTCGCGTTGTTTTTGCCCGGCTTCTCACAAGAGCGGTTCATCATCAGTGTGCTGGCTTTGATGTACGGGTTGATTGTGCTTCTGGCATTCGCCCGGACGCCTTATCGTCAGTTGTGGGCAGATAGCGGTAACCGGATGTTGTTGCATATCTTGCCGGTGCTGGTGTGGTATCTGGCGGTTAAATACGGCCAGGCCTTGACCGTTTCGCGGTTTGTGGTGCCGGCCTGGCAGAGAGTCGCTTTGATCGTAGTGAGTGTGGCTCTGGTGGGTGTCCTGGGCTTGCAGGTTATCTTACAGGGTTGAGGCGCGGGCCTGACGATACCATGTGATGACCTGGCGCAAACCGGTGCGGAAGGGTGTGCTGGCCTGGAAGCCGAAGCGTTGCCGGGCGCGGGAAGTATCCAGCTTGCGGCGCGGCTGGCCGTTGGGCTTGGATGTATCCCACACGATTTCACCCTGGAAGCCGGTCTCTTCGGCGATCATCTCGACCAGATCCTTGATGCTGATCTCCTCACCACTGCCCAGGTTGACCGGGGCCGGGTCGTCATAGTGTTCGGTGGCCTGCAAGATGCCTTCGGCGGCGTCTGCGGCATAGAGGAATTCCCGCGTCGGGGAGCCATCCCCCCAGACGACGAGTTCACGCTGGCCGGCTTGCTGGGCGTCGATGGCCTTCTTAATCAAGGCCGGGATGACGTGGCTGGTGGCCGGGTCAAAGTTATCACGCGGGCCGTAGAGGTTGGTGGGCAAAAGGAAGATCGACTTGAAGCCGTATTGCTGGCGGTAGGCTTCGCCCTGCACCAGGAGCATCTTCTTTGCCAGGCCATAAGGCGCGTTGGTCTCCTCCGGGTAGCCATCCCATAGATCGTCTTCTTTGAACGGAATCGGGATGATTTTAGGATAGGCACAGACGGTGCCAATGGTGACGAACTTCTGCACGCCGGCCCGGTAAGCCTCGTGCATCAGGCTGGTGCCCATCATCAGGTTATCGTAGAAGAATTCCGCCGGGCGTTCACGGTTGGCACCGATGCCCCCGACGACGGCGGCCATGTGGATGATGACATCGGGTTGGGCGTCGTCTAGCAGGCGCAAGACGGCTGTGGTATCACGCAGATCATAGTCCGCGCTACGTGGCACAGTGATCGATGATGCGCCGCGTTGATGCAGGGCTTCGACCACGTATTGGCCTAAGAACCCGGCCCCACCTGTGACGACGAAGCGTTGATCTTTCCAGAAATCCATGCGGATGTCTCCTTCGTTATTGTGGCAGAAATATACTCTACCCAGTTAGACAAGGCCTGCCAATGGTAGCGTTCCATTTTGCCGGGATAAACCGGGTCTTTGGCTCTGCCGGGTGGCGTGCCATAATGGGAGGCAGTCTTTCAAGAAAGGATTCATCTGCATGATTGCCGCAACTATTTTGATCGCGATTTTAGCGGCTGGGGTGTACTTCCTGGGCCTGCGGACGGCGCAGACCGGTGATGAAGTCAGCCGTACACTACCGGCGTTTATCACATTTGGCGTCTTGAGCTTGATGGCGGCGTTCTTCGCGCTGGGGGATTACCTGGACGCCATCTTGCCGCGCCAGCTTGAGCCGGTGTACACCCTGGCTGATCTTCAGGGGCAGGTGCCGCTGGCGGAGGGCGACCCGGTGTTACTCGTCGGCCAGACTATCGAACGGGTGGAGTATCATGCTTCACAGTTTACCAACGTCGAACTTGATGATGCGGTTATCCCGGTGGAAGGACAGGGGTACCTGGCCGGGCGTTGGGATATGGAAGAAGACGATTCGCGTTACCTCAACCCGGCGGCACCGGTGGTGGTGTTATCGCGCTCCACCGGGGCCGGTACAGAGTTGATCTCGCGGTATATCTTCCAGGGGACATATGATGAATACATCGCGTTTATCCCGCGCTTCCAGACGGTGCCACTGATTACGATGGCCCTCTCGTTGGCATTGGGGTTGCTGTGTTTCATCCTGCCGTTTGTGTATCGTCGTCAGGTGCGCCGGGCTGATGGTTAGCCGGGGCGTGGTCGCGGCGGGGAGTGCGGCGACGGCAAACGCAGGGGCGCAGATCTTGCGTCAGGGTGGGAACGCGGTCGATGCGGCGGTGGGCGCGGTCTTCGCGTCCTTCACGGCGGAAGCGTGTATTTCGGCATTGGGGGGTGGTGGGTTCGCGACGGTGTATGACCCGGCCAGCGATCAGGTGCGTGTGTTCGATTTCTTCTGCACGCGGCCTGGTTTGAACCTGACGCCGGTGCCGGATCCGGTCGATTATGTCGGCCAGCCGGTGCCCTTCGGTGGGACGGAGGACACGTATTATGTGGGGCGGGGTAGTAGTGCCGTCCCCGGTAACCCGGCGGGGATGGCGGCTTTAATGGCGGCTTATGGGACGCTCTCTTTGGCGGAGGTGCTGGCCCCGGCCATCCGCATGGCCCGTGAGGGTGTGGCGTTATCCCCCCGGCAGAGTGATGTGCTGGCGTCTTTGCGCTATGTGGTACGAGCCAGCGCGGGGAGTGCGGCTTTGTTCGCGCCGGAAGGACAGGTGTTATCCGCCGGGGAGACCTTCCGCAACCCGGCCTTCGCGGAGACGCTGGAACATCTGTCGCGGGCTGGCATCCGGGATTGTTACGAGGGGGAAATCGCGGCGATTCTGCTAGATGACCAGCGCACACACGGCGGGCTGATTACGGCGGACGATCTGGCGGACTATGAGGTGATCGAACGGCGTGCGCTTCACCTGGCATATCGGGGGCACACCCTGTATACCAATCCGCCGCCTTCTGCGGGTGGGGTGTTGATCGCGTATGTGCTCAAGCATCTGGCGCAGGTGGATTTAGGCGCGATGGCGCATAACGGGTACGATCATCTCCAGCATTTGGTGGAGGCGCAACAACTGGCGACCGCGATCCGCTACCGGGAGCGGCCCGAAGGAATGGCGGACGCGCAACCCTGGCTGGATGACCCGGCGCGGTTGGCTGACCGGCTGACCGCGCACGACAACCGGAGCGATGCAGGCGATACACCACCCCACACCACCCACATCAGCGTGATCGACGCGGACGGGCTGACGGTGAGCATCACCACCACACCGGGCGGAACCGCCGGGTATACCGTCGGGGATACGGGCATTTTGATGAACAATATGCTGGGGGAAAAGCACCTCAACCCGGATGGGCCGCACGGTGGCCCGGTAGGGGTACGGGTGACGTCGATGACTGCGCCGACGATCATTCAATCGCCGGATGGCGCGATCATCGCGCTGGGGAGTGCTGGCTCTGACCGGTTGCGAAGTGCTATCGTGCAGATGATCTGCAATTTGATCGACTTTGGCATGTCACCGGCGGATGCGGTGGCGAAGGCGCGGGTGCATCATGGTGGTGAGTGGCTCGACCTGGAAAAGGGCTACGATCCAGCGGTGGCGGCGGCCTTCGAAGCGGCGGGGTATCCGGTGCGCCGGTGGAAGCTCAGGAACCTGTACTTCGGTGGGGCTAATGTGGCGATCCGTGATGCAGAAGGGCGTTTTGGCGGGGCTGGTGACCCGCGCCGGGATGGTCACTGCGAAATTTTATGAAGAAAGTAAAAAAATCGGCCAATTTGGAATTTACTTGCAACGTTCAAGCTCCTTGGGCGGTATAAGGGTTGAGATTTAATCAATAATCCATTATGCCTTAAGGAGTAAGTCATGTACAACAATCGAAGTCAACGTGGACAATCCATGGCTGAATATATGGTGCTTTATCCGGTGGCCGTCGGCGTGGCCATCGCCGCCAGTATTCTGGGCGCATGGTTGTACCAAACACTCTCTTATGCGGTTGATGAAATCGACCCGACCAACGTCTGCCGGGCATTGCCAGAGCAAGAAGAAGGCCCGGACGATAACACGTCTTACACGGATTCAACTTTTGCTGGTGACCATGCTATCACGCTCACCGGTACAGAGTACGATGAAGGTAACGACGTAACCCGCGTGACCTACACGGTATATAGTGGTGCCTCACCCTCTATCAGCCACTGGACGCTAGGGTTAGACCCGGATAGCGTCGATTTCATCAGTGCCAGTGAAGGCTTTGAGTGGACGGCATCTGACCCGACAACGGGCACGGCTGGCATCAAGTTCGACACCGGGTATGAGGCCAACGAATCAGAGGAAGAAGAAGACAACGGCCCGCCGGCAAATCGTGGGCGGAGCAAGATCTCAGTCGATTTCCGCATCTTGTGGCCTAGTGGGGAAGACTTCGCGGTAAGCCGTGACATCACCCTGATGTTCTCCGGTCAATACGACTTTGAGAGCACCGATGCATCAATCAAGGCGGGGCAAGAGGTTGAGTATACCAGCATTCTGGCTCCGGTACGCATTAAGTCGGAAGAAGAACAGGGCAATCGCATATGAACTAAGCGGTCTCAAGCTGACAGAGTAATTTGATGAGATAGGTATGATCCCATCCTGCCCGTTTGCGCTTGGCACGGATACCAATATCAAAAG
>DAOTTZ010000106.1:0-44288 GCA_034437535.1 Anaerolineae bacterium | reverse complement strand
AATATCAGCTTCTTTCCCCCTCTCCTAGCCGCGCAGTGGCGGTCGGGAGAGGGGGCGGCAACCAAAGGTTGCGGGGGTGAGGGCCAATGAACGGCATCCCTGAGTAGTTACAACTTATTTTAGTATTGAGTCTCCATCATACCATCAAAGCTAACCCGGCGGCAGATCATATGCCGGGTAATTCCGGGCGGAAATATGACATTCGTCAGCTTAACCGACGAAGAATGTGGGCGGAAAAGCAACCCGTCTGAAAGTATTATGGGGATAGTTTCTGCAAAGTCTACGAGGGAAATTCATGCTTGCAAATAAAGACACCAACTGGCGTAACCGTATCATCTCTGCCGAGGCCGCCGCACAGTTGGTCAAGTCCGGCAATCGCGTTTTCATGACGGGTAATTGCTCCACGCCCCAGGTCTTCTTAGAGGCCCTGGTCAATCGTTACGAAGAATTGGATCATGTGGAAGTGCCGCAGTTGCTGGGCCTGGGGCCGGGCGACTACATCACAGCGGAAATGTCCGATCACATTCGTTTGAACAGTCTTTTCATCGCGCCCAACGTCCGCAAGGCGATCAACAATGGCCTGGCAGATTTTACGCCGATCTTCCTATCGGAGATTCCGAATTTGTTCCGCAGTGGCCGCCTGGTGCTTGATATTGCGGTCATTCAAGTCAGCCCGCCAGATGCACACGGGTATTGCTCTTATGGGGTGGAAGTGGGCGTGACCAAGAGCGCGGCAGAAAGTGCCGGCATGGTCATCGCGGAGATCAACCCGAAGATGCCGCGTACCCTGGGCGACAGCTTTATTCACGTTGATCAAATCGCGCATTTCATCGAAGTCGATTACGAACTGCCGGAAGTTCCTTCCGGGGAGCCGAACGCCGTCCAGGAGCAGATCGCCCGCCACATCGCGGAGTTGGTGCCGGATGGCGCGACCATGCAATTGGGCATTGGCGGCATTCCAAACGCCGTCCTCAAGCAACTGACCGGGCATAAGAACCTAGGCGTCCATACCGAGTTGTTCAGCGAAGGCGTTATGGATATGATCCGGGCGGGCATCATCACCAACGCGATGAAGACCATTCATCCCGGCAAGGTCGTCTCTGGCTTTGTGCTGGGCACCAAGGCCCTTTATGATTTCATCCACGACAACCCGATCTTCGAGATGCACCCGACCGAATACGTGAACGATCCGTTTGTCATCGCGCAAAACCGCAAGATGGTTTCGATCAACAGCGCGATTGAGATCGACATCACCGGGCAGGTGTGTGCGGATAGCATGGGGCCGCAGTTCTTCAGCGGGGCCGGCGGCCAGCTTGACTTTGTACGCGGCGCGGCCCGCAGTGAAGGCGGCATGACGGTGATCGCACTGCCTAGCACCGCGATGAAGGGCAAGATCAGCCGCATCACGACGCAACTGAAACCGGGGGCCGGGGTAGTGACGACACGCTACGACGTGCGCTTCATCGCCACTGAATACGGCATCGCTGATATGTACGGGCGGACGATTGCGGAGCGCGTCCACGCGCTGGTGGGCATCGCTCACCCGGATTTCCGCGAAGAACTAATGAAGTACGCCCGCGAGCAGAATTACGTCGGCGGCGTCTTTTAAGACCGAATATCCAAACCCGGCGCGGTGACGGCCAGTTATGTCATCGCGCCGGATATAACCGCACGCCTAACCCAGCCCATTCTGCTTGAGATATTTTTTGATCGCAATGACCAAGGTCTTCATCGATTCGGCATAATTCGTGCGAATATCAACCCATTGATTCAGCGTATAGCCGAACAAGATCGACGTTTGGTTTGACCCACTCGCCAGGATGGAAAAGATCGTCTTTTTCTGTGTTTCGGCGTAGTCGATCTCTTTTTCCACCCATTCGGATTGCTTGGCCGCCGGCGTGAAGATCGCGACCAGGCACCCGGCCCCATCAATCGCCCTGGAGACTTCGCGCCGCCAGGAGCGCGTGCCCGGTTCCAGGCTTTCTTCATCCACCCACACCGAGAAACCAGCCCGAACCAACGTCTGCTGGACGCGGCGCATGATGTCGTCATCCCGGCGGGAATAACTGAGAAAAATATCGTGGATGATCCGCCGAGACGGATTCGGCACCTTGTAGAACAACTTGACGTTCAGGCTACCGATTTTGAAGCTCTCTTTGTTGCGTAAGAGGCGGGGCACGTTGGGCGGTAACTTTTTACCACGAATAAATGTCCCGTTGGTAGAGTCAAGGTCAGTGACCCAGATGCGATTGTCTTTCGCCTCTAGCTTGAGGTGACGGCGCGAGACGCCGTTATTGGCCGCGTACAAAGGCGTGAGGTCAACATCGGGTGGCGGTGCCGTCTCGTGCTGGCGACCGATAATCAACGGCTTGGTGAACTCGATCAGCTTGACCTTTTGTTGCTCCGGGAAGAAAAGCACCCCCTCGACAATCGGATCGAGATCAAGATGGGCCACGTTCGATAACCGGTCAGTATCCCCTTTCAAGATCTCGTTGATCTGTGTATCAACACTGGATACCTTTTTGCTACCGCGCTTGGGGCCGTTGGCCTTCGGCGTCTGCACATCGAGCATGTTATCATCATGCTGTGCTTCTAGCTCCGCCAATAAGCGCAACAGATCCCGCAAGCCCCGGTCATATTGGCCGTTACCGACGTGGATTTGCTGGTGCATCCTGAGCAGTAACGGCACCGAGGCATCTTCCAGCAGAATCGGGATGATCGGCTTGCGCAGGTCATAGAAGTGGCTCCAATCCTGGTCGGCCCGCCCTTTAAATTGCTCAATATTGGGTGACAGGATAGAGAGCATACAATCACACAGTTGCAAGGCTTTTTCTTTGGTCGAGATGTTGGACAGGTTCGCCAGATGATCGACCCAGGTGATGTACCCCTTATTTTCCAGATCCAGCACCAGCCGGTTGACGAAGACATCATCATCCGGGTGATGGTCGATAAAGATACTCGTGCCGCTGGATCGCCGGTTTTGCAGATGAGGGATCGGCATGGTTAGCGGGGTGTATGGGGTTGGCACTTTGGTCATCTGCGATGTGTTGGCGGAATCGAGGGCTGGTGGATAGCGGATCGCACCGGCCAGTTCGCGCATATGTTGCAGGAAGTTCTTCTTGGAGTCCATCAGGTTGATCTTCCACAGGTTGGAAACCAACGAGAGCATCGGTGCGTCATCAACCTGGATCGGAATAATTGGCTTTTTGTTATCCATCGCATGTTTTTGCAAGGTTTTAAGTTGCGTTTCCGCCTGGGTATAGACAGAATACAAAATCAGGATCACATCACTGTTCTTTACCGATTGCTCAAGCGTCGTGATGTTCTCGATGTCAGCCAGACTTTTCTGTGATAGGGTCGAGACGGCGAACCCCCACCAGACCAGGCTGGAAACAATGTGCTGGGCGACTTGAATATCATGTGGAGAAAAACCGACAATTACCGTGTCTGAACTATGAAGAGACAAAGATCATCCATTACACTTATAAAATGAAAAGGTATGATTATTCTAACCAATGACTTTTAGGAATGCTACCACTTTTTGCAAGATTCGCTTCGACTCAAATGAGAAAGGACGCTCAATGGCCCCTCTGGACGACCTCAACGCCCGGCTGAAGACCCTGCACAACCTGCACATGGCCTATCACCTGCTCTACTGGGATCAAAACACGCAGATGCCGACCGGCGGCAACCCCGCCCGCGCCCGGCAGATGGCGACTCTCCGCAAGATCCGGCATGAGATGCTGACCGCAGACACCACCCGGCGACTATTGGAGGCCGCCGACGCTCACATCAGCGCGGATGACCCGGCGTATTTGATCTTACGGGCCGCCCGCCAGGATTACGACGACGCGGTGAAGTTGCCGTCCGCGTTCGTGGCGGAATATGCCCAGGCCACCGCTGACGCCTTCGCCGTCTGGAAGCGGGCCAAAGCGGAAAATGATTACGCCGCGTATAAGCCCTATCTGGCCCGCATCATGGAACTCAAGCGGCAGGAGGCCGACCTGCGCGGTTACCCTGACCATCCGTATGACGCCATGCTCGGCGTGTGGGAGCGCGGCCTGACGACGAACCGCGTCCGCCAGATATTCGACGCGCACCGGGCCGACTTGCTCGACCTATTCGCCGGGGTGCAAGCCCATGCTGGCCGCGTGGATGACTCGATCTTGCATGGTCACTTCCCGCTGGAGTCTCAGCGCGAACTGGCTCTGCAAGCCTCCCGCGCCATCGGCATTGATTACGACACCTGGGCCACGTTCGGCACCGCGCCGCATCCCTTCTGCTTGCAGATCGCCAAGCACGACATCCGCGTGACGACGCGCTATGACGAGACGTTCTTCAACCCGGCGTTTTATGGCACCCTGCACGAGAGTGGGCACGGTCTGCACGGGCACGGCATCGCGCCGGAATTCGACGGGACATTTTTATCGGACATGGAGAACATCGCGCAATCTGTCGCGGAGTCACAATCCCGCACCTGGGAAAATCTGGTCGGACGATCTCGCGCTTTCTGGCAATGGTTCACGCCGCAGGCACAGGCCGCCTTCCCCGCGCAATTTGGCGGGGCTGATGCGGACGCGCTCTACCGGGCGGTGAATCGCAGTCGCGCCCAGTTCAGCCGGGTAGAAGCCGACGAACTGACCTATAACCTGCATATCATGCTCCGCTTTGAGATCGAATTGGCCTGGGTGGAGGGTGAAATCGGCGTAGACGATCTGCCCGACGCCTGGAATGCTAAGATGCAAGATTTCTTCGGCATCACCCCGCCGGATGTCGCCCATAGTGTAATGGATGACATCCATTGGAGCATGGGCGGGATCGGCGCGTTTGTCGGGTATGCGCTGGGCAATCTGCTGGCGAGTCAATTGTACGCCGCCGCAGAGCGTGCCCTGCCGGGGTTAGACGACCAGATCCGGCGGGGAACCTTCGCCCCGCTGCGGGAATGGCTCACCGAGAACATCTACCGCTGGGGCCGGGCCTTCACCGCCGACGAACTGGCCGAGCGCGTCACCGGGGATCCGCTCCAGGCGGGGGATTATAAAGCGTATCTACGGCGGAAGTACACCGATTTATACGATTTACCCGCCAGCCGTGCCTAACACCATCGTGTAATAATGATCGCCACGCGGTGAGACGGCATAGGCGATGCCGATTTCGGTAAATTGCGGGTTCATCATGTTGTTGTAATGGCCGGGGCTATTCCACCATTGGTCGAAGGCCCCCGGCGCGTGTCGATTGTTCCGCACCAGCACGTTTTCCGCGATGGCAATGGGCAGGTAGCCGGCGCGTTGTGCCCGGTCGAACGACACCGAGTTATCACTGCCGGCATGAGTCATGCGTTCCCGGCTGGCTTGATCCAGGCTGTGGTTATAGGCGGCGTTGTGCAGTTGCGTGTTAATCTGCAACGGTCCCATGCCTTGCTCCACACGGGCCGCGTTCAGCAATTCCAGGATGGCGGCCTGCTGGCCCGTCTGGGTGGCTGGCCCAGGGTTGTCCAGGTTGGCCCTGGGGGCGGAGACACTTAACGGATCGGCCAGCAGGAAGCTATAATAATACCCGCCCTCTGGCACCGCCATATAAGCGAAGCCGGCATCAGTCACACCGGCATCCAACACCTGAGACAGATAAACCGAAAGCACATGATTAACCAGCCCTTCCTCAGATTGTTCTTCGGCATGACCGGATAACTGATAAATGTAGCCGCCCAGGTAGTACGCCTCCGTGCTGAGATCAGATTGAATCGTGGTGTAATCGTAGATCACGGCTTGGCCGTTACGGGCGAAGGTCTCGGTATACCGTTGGGCGATGCGTTCCAGGCCGGGCGCGACCGTCAACGGGTTGAGCGACTCACTCATGCGGCGCAGGTTCGCCAGGCCGACAATGCGCCCGCTCGATGTCTCACCTGCATCAAGCGAGATGGTGTAATTTTCCGGCGGGGTGGTCGGCGGGGGATCACCGGACGGCAGGCGGACAATATCTGTATAGACGTACATGCTGAAGGCAACTGCGGCGGCGACCGCCGTCATGAAGACCTGACGGAAGATGTAAACAAGACTTTTCATCAATGGTGTTTCCGTTATACTACGCTATGCTCTTATTTTAACGGCGAAATGGCTCTATGAGAATTCACGTTGCACATATCATCCCGAATCTCAACGTTGGCGGGGCGGAGATGATGCTGATGAATCTACTCCGTGCCAGTGACCGGCATCATCTCAAGCCGCTGGTCATCTCGTTGACGGATGCGGGCGTCTTGGGTGAGGCGATTATGCAGATGGGGGTACCCTTACGCACACTGAAGATGCGCCCATCGGCCCCTAGCCCAGCGGCCCTGTGGCGGTTGTCGCGCTGGCTCCAGCAGGACGACATCGACATCGTGCAGACCTGGATGTACCACGCGAACTTATTGGGCGGCGTGGCGGCCTGGTTGGCGGGGGGTATCCCGGTGGTGTGGAGTATCCATTCAGGCCGGTTGGCCCCCGGTCAGGAAAAGCGCACCACCATCTGGTTACAAAAGCTCTCCGCCCGGCTTTCGGGCCGGTTGCCACGCCAGACGGTCTTCTGCTCTCGCGATTCGCAGGCCGTTCACCGTAATCTACACTATGATATGGCCTCCGCCCGCTTGATTCCTAACGGCTTCGATCTGGATCGATTTTATCCGTCGGCGGCAGATCGGGCGGCGGTGCGGGCCGAACTCGGCCTGGAGGCGGATTCACCGGTCATCGGGTATTCGGCCCGGTGGCACCCGCTGAAGGGCCACGCGACGTTTATCCGCGCCGCCGGGCGGATCCATCAGTCGCGGCCAGATGTGCGGTTCGTGTTGTTCGGCACCCACATCACGCCGGAAAATGACACGTTAATGGGGTTGATCCGTGAGGCTGGCATCACACCGGCGGTTCATCTGCTGGGGCGGCGGGATGATGTGCCGCGTCTGCTGAGGGCCTTTGATCTGTTGGGGTTAGCCAGTGACGGCGAAGCCTTCCCGCTGGCGGTGGGAGAAGCGATGGCCTCCGGCGTGCCGTGTGTGGTCACCGATGTCGGTGACTCGGCGTGGTTGGTGGCGGAGACGGGCGCGGTCGTGCCGCCGGGGGATCCTGCCGCGTTCGCGGAAGCCTGCTGTAATCTGCTGGCCGCTTCCCCGGCTGAACACCAACACCGCGCCCAGGCCGTCCGCCAGCGCATCGCGCAGAACTTCAACCTTGAGGCGATTGCCGCCCGTTACCAAGCACTTTACCGGGAACTGACAGAGGATATTGAAGATGGTTGATCTGTCATTGATTACATCCGTTTACCGGGCGGTAGACTTTTTGCCGTCTTTCCTGGCTGATGTGACGCGAGTCGCGGCGCAGGTGGCGGCTGAAGGGGTAACGTTGGAACTGATCTTCGTGGTCAACGACGCTACCGACGCCGAACGCCAGCAGATCGACGCCTTCCGTCCGCCGCATCTCAGCATCCAGCGGCAATACGTCCCGCGTGAGAGCCTGTATGCGTCGTGGAATCGCGGCGTGACTGCCGCCAACGGTCGCATGATCGGCTTCTGGAACGTGGACGATGTGCGCTACGCCGATGCGTTGATCGAAGCGGCAGGTCATCCGGCGGATGTGTTGTATTTCCCGTTGATCGAAGACGTGCGCAATGTGTGGTACGGCATCCCCGACCGGCGATACGAGCGGCGGTATGATCCGCCCGCATTTGACCGGGATCGCTTCCGGGCGGTGCCATTGGCCGGGACGTTTTTCATGTTTACGCCGCAGATCTTCGCGCAGGTCGGCCCGTTCGACTCGCGCTTCCGGGTGATGGGTGATTTCGATTGGTGGATCCGGGCGGTGGAACATACCGATTTCGTCCGCGCAGAGGCAGTGGCCGGACGCTGGATTAAACACGGCGAAAATCTTACATCCGGCGGACGTGGGGAACGCGAACGGGAGATCATCTACCTGCGTAGTGGGCAATATGACCGGCTGGCATACGATCAAAATCCGGCAGAGATGGCCGCCATCTGGGATGAATTCGCCGGCGACACCCCGCCCCCGCCATCTAATGTGGCCGACCGCCTATGGGGAGAGACGGCCCGCGCCCGCTGGCAGGCCGGCGCGACTCGCCGTCAGCTTCGCGTCCTCTTAGCACCGTTCAAGACCGCGCTCCGGTTGTTCATCAATTACACGCGCTTACGGCGACCGCTCTACCGGCTGGGACTGGTGCAAGATAAGCTACCATGAGGCTGACATTTGTCATCAACGCGCTAGGAACCGGCGGGGCGGAACGGGTGGTTGTCAACTTGGCGCATGAGTTCATCCGGCGGGGGTATGCCGTCAGTGTGGTGACGGTCTCGCGTGAGTTCGAAGACTTTTATCCGCTCCCGGCGAGCGTCACCCGCATCGCGCTGGATCACGGCGGCGAAGTCAGCGGTTTACCGGGCAAGCTCCGCGCTACAGTCCAGCGATTGCGAGATCTGCGGCGGGCGGTCGTCGGCACCCGGCCCGATGTGGTCGTCAGCTTTTTAGACGTGACCAACATCACCACGCAGATTGCCCTGCTAGGTACCGGCCTGCCGGTGATCGTCAGCGAACACAGTCACCCGGTTCACCAGCCGATTCGCAGTCGTAGATGGGACCGACTCCGGCGGTGGATCTACCCGCGCTCGGTCCGGCTCGTCAGTGTGAGCCATGCCATCGACGCGGAATATGGCTGGCTCCCGCCGGAGAAACGCGCCGTCATTCATAATCCTCTGCCGCCGGAATTGCCAGACGGTGAACCAGTGATAGCCGACTCAACCCGGCCATATGTGGTCGCGATGGGGCGTTTGGTCGCGCTGAAAGGCTTTGACCTGTTGATTCAAGCATTTGCCCAACTGGCGGATGACTTCCCGGCGTGGGATCTGGTAATCCTGGGGGATGGCCCCCGGCGGGATGACCTCACCGCGCAGATCACCGCCGCCGGGTTGGCCGACCGGGTGCATCTGCCGGGGCGCGTGCCGAACCCCTTCCCGACCTTGCGGCAGGCGCAGATCTTCGTCCTGTCGTCGCGCAATGAGGGCTTCGGCAATGTGTTGATCGAGGCGATGGCGTGCGGATGCCCGCCGGTGAGCTTTGATTGCCCCGGCGGGCCAGCGGAGATCATCACACACGAGGTCGATGGTCTGCTCGTCCCGCCGGAAGATGTCTCTGCGCTGGCGGGTGCGTTGCGCGGGCTGATGCAAGCCCCAGCCCGGCGGGCGGAACTGGCGCAGAATGCCGAACGTGCCAGCACGCGCTGGTCATTGAGCGCAATCGGCGACCAATGGGAAACGCTATTCCGTGCTGAGGCGAATCGTCGCCCCGCCATCGACGACCAGTTCGGCCCCGGTCATAAAACCTGATTGGGTGGGATCAGCCAAAAACAGGATCGCCCTGCCGATTTCGTCCGGCTGGCCTACCCGCCCGCTCACATGCTTTGCGCCCAGTTCGGCCATGAGCGCGTTCTCATCCACCCCGGCCAGATGCCCCCGGCGCAACCCCGCCCGGAGCATGGGCGTATCAACCGCACCCGGCAAGATCGCGTTCACTCGGATGCCGTCCGCCGCCAGCTCGATAGCCGTTGCCCGCGTCAACACAGAAATCGCGCCCTTGCTGGTGGCATAAGCCGCGATATTGGCAGAGGTGGCCCGCGCATGAACAGAGCCGACATTCACCACCGCCCCATTGACCGATTTCAGGTAAGGATGGGCTGACCGGATCATCAAATAAGTGCCGCGCACATTGACGCCCATCACCCGATCCCACTCGTCAGGCGTCGTCTCGATCAACGACTTGGCGACCTGAACCGCCGCCACGTTTACCAGCGCATCCAACCCGCCGTTCCATTCCGCAAAGACGACCTCTGCCCCGGCCACCGTCGCCACGTCTACCTGATGAAATGTATCAAAGGGCTGGTCATCTGCCGGTGGGTTGAGATCAACGCCGGTGACGGCCCAACCCGCCCGCCGGAAGACCTGGGCTGTCGCTAGGCCGATTCCGCGTGCCGCCCCGGTGATAATGACCGTCGGCATCGGTTAGCCTTTCAGCACATCGAGCAGATTCTTGATTGTGTTGTGATGCACATGCTCCCAGGCTTGTGGGCTACTGTTGGAATTATGCGGGGCGATCAAGGCGTTGTCCATCTGGCGCAGGGGGCTATCCGCCGGGAGTGGTTCGTGTTCGAAGACATCCAACCCACACCCGGCAATCTGCCCGGATTGCAACGCGACGACCAACGCGGCCTCATCCACAATCGGCCCGCGTGCGGTGTTAATCATGATCGCGGTCGGCTTCATCAACTCGAAGGCCGCCGCGTTCATCAAGTGCTGGCTGGTGGGGTTCAGGTCGCAATTCACACTGACGAAATCCGACTCCTGCAAGAGGATCTCACGCTCGACCATGCTCACGCCGTATTGATGCAAAAATTCGGCGGGGGGCGTCACCGGGTCTGTCCCCAGGATGCGGATGCCGAATCCTGCCGCCCGGCGGATCACGGCCTGGCCTACGTTGCCGACGCCGATCACGCCCAGGGTGCATTCACGCAGGGCGCGACCGGGGATCTTATCCCATATTCCGGCTTTCATATGCTTGTCCATAAATGGGATGTTGCGGGCGAAGGCCAGCATATAGCCCAGCACGCTATCGGCCACCGGTTCGCTGAAGGCGTTGGGCGTGTTCTTGATGGCGACACCGTGTTTCTTCGCGGCGGCTTGATCGAGCGAGTCGATGCCGGTGCCCCACTTGGAAAGCACCTTGAGCCGGGGCGCATTGGCGATCACCTTTTCGGTAAAGCGGTCATCCCCGCAGATCACGCCATCGACATCGCCCATAATCGGCAGGAGATCAGCCTCTTCGAACCGCTCGTTGACCGGTGGGGCGATCACCTCAATGTCATTTTCTTCGAAAACCGGCAGGAAGCGATCCAGCACCGGTTGCATGTACGGCGCGGACACTAAGACTTTATACTTTGCCATATGATTTATCCTGGTAATTCAATCGTGTACGGTGTTTGTGGCAAGCCGGGCACATCCACCCGCAGGCGGAATAAATCACCGGCTTGGGGTTGATTCTGCACATCAGCCAGCCCGTCAGCCGCACTGGTGATGTAAAGCGTGCGCCGGTCGTCGTCACCGAAGACGCAACTGGTCGGGCGGGCGACCGGCATTTCAATCACACGATCTACCGCCCCCGCCGGGCTGATGCGGGCCAGCTTCCAGCCATCCCAGAACGCGACCCACAGATACCCGGCCTCATCGACCGTCAGGCCGTCGGGCGTGCCGAAGCCGGCTTCGGCTTGGAAGAACACACGCCGGTCGTGGAGTTGGCCGCTGTCAACGTCGAAATCATAGACATAGATGGTATCCACCGCTGAATCCACATGATACATTTTGCCCTGGTCAGGACTCCAGCCGATGCCGTTAGAGATGCCGAGGCCGCTTTCCACAACGCGCACCGAGCCATCACGATCCATGCAGAATAAGTGATTATCTGACGATGCACTGAGCGTACCGGCCCATAATCGTCCACCCGGCCCGACCGCCGCATCATTGAAGCGATCCACCGGATCAACCGCGACGTTATCCCGCAAGATCTGGATGGCGTTGGTGCGACGGTGCCAGATGCCGATTCCATCCGCCGTGCCGACCAATACCTGGTCGGACGGGCCGAGAGCCAGAAAGGTGACGGTCTGCGCGACGGTCTGAGCGGTGTGGAGGCCACTGCCTGGCTCATAGCGGTGGATGGTCTGGCGGTTAATATCCACAAAATACAGGGCGGCGTCTTCCGCATGCCAGGCCGGGCCTTCGCCCAACCCGGCCCCGATTGCAAGGACATGTTCGACCGCACTCATGCCTTATCTTCTTCCCGTTGTTGAAACAAGAACTCCGCCACCCGGAAATCTAATTCGACATCAATATCACGAGCTTCCAGCGCGTCAATCTCAAACATCAGCGGGCGATCCCCGATGCGGTTATGCTTATCCAGCAGGGTCTGCCGGGTGAAGATGTAAAGGTTGCTGTTCTCTTCGAAGATCGGCGGCAGGTCTTGCGTGCGAAGCAAGATGTTGGGGTTATGGTTGACTGGCAACGCCAGCGAATTCCACAGGCGCGTTTGCAGGCGGGTCACGCCGAACAATGAGTCGTGGATCGGGTAATTTTCCAGAAATTGATCAATCGCGTTACGCACCGTCTGCGGGCGTAAGAGCGGATTTGTGCTATGGGTTTGCAGGTAAAATTGTGACGCCACCTGCTCGGTATCGTGCAGTAACACGTCGTTCATCGGGGTCATGCCACTACGCAGATGCTCCGGGCGGTCTAGCACCAGCACATCAGGGAAGTGTTGGGCGCATTCGTCCTGGATGGTCGGGCTATCGGTATCAATCACGATGCGGTCGATCTGCGGCACAGCGAGCAGAGTCTCTACAATGCGATGAAAGAGCGGCTTCCCGGCGAAATCACGATAATTTTTACCGGGGACTCGCTCACTGCTGTGGCGCATGGGCACCAGCGCGACGAGGTGATAGGTCATGGCAGATCTTTCTAAACTCAGTCCATTTGGCATCTGGCATTGTAGGCGGGAACAGGGCCAAAGTATACGCTGGATTCACACCGGCTCATCGCTGAGATACTGCCAATCAAGGTTAATGCCAAGCGCACCGGGGCGCGGCCCCTTGATGTACCAATCGTGGCGGTTGCTGGTGGTGTCTTCCAGCTCGAAGACGACCGTATTTTCCAGGCGATGATACAGACTCCTGGAGGGGAAGCCCACCGTGACGGTCAGCGCGTACATGCCAGCGTTGAGCAGGCCCGCCGGCACATCCAGGCGAGCGCAATACTGGCCGGGTTTGCGCTCTACCCGCCAGGCCGGGTCCTGGTCGGCATCCCCGATGCACAAAATACGATGCTTAGACGGATACTCGGTGACGAAGACGATCAAATGCCCCGGCACCATCTCGTTGATGTCGTATTGCACCTGGATGCGGAATGGATCTGACCATTCGATGGTCTCGGTGTGTTCGTCCTCCGGGTTGAGCAACTCTACCCTACGAATACACATCGGCTTATCATCAGCGGCCACATGGGTCAGGTATCCATACCCGGTTTTGATCTTTGGCTCTGGTTCGGGTTCTGGCTCTGGTTCAGGTTCGGGTTCTGGCTCTGGTTCGGCGTCCTCTATCGTTTCCTCGTCAGGCTCCGGGGATTCTGGCTCGGCTTCGTCGTCTACTTGTTGTTGAGCTTGCTTATCTTTTTCCTGTTGAGCCTTTCGCTCTTCGCGGAACTTTCTTTCTTGCGCGACGACGGTCGCATCCAGATATTCGGTCGCTACCTCTTCGGAATCACCGACCATTACATTTACCCCTTGATGCAACCAGATGGCCTGGGTGCATAAGCGGGTAACATAAGGGATCGAATGGCTGACGACCAGCACAGTATGCCCTTCTTCGGTGATTTGTTCGATCTCGTGCATACATTTCTCACGGAAGGCCATATCACCGACGGCGAAGGCTTCGTCTACGATGAAAATATCCGGGCGCATTTGAGACGCAACAGCAAAGCCCAAGCGTACCCGCATCCCGGAAGAATACCGTTTGATCGGCGTATCCATAAACTTCGGGATTTCAGAAAAGTCGATGATCGAATCATACCGTTCATCGACCTCTTGCTTAGACATGCCCATCATCGTACCCTTGAGGTAGATGTTTTCTCGTCCGGTCAACTCAAAGTTGAACCCCGCGCTGACCTCCAACAGCGACCCGATGCGGCCCCACGTCTTGACGTAACCCTGGGTAGGATGAACCACATGCGAGATGATCTTGAGGATGGTGCTTTTGCCACTGCCATTAACCCCAATGATGCCAAAGCTCTGGCCTTTTTTGACGTTGAACGAGACATCGCGCAAGGCCCATAGCGTCTGGTCGGCATAGGTTGGCAGGCGATTACGCGCAAGCGAAAACAAACGTTGTACGGGTTGAGTCAGGGTGCCTACAACGGCCTGACGCAGAGTCTTTTCTTCCTGCGCCGCGCCGATGCGATATTGCTTACTGACGTTATGAACTTCGATTGAATTTTCAGATTGGGTCATAGCAGATCAGCAAATGATTTTTCTAAACGGGTGAAGAAATACATCCCACCGAAGAACAGGGCAAAGCCTGTTATGGTAGAGACGATAAGCGTGGGCATGTAGAGCAATTCGACATCATACGACATCGAATACCCCAGTTGATCGACCGTCCGTTGGGCCAGCCCGGTTAACTCCGGCGAATCCACATGCAAGAGTGCCCACCGGAAGCCATCACATACCGTCACCATCGGGTTGATGCCATATAAAGTGCGGAAGGTGTCGCTCAGTAATGTGCTGGGGTAAGCCACCGGCGTTAAATACAGTAGCGTCTGGATGAAGAACGGCACCAATTGCCCGATGTCGCGGAAGCGTACATGCATCGCAGAAAGCAACAACCCCAACCCAAAGGTCGAGATGATCGCCAGGAAGATAAAGTAAATGACAAAAATTGCGCGGGGCGTCGGGAAGTAGCCGTAGAAGATCATCAAAATGAATAAGACGCCAAACGCGAACATGAAATCAACCAGCCCGGTCGCCAATTTGGAGAACGGGGCCAACATCCGGGGGAAGTAAACCTTCCCGATGATATTGCTACTGGCGACGATGCTCACCGACGACATCACCAGCCCCTTCGCGAAGATCTGCCAGGCGACCAACCCGGCAAAGGTAAAGATCGGATACGGGATGCCGAAAGTCTGGATGCCAGCCAATCGGTTAAAGACAAATGTAAACACCACCATCGTAATCAGCGGGTTGATGATGGCCCATAAAATGCCCAGGATGGTCTGCTTGTACTTCGCCTTGATCTCGCTCGTTACCATCTGCCACAGCAGATGACGGAAGAGCCAGATCTCGCGGAAATCCGGCAAGGCCCAGCGGTTCGACGCGGTATTAATCATGAAGAACTCTGAGCGATCAGGCGGGGCCGACTCATCGACATTGGGCGGTATGGCCTGTTCCAAAGAAACAGCCTTTCCAGGTTTCCTGCAAAAAGCCCGTGTTTACGAGCGCGTGTAAGTGTATCATGATGGACGAATCGCTTGCCAGATACAATATACGACGAGACAATCATGCTAAAAATCGCCACGCTCAATACCTGGGGCCTCGCTTATGCGGCGGATCGCGTCAAGCGGATGCAGGCCCTGGCTTATCATCTGATGCAGACGCCGTATGACATCATCGCCTTGCAGGAAGTATGGCAACCAGAGGATGTATCCCGGCTGAAGACGGCCACACGCAGTAGCGGTTATACCGTGCATCATTTCGCCAGCGGGCCAATCGGTAGCGGGTTAGTCACGCTCAGCCGCCACCCGATCTTGCAAACCGCATTTCATCCTTACCGGTTGGCCGGGTCGGCCCGCACCGTTTATCACGGAGATTTTATCGCCGGGAAGGGCATCGGTCTGGCGCGGATCCAAACACCTATCGGCGAGATCGACGTTTACAACACACACCTCATCGCACAATACGACTTCGACCGTCAGGATCATTACCCGGCGCATCGTGCCGCGCAGATGATGGAAGCCATCGACTTTATCAACCTGAACAGCCCTGGTCATCCGGTCATCTTTATGGGCGATCTCAACACGCGGCCTGACCAACTTGGCTACCGGCTGATTTCCACCCTGGGCGGCCTGCGTGATGCTTATGCCCTGCTCCAGCCGGATACCCTCGGCCTGACCACGACCGCCGCCAACCCATACGATCATCCCAAACAACCGGCCCGCATCGACTACATCATGTTACGTGGTGATCTCCAACCGGAGTCAATTGACCTGGCCTTCCAGCAGATCCCCGGTGAGAGCATCCCATATTCCGATCATTACGGTTTGATCGCGCAGATCGTCAAAGAGACTGAAAAACCCATCGTCGTGACGGCTGACGAAAGAATCGCTGTCTTGCAGGATGTCGCGACGACCTTAAAGGCCGGACTCCGGACGGTGGAAAGCCAGCAAGCCCAACAACGGCGATACTTTCAAACCAGCCGGTGGTTGATGCTCGCGTCGTTCCTGCTGGGGGGACGCGGGCGGGCTATTCTGCTACTCATCGCCGGTTTGATGGCTGGCATCAGCGGCCTGTTATCGGGCTGGTTCTTGCGGGCGGAAGCACGCGATTTGCAGGCGGTCTTGCTGGATGTACAGGTGCGGCTCCGGGCGCAGGAAGGCGACGGCGGGCAGTAAAACTGCTACTCTGCCGGGGCGGTCTCGCCGCACCACTTCCACACACCGTCTTCTTGCACCACGCGGTAAGTACCCAGTTCAAAGGGGCGGGTTTCGTCGCCGTAATCCGCCAGGATTTCGCCCGCACACGAGACGGTATCCCCGCTGGCATCTAACGTACAGGCCATGCCTTCGATGCGTGGATTGGTCACACCGGCGAATGAGGTCGTCTCACGCTCAATATCTGCTTCCATTTCCGCGCAGATGTTGGCCCGGATCGCGTCGCCATCCGCGTCAATCTTGGCCTGAAGATACGTCTCCACGACTTCGGCGGATGCTTCGGCGTCATCATCACCGCCGCCACAGGCCGCCAGCACCAACGTCAACAGGCTAAATAACATTAGAATACGAATCATGTACTTATCCTTTACTTATCTTCATCAAAAATTCATATTGTAACATTACAGCAAAATAACGCTATTGTTGAGTTGGATAATCCTGAGTTATGAGAAGCCTTATCCGTTATCGTTGGTCAAGAGTTGTGCTTGGTTTTATGGCCTTACTTCTGGCGACTCCCCTGGTCGCCCAGGCCCATGTGAAATGGTTCGCTGATTTTTCCTTTGCAGATCCGCCCCGTGAATTCGGTGACATCTTAACGCCGACTTTCTTCGCGCTGGTCGCGCTGTCGTTCGTCGCGTTGGGGGTGGCAGTCTTTATCGAGTCGCGCATTGATGGGCGCAAATGGTACCAGCAGATTATCGATTGGTTCGAAGAACGGCGGGATTATAGCACACTCGTGATGCGGATCGGCGTCGGCGTGACCATGATGCTTTCCTGGCAGGCTGATACCTTGCTCATGCCGGATTTACAGGCCAGTGAGTTGCAAGGCATCGTCTGGTTGCAATTTATCGTCGCGCTGTTGTTGCTGTTCCCACGCACCACGCCAGTCGCCGGGGCCGGGTTGCTCGGTTTGTATCTGGTCGGCGTGTTTGAGTTCGGCGCGTTCTATATGCTGGATTACTTCATGTTCGTCGGGATCGCGGTCTATCTCATACTAAGCCAGGTGGAAAACGAACGCCTGAAAGCATTACGTATTCCGGCTTTGTATTTCTCGGTTGGCTTCTCCTTGTGCTGGCTGGCGGTAGAAAAAGTCGTCTATCCTGACTGGGGCCTGTATCTGCTAGAGCAAAATCCAGAATTATCACTCGGCTTTGACATCGACTTCTTCCTGCTGGGGGCCGCCTTCGTGGAGTTCTCGCTCGGTTATCTGTTGATTATCGGCGTGTTAGAACGCCCGCTCGCGCTGGTGATTACGCTGGTCTTCTTCGGCACGACCTTGATCTTCGGTAAGGTGGAAATCATCGGGCATACCGTCATCCATGCCTCGTTGATCGTCTTCCTGCTGGAAGGCCCCGGCAAATTTTACCCGGCTCCCATCGACTTGCACGAACGAACGCCGACGCGCATGGCCTTTGCCTCGGTCAACTTCTTGATCTTCCTGGCCGTGATCCTGGTGCCGTACAACGTGCTGGCCCAAGCCGAATACGACAACACATCGGATGAGGTGGCGCAGGTGATGACCGAACGCGCCGGGTTCGGAGACGGGTTAGACGTGAATCAGGCTAACACCGCGACCACCACCAACCGTTCCCAGTAGATGCTGGCGTTCGGGTCGAAGGATGGAATATCGCAGGTGATTAACGTCAGCCGGTTATCGGCTGTCGGGCGCACCGGGTCGAGATTGCGATAATCGACCTCGCGCTTTTCCGTGACGACATACCGGCGTTGTTCGCCGTTGACCGTCAGATAAATCGGATCACCGATGTTCACGCCGTATAATCCGTTGAAGATGCCGCGTGTGCCATCAGGATATTCGGAATGACCGCCCAGCACGATATTGCCGGTGTAATCCACCCAGGCCGTCCCCTGGAAGTGCCCGACCGCGGCCTCCCAGGGGTCAATGGCCCAGGTGTTGCCCTCGATTGGGAATGACGTCAGGCCGGAGTAAATGTTCACCGTCGGCAGGGATAATGATGTTCCCTGGGCGGGCGGTGCCTGCACGATGGCGGGGGCCTGGGTGGGCCGGGCCAGGGCCGCCGTCGGGCCGGGTAGCGGCGGGATGGGCGTAGCAGTCGGGAAGATCAAATCGCCTTGTAAGGTCGGTTGGGGGGTATTAATCAACGGGACGCTGGGGCGAGTCGGCACGATGGTCGGTTGCGCCACGATCTGCGGGGCTTCGGCTGGCACATCACGCGCCGCGATAAACGCCTCCACCCGGCCATCGCGTGACCAGAACTCGACCCCGCCATCCAAGCCGACGCTGGCGATCTGGGAACTGGCCGCCGTGTAATCCACGCCGGAAAGGGGCGACCCGGCCCCGCGCAACACCGCCTTCAGCCAGCCATCCGCCGCCCGCCAGATATGCACTGCGCCATCCAACGACGACGTTATCAACTCGGAGCCGTCCGCGTTGAAGTCAATGGCGGTCACCGGGCCGAAGTGACCGGTATATCGGGCGGTCAATTGCTCGGCGTCCAAATCCCACAACCGGATCGACCCATCCCAGTTACCAGCCGCCAGCCGCGTTGAATCAGTTGGATCAAAGGCCAGCCCGGTTACCGCGATGCCGTCGCCCTCCAACGTATTGACCGAACTATCATATAATCCCCAGATCCAGAGCGTGCCATCTTCACTGCCGCTGACCAGCGTCCGCCCATCCGGGCTGAACGCAACACTCCACACCGGCCCGCTGTAATTGGTCAACGAAGCGACGGTCTGCCCGGTGGCGGCCTCCCCCACCCAGATTGTGCCGTCCATACTGGCAGAGGCGACCATCAAGCCGTTATCACTGTAGGCCACGCCGGTGACGGTCGCGGTGTGATGCGTCAGCCGGTTTAACTGCCGGTACGAGTCGGCAGACCAAATGCGGACGCTGTTATCTCGCCCGGCACTGATGATACGCTCTCCATCCGGGCTGAAGGCCAGATGCGTCACCCAGGACTCATGCCCGGCCAGCATCGCCTGGAGTTCGCCGGAAAATACATCATACAGGCGGATCACGTTATCCCGCCCACCGACGGCGACTCGTGTTCCATCCGGGCCAAACGCGACCACATCCGACGGCCCGGTGGTAATCCGGCGGTCGGGATCGGTCAGGGTCGGGTCATCGGTCTCTTGCCCGGTCATCACGCCACTGCCCAGGAAGATCAACATCACAGTTAAAAGTAAACGTCGCATCACGGTCTCAACTCAACACCCTATCGCTCGCTCAGACAGACCGAGTGTAGCATAAGTTGCCCATCGCGGGGATTATAGGCGGAGGTGCCGGTCAAGATCAACTTGAGATTGCCCCGGCATGTCGGTACAATCGCGCCGCATGACGACGAGGACGGGATATGGACTTAACACAAATCACGGTGTTCGCGTTGGGGGCGGCGGTCTATACCCTGGCCTTGCCAGCCCGCTGGCGTGGATGGGCACTCCTGCTAGGGAGTGTGATCGCGATTTACTGGCTTCAACCAGTGTTGAATATCCGCTGGCTAGATTATCTTCTGCCCACGCTGACGCTGGCCCTGGCGATCCTCAGTTGGCAGGTCACACGGGCACCAGGGGCCGAACACAACCGGCAAGACTGGCTCACGCTGGGTGTCGTCCTCATGCTGATGCTGGCTTTCACCGCCGGACGCTACATCGACCTGCCGCTAGAACTCACCGCCCGCCCACCGCCCACTGCCACCGTCATGATCGGTCTGGCCGTCTTCGGCGCGGTGAGCATCGGCATCCAACGCGGGAAACCTCATTATCTGCTGTGGACGTTGCTGGCGATTCTGGTCGTCATCTTCATCATAGACAAGACCGACCCGCTGGCGACCGGAGTCAGCGCGTTTTTGCGCGGGAGTGTCGGCCAGGATGTGACACTCGCCAGCCCGGTTGACATCGGCTGGCTGGGCTTTTCTTACGTCGCCTTCCGTTTGATCCACACGGTACGTGACCGGCAAAGCGGACGCCTGCCGGATCTCAGCCTGGGCGAATACCTCACCTTTGTGATCTTCTTCCCGGCGTATACTGCCGGGCCAATCGACCGGGCCGAACGATTTCATAAGGATTGGGCCGCGCTGGATGACCTGCCCCGCTACGACGCCGACCGCATCGCCCAGGGTGCCCGGCGCATCACAATCGGCCTGTTCAAGAAGTTTGTCCTGTCGGATAGTCTGGCAGTCTTCAGCCTCAGCGCGGTGACCGTGACCCAGGCTCAGGACACCGCCGGTCTGTGGATTCTGCTCTATGCTTACGCCTTCCGGCTTTACCTGGATTTCGCCGGTTATAGCGACATCGCCATCGGCATTGGCAAGCTCTACGGCATCGACCTGCCGGAGAACTTCAAGAATCCTTATGGCAAGAGCAACATCGCGGCCTTCTGGCAGAGTTGGCACATCACCTTGAGCAATTGGGTGCGCTTTTACGTCTATACGCCGCTCTCACGCGCCCTCATCAAGCGCAAGGTGCCGCAGACTCGTGTCATCCTGGCCGCCAGCCTCAGCACCATGTTGATTATCGGCCTGTGGCATGGTGTGACGCTCCCGTTTGCCATCTGGGGCGCGTGGCATGGCGTCGGTCTGTTCATCCACCGTCAATGGAGCGACCGCACCCGACGTTGGTATCGCGGCTTGCAAGCGCGACCGGCGCGATTATGGTCTGTGGTGGGCGTCTTACTGACGTTTCATTTCGTCACACTGGGGTGGGTGTGGTTCGCCCTGCCGGATGCGTCACTTGCGGCACAAACCTTTGGCCGCCTGTTTGGGATTGGATGGTAAGCGATGACCTGGGGCAAGTTGACACGCATTCTGCTCAAAGCGACCGGCTTATTTTTGGCGGTGAATCTGCTATGGGCGGTGTTGAATCCTGCCCTGGGCGGGGTGTCACTCTACAACGTACTCGTGCCGGGGCGGGAACGTCTGCCGTTTGGAGAAGACCCGGCCAGCTACAACCTGATCCTGAACGATCTCGATGCCATGTTCGCCAGTCATGCGCTGGCCGGGGCGGGTACGGCGGACGAGTTCCGCGTGATTGTGCTGGGGGATTCGTCCGTTTGGGGCATTCAACTCCCGGTTGAAGACACACTCACCGGGCAATTGAACGCGCTCGACCTGACGCACGACGGCCAGCCGATCCGGGCGTATAACATCGGTCATCCCATCCTGAGCGTGACCAAAGACCTGCTCTTGCTGGATTACGCCCGGCGTTATGACCCGGATCTGATCGTCTGGCTCGTCACGCTGGAATCACTCGACCCGGCGGCGCAATTAGAGCCGCCGCTGGTGCAAAACAATGCCGGGCGCGTCCGTGAGTTGATCGCCCGTTACGAATTGGATCTGGATATGCCGCCGGATGCCCCGCCGGCGTTACTCGACCGTACTTTGGTCGCCCAACGCCGGCCCATTGCCGATTGGTTGCGCCTGCAACTGTACGGTGTGGCCTGGGCCGTCACCGGGATCGACCAGATTTATCCACCGTATGCCCCGCTCGCCCATGACCTGGAAGCTACCACCACCTGGAACGATTACTCAGCCGATGATCCGCCGGATCTCAGTGTTGATGTGCTGACAGCAGGGATCGCGCTGGCTGATGACATCCCGGTTTTGATCGTCAATGAACCCATCTTCATCGCGGACGGTGCCAACAGCGACTTACGATACAACGCATGGTATCCACGCTGGGCCTATGACGCTTACCGGGCCAACCTGGCCGCGCTGGCTGAGGCTAACGGCTGGACTCTGCTCGACCTGTGGAACGCGGTGCCGCCGGATGCATTTACTGATAGCCCGGTTCATTTAAGCCCGGCTGGCTCCCGGCAGTTGGCAGAGCACATCGCCGCCGGCCTGCAACCCGACCAGGACAACATTGACGAATAACCTATTTTGCACGTAGAAAACCCCGCGTTTAACCAACGGTACAATCGCCTTATTGTATGTTGCAAGCGGCATGTGCTAAACTTACCCGCATCTGTGGGGTAACCTGAGACGTGTATGGATCAGTCCATCGTTAACAGCCATGTTGATCATTACTTAATCACCGAGCGCATCAAGGCGGGCGGTGTGGCCGTCGTCTACCGTGCCGTTGATCAGCGCGATCAAGCATCGGTGGCCTTTAAGCTCTTGCAGGCCAACTGGGCAGAACATGATGAGATCGTGCGCCGCTTCCAGATCGAAGCGCAGATCATGAACCGGCTGGATCATCCGCACATCGTCAACTTTCGAGAGACCGGCATGTTAGGCCGCCGGCCTTACATCACGATGGACTTTATGGAAGGCGGCTCGCTTTCCGAACGGCTTAAGGCCAATGCCCAGATTACCCTGGGAGCCACCAGCAAATTACTCGCGCAGATCGCCTCCGCCCTGGATTACGCCCATCGTAAAGGCATCATCCACCGGGATATGAAGCCGGGGAACATCCTGATGCGGGATAATCAGCACGCTTCATTGACCGACTTCGGCATCGCCCGCCTGCTCGACCACACCTCATTTACACTCACCGGGCAGATGCCAGGCACCCCGCATTATATGTCACCGGAACAGGCACGCGGCCTGGAAGACATCACCGCCGCCACCGACCAGTATTCGCTGGCGGTCATCGCGTATCTGTTGTCGGTCGGTCGGCTTCCGTTTAGCGGTGGGGAAGCCCTGGTGATCATCAACCAGCACATGACGATGGATCCACCGCGCCCTACCGCACGCCGGCCCGATCTCCCCGCCGGGCTGGATGACATATTACTCCGGGCGTTGGAAAAAGACCCGGCAGATCGCTTTGCGACCTCCGGGGCATTTGCGCGGGCCTTTGGTGACGCGATTGCAGGGTATGAAGACCTGAATGTGACGTTGCGGGTCGGTCAGGCCCAACCTAACATGGATTATTCGGAGTCGTTCGTGTTCAGCAGTACCGCCGATACACCGCCCTTGCTGGACGAGATGACCGACAACCCGATCCGCATCAAATCTGCCAGCGGCGAAGGACGCTCCGGCGGGCGTAACCGTGTGTTGATCGGCATGACCATTGCCGGGATCGTCATCGCGCTGTTGCTCCTGGGTGTGATCCTGCTCAACAATGCGGATGAGAACGGCGGGCTGGCGCAGTTCGATCAACAGACCGCGACCGCGCTGGCCCTGGCCGCCCTGGCAAGCGACACCGCGACCATCACGCCGACTGAAACACCCAGCATCACACCGTCATCCACGCCATCGTCCACGCCGACACTCACGCCGACCGCTACCGCTACCGCCAGCGTCACGCCATCCCCCACGCCGAGCGCGACTGAGACACCGCGCCCCACCGAGACGCCGCAACCGACCGCGACCGTCACCCCAAGCCTCACGCCGACGGCGACCGCCACCGCCACCGCATCGAACACGCCCACGCCCTCGGTGACGCCCACCGCGACCCCCTTATTTGCATCGCTGGATGGGGTGTTGACCGGCCTGCTGGACGAGACCGGCAACGCGGGCCGCTTTGACTGTGTGCGCTTTAACCAAGCCTATGAATTCCTGCAAGATCAATTGGATACCGGCGGTACCGCTTACGAACCGGCCCGGCTTTTGCTCGACCCATCAGACGCGCCCGCCCGCACCATCTATGAGGAATTCTGCCTGATCCAGCCCGATGATCGCGAAGTGTTTATCACACCCCCCTCATTGGTGCTGGATATGCGAAACGCTATCAACGACATCATCCGTTAGCCCCACCGAGAGTGTTATGCGACGACTCATCTTGTTCTGCCTTATTCTGCTGGCCGGCGGGATCGCACGGGCACAACCGCCCCCCGCTGAGGATACCCCGCGTGATTGCGCCGCGCTTCTTGATCTGATCGATCAAGGGATTAGCCCGTATGATCTGGCACGCGGCGGCGGGATCTTGCCGCCGGGGGAAGCGACCACGGCGACCATGCCCGCCGGTCATTATATGGACACCTGGTTACTGAGTGTCACCCAACCGGCGAATGCGGCAGGTACCACGCTCGATAGCCAACTGACGGTCACGTTTGAGCGGGCCGCGCTGGATCTGGAATACGCGGTCTACGATGGTATGGATCTGCTGGCACCGGTTGGTGCTAGCCGTGACTTTTCACCGGTCGAACCGGGCACCACCGCCACATACCCGGTCACCCGGTCAACCGTGCTGACCCTGGTCGTCCGCCAGCGGGAAGCCGGCGCGTTACAGGCGGGGGATTACAGCGTCCAGGCAGACTATGTCGCCGGGGATACGCTCGAGCCGCGCCCCCTGCGGGATGAGACCAGCGGCGGATCTGCAACCGATGCCCCCACCGTGACCGGCGGCCATGTCACCGTTCGCGTCAACGATGTCGCGTTCCAAACCCATGCCGGATCCGCTATCGCGGTTGCCACCCGTGATGGCCGGGCGGCGCAGATCTTCTTCGATGGTGAATCCGGTTTGCTGGTCAACGAGTGGGCCGATGACGTCTCACTTCTGGGGGGGGATCTGGCTGTGCGCGGGGTGACGAGTGCCGGGCGACCGCGCCTGCTCTATGTGGAAGATTACGGCTATACCGCCAGCGTGGTAGATGGCGATTTGCTTTCCGTCACGGATGGCGACGGGACACGCTGGCGGTTGGATTGGTCGGTGATAAACGGCGTCTGGATCCGTGAAGGGTGCGCCGGGGCGCGGCTCGACGGGGGCCGGGTGATCGTCGGCACGCTGGACGAAACCCGACCGCGTGATGTGCGCTTCACCGGCACGCTGGACGATTTTCAAGTCGCGTTGAGCAGTGGGGCGGGCTTCGACTTCAACCATACCCTGGCGATGCAGTGGGACGGAATCCGCCCGGATGTGCCGGTGAGTTGGTATGATACAACGCTGACTATCGACTACCTGGACGACCGGCGGCTGGTCATCGACGCGCCGACCATCGACCTGCAAGCCACCGACCAGGCCGACCCCGACCGACCACCCCGCTTAGACATCATGCTGGCCGAACGTGACCGGCAGATCATCCTGGACTGGCGAGACATCACCACCCTGAGCATCGGCATCGAGCAGGTACAGATTGATTACGACGACACGGTCCGCACCACCACCACACGGAGCGCGGTCGATCTGCGGTTGTTCGAGTCGTTGGATGGCGTCACCCGCATCGACTACGCACCGGGTAGCCCGGTCGATGAATTGCTCTTGCTCCCGGCGGAAGATAGTTACATCGAGATCCTGACACCGGGTGATCCCCCGGCCTTTGATGGCCGCGCCCGGCCCGGCGAGCGCGATTATGCCCCGCGTGGGTTGAACAATACCGGCGGCGAGTGCTACCCGCTGAACACACTCCAACCGGCGGCTAATTGCCCGGCCAATGGCGAGATCAACCCAGCTAACGGCAACCTGCGGCTGGCGATTCTCGATCATCTGGCTTACGGCGGCGAGATCAACCTGAGCATGACACGGGCCTATAACAGCACGTTGGCGGCGGTAGATGGCCCGCTAGGACAGGGCTGGACGACACCTTTCCGCCTGGATTATGCGGTAGCCTACGATGAAAGCCGTAACAGCCGCCTGGTCACGCCGGAGGTAGTGGCGGATTTCCCGGTCGGGTTAGATGTGACCTATGCCCCGCAAGGCATCGTCACATTTTTTACCCCCAGCGGATCACACCATACCTTCGTCAGTGACGACCCGCCGCCCTACGTAAGCGGCACACTACGCGCCATCACGCAACCGGGCTGGACGCTCCAGCGGGCTTCTGTGCGCGACCTATGGACATTGACCCAGGCCGACGGCTTGACCTACGAATTCGACCGCGCCGGGCGCATCCTGCGCTACGGTTATCCGCGTGCCGACCGCTGGATTAGCGTTGATTATCCCGGTGGGTCGTTGACGGGTACCGGCGCACAGGGGACACAACCGGTCGTCATCAGCGATGCCGCTGGCACCCGTCGGCTGGAACTGACATTTGACGGCACCCGCATCCGCCGGAGCGCACTCTGCGACGCTGACACTTGCCAGACCGCGGATTATACCTACACCGAAGGACGGCTGACTCAGGTCGATTACAGCGACGGAAGCCGCGCCCGTTATAGCTATGACGCACTAGGGCGGCTGACGGAGTATGATGACCCGCGTGCGCCTACCATCACCCGCGCCCGGTTCGATTATCTGGGTGAGGTGATTCGAATCAACGCGCTGATGGCGGACGGCGGCGCGATCCCCTGGCGCACATTATCCGCGCCGGTGATCGACGGTGACCGGCTGAGTCGCACCTTGACCGATGCCTATGAGCGCACCCAGACCTTCACCTATGCGTATACACCGGGGGCCTTACGCACCCCGGCGGAAAGTTATACACTGCTGGCGGAGACCAGCCCGTTAGCTGGCACCAGCGCGTTTGAATCCGAGCCGATCACCTACACCTGGGAATCCGGGCGGTTGGTCAGCCAGCCGCGCCGGTCGGTCACGGGTGGCAACGTCGGGCGCAATAGCATCTTCTATGACTTCAACCCGGCGGGGAGCCTGACGCGCATCCGGGGCGGCCTGCCAGAGACCAGCATCGACTACGACGCCGCCAACCGGCCTATCACCATCCGCTATGCGGACGGCACCACCGAAGCCTTCAGCTATGACGAGACCGGCGACGTGGTGAGCTATCGCACGCGCACCGGCGGCCAGATCACCTTTACCAGCGACGCGCAAGGCCGCATCCGCACCGCGACCGACCAGACCACCGGCATCGTCCGCGCTTACAGGTATAACGCGCTCGGTCTGGTGGAGACGACCACGCAATACCGGGTAGACGACGACCCGGCGACGGCTTACGTCATCACCACAGAGTATGACGCGCTCGGTCGTCCGGTTACCGTCACCGATTCCCTGGATGACCGCCACACGATCACGTATCAAGCGGGCGCAGACGGCCAGACGATCAGCACGACGGATGTGACCGCGACCACCACCACCGCCCGATACAGTCATAACGGGCGTCTGCTGGAACAGCGCATCCACAACGCGGCGGGGCCGTTGCGCGTCACCACGTATGATTACGACGCACTCGGTCGGCAGATCACCGAATCTCGACTGGCGGAACCGACCACGCCGACGTTTTACACCACCCGTTACCGTTATGCCGCCCTGCCCGTGCTGGATTCTATCGGTGATCCAGCCACCATCAACGGGTATCAGATCACCGTGACCGACGCCTATGACCGCACGCAGATTTACACTTACGACGCGCTGGATCGCATCCGCCAGGTCGAGACGGCCACCAACGCGCTCGAACGATATGATTACGCCGTCGCGGATGATCCCGACAACAACCCCAACGGCCTGGAAATCCGCGAGCGACGGGCGTTAGGCGATCAAGTCTACCTGGACCGAACATATCGCTTTGACCTGGCCTGGCAACTGCGCGAGATCGAACGGGGTGATGCCCTGTGGGAGATCGTGCCGACCTTCCCCACCATTCAACCGGAGATCTTGCAGGCGCGGCGGGCCAATATCGCCAGCGGCATCTGGGGCGATTTCGTCAACGGTCGGCCCGCCGGGCTGACCATCAACCCGCTTGCGCCGCCCCTCCCCAGTGGGGCCGAAGCCCCGTCAATCTCGCTGGAAGCCACCTATGACGGCCTGGGCCGGCCAACAACACTCACCCAGACTGACGGCTCCCGCCAGACCATCACCTACTGCACCACCCCCGGCGGCGGCCTCCGCACGATTTACAGCATCGGGCCGACCGATTGCGACCGGGCCGCCCTGTTAACCGGCAAGGCGATCACACAGGATCCCGCCGGGCGGCTGATCCGGGTTGAGATCCCCGGCCAGAGCCGGGCCTACACCTACACGCCGGAGGACGGGATCTGGCGCGTCACCATGACCGTCTCCACCGGGGAGACGTGGGCACTGACGTATAACGGCGTCGGTGATCTGCTGGCGTGGACGGATGCGGACGGCTTCCGGCGGGATTACAGTTACGACACGCTCGGACGACTCCAGCGGGTGATGGTGGCCGACCAACCGCAAGCATCCTTGACGTATACGTATAACGCGGCAGATCGCGTGACGCAGGTGATCGACGATGCCGGCAACGGCACCCGCTACGATTACGACACCCTCGGACGCCTGATCGTCGCGCAAGACATCCGCAACGCCAACGCGACCGTATACGGTTATAACGCCGCCAACCTGCTGGCGACCGTCATCTCGCCGTTGGGCAATACGACCGCCTTTTTATACGAAGACCAGACCGACCCAACCCGTTTGACCGGCGTCATCTCCCCCACCGGGGCCACCGCCACCTTTGACTGGGATGACTTCAACAACGGGCTGACCTACACCGACCCACGCGGCAACATGACCCGCTACCGCTTCGATGCCTTCGGCGCGTTGTGGCGGGTGGATGACGCGCTCGGCCAAACGCACGAACTGCAATACGATGCGGCGGGCCTGTTAAATAGCTGGCGACAAAGCCAGACCGAAGCCGGAGCCGCCCGGCAGATCGACCTGACACCGGGCGATACCAGCGTCACCCTCACCGCCCCCGGCCTAGTTTGGCAGACCCGGTTCGATTATGACGACACCACCCTCACCGCCCTGGATGACATCCAACTGACGACTGATAGCCTGGGCCGGGTGACGGCCATCCGTACCTTCGGCGGAGATTGGACGCTGAACTATCCCCCCGGCACCCCCACCCTGAGTCTGACCGGGCCAGATGACGCCACCACCACCTGGACGTATGACGCGCTCAACCGCCTGCTGAGTGAGACCGTCAACGGCATTCGAACGGCGGACTTGCGCTATGATGACACCAGCGCAGAACGTGATGTTCAGATCATCGATACCGACGCGGCCCGGTTGACACGCGACCCCGGCGACGCCACCACCCGCCCCACCAGCTTGATTATCCGCACCAGTGGCACCCGCCGCACCGTGACCTTCACCGCCGAAGGATTGGTCGATGAGATCATCCGCGAAACGTGCATGGATGCCGGTCTGCTGGCGGACGAGTCCTTGCTGGAATCAGACGCTTGCTTGCGGTTGGCGACGGATCAAATCTGGCGGCAGACCGAGCGCGTGCGCTACGACTTCGCCGGGCGGCCCGTCCGCGTGATCGACACCGAGCAAAACATCGAAACCCTGGCCTATGACGATGCCGGCAATCTGGTCAATTATCAGGATGTAGACGGACGCAGTTTCGATTATGCCTACGATGCGCTCAACCGGCTGACCAGCATCACCGGGCCGACGGGTATTCGGCTACTGCTGGATTATGACGCGGGTGGTGCGGTGCAGGCGATCTGCCGGGCGCGGGCGGAGACGGCGACAACCTATGCCGACTGCGCGACCGACCCCACCCGCATCGTGGAGACGTACCGCTATGATGTGTTGGGCCGTTTGGTTGAACGGCGCATCCCAACCGATGACGAGCCGATCACGACCACGTTCAGTTATGAAAACATCGCCGGGCCGATCCTGGAATGGAACGACGGCGCGGTCACGGTGCTGTATGAGGTCGAGCGTAACCTGGGCCTGGTCGGACAAATCAACATAGGCGTGACAAACGTGCCTTATTTGATCGAGCCAACAATCGACGGCCCGCGCATCCGCCAGGGCGACGACTTCCGCGCTACCTACGATGTCTTCGGACGATTGGTGCGCATGTACGCGCCGGTGGCATCGCTTGGTATTGAGTATAGCGATGAGCAATTAGTCATAAGCGACCTGGATCAAGACAGTGGCCTGATCTACCGCTTTGATGATCGTGATGCGCTGGTCGCCATCGAGTCGCTTCTGTCTCTGCAATACTTCCTCAACCCGGACGGGCGTATCCTGGTGACGGACATCACCCGCGCCGATGACCAACTGATCCAGCTCCAGCGTAACCGGCTGGAAGCGGTGCAGAACATCGCCTATTTCGATAGCGATCTACTAACAGACATCGTGACGACGCCAGGCGGCTTGATCCAGCGGGAGAGCTTGATCGGTGCGCCGCGTTACTTCGTCGAAGACACGCAAGATTACATCATCGTCGCCGGGTTTGATAACGATGGCCGCCCGCTGACCTTGCGCATCAGCGACCGCGCCAACGGCGAACGCCTCTACCTGCATACCCTGACGTATTCCCCGCTAGGCGTGCGGGAGACCGAGACCCAACAATATCGTGACGGCACCCAGGTCACCATCGTCTACACGACCGACCCAACCGACCACATCATCGAGCAGTCCGTCACCATCACCCGCCCGGATGCGGACGACGGCGATACCACCGCCATGCGCGGTCTATCCCTGGGCGGCATGATGCTCTTGTTTGGTCTGGCGGGGATGTGGCGGCGGCGGATAGCCGTCAGCGTGATGATCGCCGGGTTACTCATCGGGCTGGCCCTGGGCCTGACGACGGCCCAATCTACCGAGCGAACCGTGTATAACTACCAGTACGATACCGCTGGCAACCTGACGACGGTACGGGCCGATGGCCGCGTCTGCACCCGGTACAATTATGACGAAGCCAACCGCCTGACGATGGTAAGAGACGGTCTCACCATCCAACGGCGGTATGCTTATGACGCACAAAACCGGCTGACCGGGATCGACGATGTGACGATCCGTTATGCTGGTGAACATCCCATCGTCGCCCAGACGACCGACGCCATGCCGCGCTGGTACGGAAGCACCGACGACCTGAGCGCGTTCTTCCAGGTGGAAGGCGACCAGATCGACTGGCTTTATCATGATGGACATGGGGATTTGATGGCCCTGGGCGATGCGGGCGACACAACCGCCCCGTTGTGGTTGTACGATCCGTTAGGCCGCTATTTGACGCTCCAACCACCGGATGCTGACCGGGATCCTTGCCAGCCCGCGCAACCACCGTCAGCCCTGGCCGCGCTCAGTCCGTTGCCCGCCTTCCAGCCGGGGATGCTATGGGATCCGGTGACCGGGTTGTACTTCGATGAGGGCCGGGCATATGCCCCGCAGATCGGCGCGTACCTACAGCGAGATCGTCACGGGCCGGATGCCTTCGGCACGCTCTATCTCTACCCGGCCCAGCGCACCGCACCACCCGTCCGTGAGCGACCGCCCGCTTACACCGAGGGCTTAACGCGCCTGTCGGAGTCGCTGGCTCAGATCCGTCGGGCGCAAACCCTGACACCCGATGTCATCATCGCCCGCCACCTGCCAGCGATTGACACGCCGCCCGTGGCCCCGGCCCTGGAGACTTTGATCCAGCGCGAACAGACCACCCGCGCCGCTTCCCGCCGCCTGCTGGATGCACCGCTCTGGTTCCTGACGAATTACAACCTGCCGGGGGCCTTCCGGGCGGGTGACGGCACGCTGACACGGCCCGATCATGCTATGCCGGGGCGGGGCGGCTTAAACACGACCATCATCGAGACCGATCTTACCTTTAGCGATCCGGTTCTGCCCGAAATCCGCCCGCCGGTGGGACGGCTGGCGCACAGCCAACCATCGCCCACCCACACCCCGCTGACGACCTACGCCCCGTTCGCGTGGATGCCCGCGCAACCGTCGGTCTTGACGTTGGCCGAGCAGATGCCGCACATCACCGAGCGACCGCGACCGGCGGCGGCCTGGGAATGGTTGCCGGATGTTCTGCGACAACCGGAAGCCGCCGCGCCCCTGTTAGATGCAGTGGTGCAACTGGACGATCTACCACGCCGCACCACGTTTGACTGGTGGCAGATGATCCTGGCCGCCTTGCGC
Organism: Anaerolineae bacterium; assembly: GCA_034437535.1. GTDB lineage: Bacteria > Chloroflexota > Anaerolineae > Aggregatilineales > Phototrophicaceae > J038. The sequence continues at coordinate 12,364 of DAOTTZ010000106.1, read as the reverse complement.
CCGGCTTACCCGGCCCTGCCACCGGATACAATCGATAGCTGGCTGAGTCGCTGGTTCACGACGGATACCCTGGGCATTGATGCCGCGCTCTCCGCGACCTGGCCCGATGTGCCGCCACTGGATCTGCCGGGGGTGACGCTGGGCTTCCAGGATTAGCGGCTAGCGTAACGACTTTTGCATCACCACAGCACCATCTTCTTCGACTTCTTCGTACCCCCGGCGGCGGGCGATCCGTTGTAAGGCCGGGGTACTTTCTAATTCAGGATCGTAACGTAAGAAGACGCCGACCGCTTCCATCTCGCGCAGGGCGTTTTCAATGTGATGAAACAACGTTTTAGCCACACCGCGCCGCCGGTGCTCCGGGTGGACGAACAACGAGACGACTTCGGCAGAGTCATCGTCTTGCCGTTCTACCAGGGCCATGCCCACATATCCTTCGTTCGTCCCGGCGACGACCGCCACCAGTGGCTCGCGCAGGTTGGTCTCACGGTCGGCAGGATCCGGGAACGTGAGCGGCGCAAAGTCCCCGGTGAGGGCTTCCATCGTCATATCCTGGCTGAGCTGATAACGGTATTGCATCTGCACTTGCTGGCGACGTTCCCCCGCGACCTGCACCGGCCCGCCCTGCGCCCGGTACGGGCCATCCAGCGGAGAATCCGGCTTTTCGATGGTGATGAGTTGGTTCACATCCGGGCTGTTGAAGTCAAGTGCGGTCGGGTTGCGCGTGCCGGGCAGAACGGCCACGTCATAGAGTTCGGTCACGCCTTTGTTGAAGTAGAACCAATGCGGGATGTTACCGGTCTGGAGATCAACCACCACGAACCCGCACTTAGGATCAACATCTTTTTGCTTCAGGTTGGCATCCAGCGATAGTTCGCTAAAGGCTTTACTCCGTGGGAGCGACAGACCGATGATGGCATAATTCCGGTGGAAGGTCAGCCCGCGCATGTAACCAGGGCAAAACGCCACCGGCACGAAATCCCCCGTCTCGAAATCAACCCAGCCGAAGTAACCAGTGCCGGAGTTCAACACCCACAACTTACCGGCGTAATAACGCGGTGAATGTGGCATCGAGAGCTTGGTCGTCACGATCTCGTTGGTGCTGATGTCGATCACCATGCCGCCTTCCCAACGGCGGTCACGCCACCCACCGGGCGCGTCGGAGCGGCTGATGGTGGTCACATAGCGCGGCTCACCATCCCGCATCGCCATCCCGTTGAGGTGACAGCGGTCTTCCGGTGCCAGCTTAGAGATAAACGGCGGCTTCCACAACGGCTTAAAGCTCTGCCGGTCGCTGACGGTCGCCAGGCAACTATGCAGGGTGTTGACGAAGACGATCCGCCCGTGACGGTCAACCACGATGTCATGAATATCCAGGTCACCCGTCACATAGCCGATGCGCGGGACGTACACACGGTCGAAGTTATTCAGCTTTTCCCCTTGCACCAGCACATTCTGGAATTGCATCAAGGTGTTGACGGTGCTCATATACAAGCACTGGGTATTGGGCTGGACGTAAAGCCCCATCGCCCGGCTGAAGCCGCGCCCAATCGCGCTGATCTGCCCGTTGGCCTGCCGCCCGATGAACATCAAGTGGCCGGTCTGGTATGTGGTCACCGCGATGCTGATGTTCTCATTTGCCAACCACTGCAAGAAGTAACGCGAAAACGTAAACTCAAGTTGGGCGCGGCGCGGTTGCGCCTGTTGTTGTGGCTGTTGTTGCGGTTGCGCTTGTGGCGCGGGTTGCGGTGGGAGCGGCACGAGCTTCGGCCCGGTTGTCTCCGCCGCTGGTTGCGCCTCTGGTTGTAGCGGCTCCGACGCCGGGCCGCCTAAGTATTCGGCCTCATACGGGCCGTAGGGTTGCTCATCTGAAGGTGTGGTCTTATCATCCGGCATTGATATTTATCCTGAGTTTGCCTGGCGGAACATGAACGCCTTAACTTTAATTGCAAACGCAAAAATATCAAACCCTTTAGCGTGCCAAGGCTAAAGCCAGGATGCCGGCCAGGGCAATGACAGCCAGAATTAGCGCGATAATCATCAAGCGGTGTTGCGGGTTGCGCGGGTACCCCCCCAGGCGGAAGCCTTCCGGGTTGGTCTGGGCAGTGCCGACCTGGGTATCCATATCGAAGAAGTCGCCAGCGGCCATCTCTGACGGCGGGGTAAGCCGCACCACCACCACCGAGACGTTATCCCGCCCACCACGATCATTCGCCAGATCCACCAGCGAACTGGCGGCCCGTTGAGCGTTGGGCGTATGCCGGAGCAACTTCGCCATCTCCTGGGCGTTGACGTGGCGCGTCAACCCGTCTGAACAGAGCAAGATGATGTCGTCCGGATCGGCCCGGTCGCTGATGACATCAACGATGACAGTCGGTTGACTGCCCAAACTGCGGATCAAGACGTTGCGGCGGGGGTGCTTCTGCGCTTCCTCCGGCGTCAAGCGACCATTGCGTAATTGCATCTCCACAAAGGTATGATCGACGGTCAGTTGATGCAGGCTCTCTTTTCCGTTCCGCATCAGGTAAGCCCGGCTATCCCCCACCCAGCCGACCGTCAAGCGGCGGTCGGTCAGCGCGGCTGTGACAATGGTCGTCCCCATATGCCCGGCAGAATCACGATTTTCGGCCTCACGATAAACGGTCTCGTTGGCCTGGGTGATGGCATGTTTTAAGGCCGTCTCGATGAGGACATTGGGATGATCGGCCAGGTAAGCATAAAAGCTGTTGGCGGTGGTTTCCGCCGCGATCTGGCTGGCGACATCGCCATGTGCTTCCCCGCCGATGCCATCTGCCACGATAAACAGGTGGGAGCCTTTGCTCGCGTCGGAGTCTTTGGCATACACCCGCACCGCATCTTCATTAACCGGTCGCACCCGTCCCACATCCGATTTTTGACCTGTGTCAACGATCATGCTCGTCCTTACTAAAGCAATAATTTGAATACGAAAACATACCCACCGACGGCGATCCGGTCATTCTCTCGCAGGATGGTGCGATCTTGCACCGCATAACCATTGACCGTGACCGGTTCGGCCCGGTCGAAATCGTACACGCCGAACACACTCGCCCCGTTGCGCCGGTCATATTCCCGCCGGATGCGTGCATGGATCGACGCGATCCCTGCGCCGTGAAGTTGAATGTGTGTGGCCGGGCCGGTGCCGATGAGCGCAGTCCCCCGCACGATGAAGAATTCGCCGTACTGCGCCACCGGCTGGATGATAAACAGATAACCGATGGCCCCGTTTTCGTCATCGACCATGTTGGTTAAGGTTGCGCGGTCGTCCGAGGGCATGACCTGGGCTTACTCTCCTAGTGTCTTGAAGACAAAGACGTGATCGCCCATCTTCAATTCATCATTTTCTTCGATGGGTGTTCGTTGGGAAATCCGAACGCCGTTAACATAGGTGCCGTTGGGCGTGCCGAAATCGAACAGTTCATAATAAGACCGGCCCACCGCGTCTTGCTCCAGGTTGAGCCGGGCATGTTGGCGTGATACCCGCCGGTCGTTAATCAGCACGTCGGCATCCTTGCGCCCGATGACCGTGCCTGGCAGGAGCTTATACACCCGCCCCCGATATTTGACCGGACTCTTGACGATCAAAAAGCCGAGCGGTGCCGTCTCATCTGCCATATGGATTGAGTCATCGTCAAGATCGGTAATTTCCGTCTTATCGTCGGTTATGTTGCGTTCGTTTTCGTCATCACGCATCATCAAACCTTATCCATCGTTTGTCTTTTAGGTTTATCATATCACAATCTATAAAATCGGAACGGGAATCAAATAAGGCGGGGTGTATTTCAAGTTGATGCAAAATCAACCCCCGCCCCTCAGATGTATTTCGTTAATCACGCCGGGATGGTTATTCGGTTTCGCAACCCTGATGCGTGTAATCAAACGTGCCAGCCAGCGCGAACAATGTGTCGTCATACTGTGCCATCTCACCGACGTAGGCGAAGGCCATAATGCTGACGACATTGCCATCACCCATATCAACCGCAATCACCAGCGCGTCCCGCTCTGCGGTGAAAAGGCGCATGTAGGCGGCATCCCGCTCGTTGAGGATGATCGCTTCCGGTTCGTGGTAGGTCGCCCCTTGTTCCTCATAACTGATGAGGCGTTCTTCGGAGAGCATCTGCTGTTCCAGCACGGCAATCGGTGTGATCGCCTCGATCTCTGCCGGGCTGAGGTTACACGATCCGACCGCTTCCATATCGGCAAAGCCTGTCTTGTTGAAGTCCGGCGGGATGACGTTGGTCTGCAACATGCCCGGTTCCAGCGTGCCGTTTACCAGCCGGTCGTTATTGGTGACGAAGATGTTGCCACTCACCGGCAAGATGTACCACGCTTTCGGGTAGAAGAAGCGCAACTCACCGGTTTGTATGTTGCCGATCTGGCCGATGTATTCCGTCGGTAAGGAGTCGGCATTGGTGGTAGAAGCGTCTAATTCCGGCTGATATTGGAGGGATTGGGCAATCGCCAGGATGTCTTGCTGGTAATCAGCGGCCAATTCTGCCCCGCCAGCCAAAGACGGCGACGCGGTAATGGTGACGATCATGTTAGCATCCATCTCGACCGTAATCAGGACGACGGCGGCAGAATGTGTGTCGTCAATCTGGTAGACCTGTGTGACGTAGGCGGCTTCGCGCCCGTCGATGGTGTAGGTTTCCACCGTCGCCAGCGGGTCAGCAAATGCGCCATCCGGCACGTCGATCACACCGGCGGTCATCACCGGGGCGATCTGCCGCCACAACCGCAAGCGCGTGGTGGTGATGGTGGCCGGGGTCGTCCCCATGCCATCCGCGTCGAAGGTCGTGACCGGGATCGGCGGTGAGACTTTAACCCGCATCGGGGTCTCCGGGTCGATGTAAAATTCCCCGATGTCCGTCGTGGATTCCGGCACGCCGACTTGCATCGTTAATCCGTCGGCATAATCAAATGAGAACTCACCATCATCAGATGTGTAAGTCTCGCCCAATCGTGTCTGGGCGAATACGGGCACTGCCAACACACCGCAGGCCAGTAAAATGAGAAAACGTTTGAACATGGTATAAGACCTTGATAACTTGCTTGATAATTAAGAACCGCGTAAGTTAAATTGGCGAGACAACGATTTGATAAACGTGATATAAAATTTTATCGTCATCTACTATTTAGTCTAAGGGTAGCATCTGATAGAAGCATGAAGAATATAGAAGTCTTTGCGACCATTACAATTTTCAAACGAAATCTTCAAAATTGATTTAGAAACCGGCAGGACTATTGTCCTGGTCTTGATGGAAAATTTAGACTTTATCCCGGTTTAGCGTATGACAAAGCGGACGGAAGCCGTTAGAATTCTAACCAAGTTTGGAAATCTAAAGGATGGGTATGCTTCCGATTCGACTCAACGATGGGCCAACCACCCTGCTTGATGCGGCCCGCCGATTGTATAACCAGCACGCCGATCAAACTGCCGTTGTGATGATCGACGGCGACGACGAGACGGCCATCAGCACGCGCACCTTCTTCGAACAGGCCGCCCGCTATGCCCGCGCCCTGGAACAAGCCGGGGTGCGGGCGGGTGATCTGGTCGCGTTGATCTTGCAACACGGGCCGGATGTGCTGTATAGCTTCTGGGGGGCGATGCTGTTGGGGGCTACACCGTCGATCTTCCCCTTCCTGACGGAAAAGCTCGACCCGGAGACGTATTTCGACAGTGTGCGGGCGTTGGTCGCCCATGAGGCGATCCGCGTCATCATCACATACGAAGACCTCCAGGCCGATCTCGATCACACCGTCGGCAACATCGCCACACTGAGCGCGATCATCAACAAAGACACCCTCCAGGCGGAAGGCAACGCGGCCAGCTACCTGAGCCTGAACCCGGCCCAACCGGAAAGCACCGCCTTCCTACAACATTCTTCCGGCAGTACCGGCCTGCAAAAAGGTGTCATGCTCTCTCACCGGGGCGTCTTGAATCAAATCGCGGCCTACAGCGAAGCGATTGACTTGCACCCCGACGATGTGGTCGTCACCTGGCTCCCGCTGTATCATGACATGGGGTTGATCGCCGGGTTCATCATGCCCATTGTGCAGGGGATCAAGCTGGTGATGATGTCGCCGTTCCAGTGGGTGCGCGACCCCAAACGCCTGCTTCAAGCGATCCACCGGCACCAGGGGACGCTGTGCTGGTTGCCAAACTTCGCGTACAACTTCATGGCGACTCGCATCCGCCCGCGTCACATGGAAGGACTCGACCTCAGCAGTATGCGGGCCTTCATCAACTGCTCCGAACCGGTGCAGGCGGCCAGCCATACGACCTTTGCCCAGGCTTTCGCGCCTATCGGCCTGCCATCAACCGCGCTGGCGACCTGCTATGCAATGGCGGAAAATACCTTCGCCGTCACCCAATCCGCCATCGGGCAAATGCCGCACGTTGATAGGATCGACCGAACAGCCTTGATGGACGAGCGGCAGGCCCACCCGGTCCCCGCCGATCATGCCGACGCACAGACATTTGTCTCAAATGGAAAACCGATCCACAATTGTGAGGTCAAGATCTGCGATGACGACGGCCACACCCTGCCAGATCGTCATATCGGCGAAATCTACGTCCGCAGTGACTCAATGCTCAGCGGGTATTATGCCCGGCTCGATCTCAACCAATCGTTGATGATCGACGGTTGGTACCGCACCGAAGACATGGGTTATCTGGTCGATGGTGCGTTGTACATCACCGGGCGCAAGAAAGATCTCATCATCGTCGGCGGGAAGAACATCTACCCGCAAGACATCGAAAACCTGCTGAATGACATCGACGGCATACACGCCGGTCGGACCACCGCTTTCGGTGTCTTTAACGACCAGTTAGGCACGGAAGACATCGTGATCGTGGCTGAGGTCGAGCCAGAGATCGACCCGCAAGACCGCACCCAGACCGCGCCGATTCAACGGGCGATCCGCGCCTGTGTAGTCCAGCAGACCGATGTCACCGCCCGTTATGTGCATCTGGTCGGCCCGAAGTGGTTGATCAAAACCAGTAGCGGCAAGATCGCCCGCACCGCCAACCGAGAGAAGTTCTTGAACACCGTTTTGAACCGATGATTTAGAGGATACCTTTCATGCGATATTTGACACTGGCCCTGCTTCTTGTTTTCGTCCTGGGGGTTGCCAACGCGCAAAATAGCGAATTCGACCCCAACCGCATCCGAGAGATCATCGCCCTGCGTGATTATTTCGACGATGCGGTGATCGACGCGGAACCAGAAGATAACTTGAATAATTGGAACAACAGCGACCTGGAGGAAATACGCGGGACATCTATCTCGCCGGATGCATCGCGGCTGGCATTTAGTTCGCGCCTGTTTGAGCGCGTGACGACCTTCAGCCGGGAGGCAGTGTGCGTGCATCTGTTTGACACGTTAGAGACATTCTGTGCCCTGCCGCAAGATGACGAGATCGAGTTCACGCCTATGGTCTGGTCGCACGATAGCCGTTACGTCGCCTTTACGGAAGACAACATCGAAGATCCGGTTGAGACCGACATCTGGATTTATGACACCGACCGCAACCGCATGTTGAACTTCACCGATGACGGCCAAAGCGGGGAAAACTTCGATCCGCTCATCGCAACCGTAGACCTCGCGCCGACCTGGAACCCGGTGGATAACAGTCTGTATTTCCTGCGGGATACCGCGCCGACAGGCACCGCGCCCATCTTCGAATTGTACCGCCTGACGCCCGAACAGATCGAAGCGACCTTTGCCGATTTCGACATGCAGATCTCCCAGGCAGTCGCCAACCGGCAACAGGATCAAACCGCCGCGACCGCGACCACCGAAGCGCGTGAAGCCCAGATTACCCAGGAGCAACAGGCCACTCAGCAAGCTCAGGCCACCCTGAGCGGGCAAGCTCTGCCCCCCACATTGCCGCCTTCCGACCCGGCACAGGCTCCCAGTGATTCACGCCAGCCCGTCGTCACCCTTCAGTTGATCGAGTCTCTGCAACCCAACCCACCAGCACTAGAGCCGCAAACCGTGATCGACACCCTGGGTGCTGGTAGCGAACTGAAAAGCACTTATGGCGAAACCCTCTATGCCCCCACCCAGATTGATAACGGCGGGATCTTCATGGCGATGACCATCAACAACGCCAATGATCTCACCCAGGGCGGCATCTTCCTGATTGATCTCAACAGTGGTGCGACCCTGCAATTGCTCCAGACCGCCAATATCATCACCGAAGAACCGGCCTGGGTAGAGACCTTTGAACTCCGTAACGTGCGCTGGACCAATGACAGCACCGGCCTGATGATCAGCACGCGGAGCATGACCGGGGCCGCCGATTATCCCAGTGTGTATTTCTTCAACATCACCACCGGCGAACTCTTCCCGATGGTTGATTATGGCTTGATGGAGACCGAGCGCGATTACTTCAGCGGTGAGGCCTCTTTCCTGGTGTCGGATAGTGCGGTGCTGGCACCGGATAGCTCTCTGCTGTACTTTAACCGAAGCACCCGCTCTCAGTTGTTGAGTGCGCCGTTCCCACCGCCCATCAATGGAACGACGCCGGTCGCGGTTGACCTGGGACGGGATCTGAATCAAGCCAATCTGTTGCCCAGTAGCATCGGCTACGGCGAAGGCTTCGTCCGCGTTATCTTTGATAACAACCTGATTACGATCATCAACTGAGGGCCGTTCAAGCTGTCTGTCAGGGCATTTGCCCTGGCAGTCTTCTTACAGTATAGTATGTAACATAGACCATATGACAGGTATTTTATGAGCAAGTCATCTCGTCCAGGCCGCATCACCCCCCATGCAGAAAAGCTTCAGCAGGCGATTGCAACCCGCCGCAATCAATGGTTGACGCGAAAGATGATCGCCCAGGCCATCGGCAAAAAACGCCTCACCCCTTACGACATTGACCTGCTTGCGTTGTTAGCCGATCATGACTTAATCCGTATGAAGCGGGAAGAAGGTTACTCGCGTGATGGCTACCGTTGGGTTTACGGCCTATTCGATATGGAACCCACAGACTAGCGGTTGCGACTCTCTCTACGTGCGGTTATGCTTTGGCATGGTAGCAATCAGGACGATAGTCTCATGTGGAAATTTCTTCGGCGCACGGTCTTCACCCGTGAAAATTTGTACGCACTCGTACTGTGTTTAATCGCTATTCTGTTGTTGATCGTAACGACAGATAGCTCACCGCAATGGATTTATCAAGGTTTTTGACCACAACATCATGATCGAGATTTTACTGGCGATTGCGACCGGGCTTTATGTGCTCGGTACTTTTTTTATCTTGCTATTTCTGGTTGGCATGGGCCTCTTGCTGTTGATTTATTGGCGCAAGCGTGGGCACCCGCCACAGATCCCGGCCATCTGTGATGCCGACCTGCTGAGTGTGACGGTGCAATTGCCCATCTACAACGAAGCCCATGTCGTGGATCGCCTGATTGACGCTTGCACCGCGCTGGATTATCCACCGGATAAATTGCACATTCAAATCCTGGACGACTCCACCGATGAGACAAGCGATTTAATCGCTTGCAAAGTACGCCAATTACAGGCAAATGGCACACACCACATCACCCACATTCACCGGTATCACCGGCAAGGGTATAAAGCCGGTGCGCTGGCCTTCGGCTTAACCCAGGTGACGACTGATTGCGTGGCGATCTTCGACGCGGATTTCGTACCACAACCCGATTTTTTGCGCCGGACGATGCCTCACTTCAGCGTCGATCACCGGCTTGGTTTGATCCAGACGCGATGGAGCCATCTCAACCGGGAGACGAATTGGCTCACCCGTGCCCAGGCCCTCAGCATCGACGCGCATTTTACAGTTGAGCAGATCGCACGCTCACGCGGGCGTTTACCAATGGCGATGAACGGCACCGGCGGCATCTGGCGTAAGACGGCCATTGACGACGCGGGCGGCTGGTCATCCCAAACATTGACCGAAGACCTGGATTTATCCTATCGGGCTTTTTTGCGCGGCTGGCAGTTTTTGTACCTGGTTGATGTGGCGGTGCCGGGTGAATTGCCGCCTTCGGTGCAATCTTACAAGCTCCAGCAGGCCCGCTGGGCGACCGGTAGCACGCAATGCCTGGTGCGGCATCTCCGCAACTTAGTCACAGAGCCGCGCTTCGGTTGGTTGGCGAAGTTTATGGGTTTGTTGCATCTGGCGCAGTACGCCGTCCAGCCGGTGATTTTATTGTTGTTTCTATTGGCCCCGGTGTTGCTGGCGGCAGATGTCATCCATGATCTGCCCGATCTGCGCGTCGTCCCGTTAATCGGCTTGATCCCGCCGGTGATTATCGCCATCGGTCAGCGCGAACTTTACAGCGATTGGCGACGGCATCTGCTGTTCTTCCCGGTGCAGTTCATGGCGGCAGTCGCCATCGGGCTGAGTAATAGTGTGGCTGTCTTCCGGGGGTTGCTGGCCCAGCAAGAGCAAGAATTCCGCCGCACACCCAAGTTTAGCCTATCTCGCCATAATGCCATCTGGCGGCGAAGCCGTTACCGAGTCGCGTTTGATGGCCTGACGTTGGTCGAATTGCTGTTCGCCGGGTATGCACTGGTCGGGTTGATTATCGCCCTGGGAACCAGCCCGGCCTTCGCCCCATACATGCTGACTTATGCTTTGTCATTTGCCCTGTTTGCTGGCTGGAACATCTACCAAACGGCCAGCTAGTCAGAAATTTTGTTCGTATTTTGCACGAATCAGGTTTGGATATTGTTATAATCGCTGGATTCACTATTTATGCGGTTATGACTCCGCTATCAAAATGTTGTAGAGTGGTTGGGTTTGGTGTATACTGGGGACGTCGTTGAAAAAAGAAAGGCGTGTGTTTGCCCACACGCCCAAGAAGAATAAATCTTCCAACTTCACATCGGTAACAAGTATACCACAAAATCAACAAAGTGCAACTACTTGACCGAGATGAAGCCAACGAAGATCAATCACAGACGACACGGGCAAATTATCTGACGGCTATTTAAGGGATAAACGTGTGGCATAATCGGTTTGGCTGAGTACGACAAATTCTTGCTGATAATATTGAGCATCTTAACAACTTTATATTAATTAAGGTTGAGGAAAAAGAATAGCCCGTAAGCTATTGGTTTCGCCGCCAAACAGAGTTACGGGCCATGTATGTACTCCCGACCCTTTTCATTACGGGAGACCACAAGGAATCCATAGAATGGTCCTACGTGGATTAACTCTATTATACTTGCGGTTTCCCCATTTGGCAACACGTTTCTCCCCCCAAAAAGGGGGATAAAATGGGTCAATTCACTGATTTTAACCAATCAATCATGCAACGAATCCGGGGCTTGCGTGCTGAGGGTTTTTCGCTTATTCCATTGCGTGGCGATGCCGACCCCACCGCACCCAAAGCCCCTGCCCTGCCGCGTTGGCAGGCATATCAACACCGTCTGCCCACACCGACAGAACTTGATGCGTGGGCCAGCAGACATCACGCTTTTGGGCTGGTATTGGGTTCCGTCTCCCGACTGGTTGTCATTGATATTGACACCCCGGCGATGGCGGCGGCGTTCCAATCCGCATTGCCTGACCTGACGGAAACGTTCACGGTTCGCTCCGGCAAGCGTGGTTTGCCGCATTACTATTTTCGCATCCCAGTGGGTCTACGGGTGCCAGCGCGGCAGGCCCCCGGCATTGAGCTACGCAGTGACGGTCAGTATGTAGTTGCACCGGGAACTGTGATGGCCGGTGGAACCTGGCAGGTGGTGCGTGATGGCGAACCGCGCACACTCAGCAAAGCCGATTTGAGGCGTGTTTTGCGCTTTATCCAGTCCAATACACACACCCAACCCTTAAAACCCCAGAATCCGCCGCCCATGCCCGACTCGACACAATCTGAGTTGAACGCTGATACCTTGCGGCGGCGGTATCAACGGCTGGCACCGGAGATGGGCCGTAACAACGCCCTTTTCGATTGTGCGCGGTTCGCCCGTGACCGGGGCTGGAACCTCCATACGGCCCAAACTGTTCTGAGTCCGATCCATGCGCGGCAGATCAACCCACACAGCCACCGTCAAGAACCTTATGAACGCCGACTGGTGGAAGCGACAGCCACCATCCGCAGTGCTTATTCGCGCCCACCCCGGCAGATCACATCTGCGCCACGCGGCATCCCCAATACCGTGCGGGAAGCGTTGCTACAAGCTGGCCTGCCGACTCTCGCCCGGTTGTTAGACGCGCTCCGGCTGGCGGCTACTCAACCCGGTGATGTACTGACTCCCAGTCAAATTTACGCGCTGGTCGGTCGCTTCGGCATCGGGCGGAATGCCATCTATACGGCGGTCAAATCCCCGCTCCCCCGTACCCCCTCACCCCTTCATGCTGACAC
>DAOTTZ010000105.1:0-3083 GCA_034437535.1 Anaerolineae bacterium | reverse complement strand
CGTCTCCGCGTAGGCGACGGTGTAGTTAACCGTCAACGTCACCAGGCCGACCGCACCTGCGGTCAAGTCCATGTCCACCCCGTCGATGGGAAGCGGTCCGGAAACAACCAGCTCCGCGTAGGCATCATCGCTCACCGCCGTCAACCGGTAGTCCGCCGCCGGATCATCTTCAGAATCGAACCGGAACCGGCCGGCATCGGTGATTCGCGTCGCCACGATCTCGCCGTCGATGAGCAGGGATACCAGCGCCTCGGGTGCATCCGTATCCAAGTTCACCGCACCGCTGACAAACAATGCCTGGCCGCTTGTCCGGCTGATGGTTATTTCGTTGTTTGCATCCAGGTCGGCATCACTGAACACCTTGCCGACGTAACCGTCCTTGCTGACCATGAACTGGTAATTGGCGCCGGTTGCCGGCAGGTCGATTTCAAAATAGCCATCCGCATCGGTATAAACAGACGCGGCTGCATCACCGTCAGGATCGAATGCGATCACGTTGACAAATGCGCCTTCAACCGGCACCATATCGGCATCCACGGTTTCGATGATCCTGCCGGCATGGGTCTTTAACGGAATCACCCGGTAGAGATCCGATTCCAGCGTCTCAAGGCCCACATCGACCAGGTCCGCGTCATCGGCGGTAATCGCCAGTGTAAATTCGACAATCGCGTCGATATCATCTGGCGTGTAATGCAGGACATTACCGTCCGCCGCCATCCGGCCGTTGCCGGTGGGATCCGCATCTGTCTGACTGAAAGCGACTGCCCGGCCATCGGCATCGACGGCCGCAACGCTGAACCCAACCCCTTCGGCAGCCCCGAGAATCACGATGTCCAGGGTTTCATCCTCCACCAGGGTGAAATACTGCGGATCCAATGCCAATGGCACCAGAACCGCAAAACTGTCGGCAAATCCCAATCCGTCGGTTACCGTGACCGTATACGCACCGGCCACATAGTCCCCGGCGGGCACCGTAAAGGAATAGGAGGCCGAATCGGCGAGTTGATCGATCACCTGACCGTCGGGATCTGCCAGGGTCCAGGCATAGGTTGTACCGTCCCCGCCCTCGACCTGATAGCGGGCCGAAGCGATTCCAGGCGTTAGCGTCGGTGTGTCCGACGGTTTGTTGGTAATCTCCACCTGTTCGTAGACATGTACCGTACCGCTCGTTTCCACCCCTGCGGTATCAGGATCCGTCACGGTTATGCTGACGGCCGTTGGCGAGGCGGTCAGGGATTCGGGTGCCGTCCAGGACACCTGTTGCGTATCGGCAACTGCCGGGGTGCCGGCGCTGAAGGTCCATTGATAATTGCCGGACGCGCTGCAGGCGGCGTCAAATTCGATGACGGCACCTGCCTGAACATTCAAAGGCAGTTCCGGCTGCACAATAGCGAAGCTCACGGGTGTGGTCATCGTGTCCGCGGAAAGCGCGTAGTTGGGCCGTTCGTCATAGGCAAAGACTTTAAAATAGTAAGTCAGATCATTGGTCAACCCGCTGATGGTCGCCGTGGCGCCGGTACCGACGAAGCCGACAGTGCCATCGCCGATGGCATCGTTGACTGCATAAACGGTATCCGCGGTCGGTGCTCCGGTCGGTGCGGCCCCCTGCCGGTACACGATCAGGACGCCGGCGGCATCCGATTCCGGGGGATTGGTCCAGTTCAGGGTTGCCTTGGCATTTCCCGGCACCGCCGTCAGACCGCTGACCGCCGACGGTGCAAGGGTGTCGCTGCTGGTCGCGCTGGCCGCCGCAACGGCCGAATAATTATACAGCGCATCAAATGCATAGATCGCATAATGGCGTGTCGCACCATGCTCAACCGAATCCGTGTAACTGTACCCATCAATTGCAGCTAGGACGGTTCCGGATTGATCGCCCGCCGAATAAGCAACCCCGTCGCTCGGCGAAAAGGAAACCGCGGATCCGCTATGGCCCAGCACCAGCACGCCGGCATAGTCTTGTGCCGGGTGGGTCCATGCGAGCGTCAGATCGCCGGTGGGCTGGGGCGTAACCGTCAGCCCGGTCACCAATGCCGGCGGGGTCGTATCGATGCTGAAAGCATTGCCCGCGGCCCATTCACCGGCATTCTCGCCGGTGTCAACCGCCCGGACCCGCCAATAATAGGTGCCGTCGGAAAGGCCCTCGGCAGTGGCATATCCACTCTCCGTCAAATCGATTTTCTGGATGATCGGAAATGAGTAATCCGCATTTGCCGAAACCACATGTTCATATGTGGCCGTACCGGCGACATCGCTCCAATCAAACACCGGCCGCTTGTTTCTGCTCGGTGTTATCAGAGGGGTCGGGACCGGACCATCGGCCGGTGCGGTGACCCGCACCTCGATGGTCTGCGTGCTGCCCCAATTGCCCTGCTCGTCCTGGGCCGACACCACCAGTGAATATGGTGAATCGGCCGCCGTCCAGCCGGACACATCGATGGTGGCAGTCACGTTTTCCGCGGCCGAATCGAATGTTCCATCCGCCGCACTCATGGCCGTACCGGCGCCCGGCGTGCCGGCCGTGCCCACAAAGTACTGGGCCATGAACAGGTCGCTGTTGCCCGCGCCGCTGTCGTCGGCGGTGGCGGTCAGCACGATGGATGTCGTGCCTTGGGGAAAATCGTTGGACGACACCGCCAGGTTGGAGACGGCCGGGCCCTGGGCATCGCCCACTCCACTGCCGATATCCGGATTGAGGGTGGATTCCTCTCCCAGCCAGATAAGGTTGTCATCTGCTTGATAGAATCCTTGATTGGGTCTATCCCCAGTCGGATCGTTGGGAATAAAGGATACATCCGCCTCCACGCTGCTGTTGAGCGCATCGGGGCTTAGGATATCGAACGTAATGGTCGCCATGGTATTCTGGCCGGGGGCAATCCAGACCTCATCAAAACTCAAGCCGGCAATTCGGAAGATATCGCCCTCTAAAATGCCTAAATCCGTCATAGCGCCGCCGAAGCTGTTCCCGGCGGTATCCTCATAGCTGTAGTCCACCGCATAGCCATAGGGAACGAAATCCGGAGGCGTCGGCTGATTCGGGTTGAAAACCGGCGCCAGCTCGCTACTGTCTACGAACAATTCGA
>DAOTTZ010000104.1:0-1535 GCA_034437535.1 Anaerolineae bacterium | reverse complement strand
AACGCTAGGGCGGCGACAGCCAACGCGACCAACATTAACCCCGCGTTCGTCTCATCGACTGCGCCGGGGCGTAGGTGGTAGCTCCCCCATAGCGCCCAAATAACCCCGACGACGAATATGATTGGCTTAGATGACAATGATAGCATCCTTATGATGTTGAGCATTAGCTCAATGATAGATTCGGAAGGGATTTTGTGCGAATTGTGCCATAATTCGCTAAAATCGAAGACCACCATTTATGAGATAGGAGAAAACCGCATGATCCGACTTGTTTGCTTGGCTCTACTGCTCGTGTTGGTCGCGCCGATGAGCGCCACCGCACAAGACGACGACGGCGCTATTGGGCGCATCTGCATGGTATTAAACATCGGGCAGGTTGATGACGGCACCTTTAACGAAGTCTCTTATGAAGGCTTGTTGGATGTGCGCCGCGACTATGATCTTGATGAAGGAGGCACCATCTTTATTGAATCCGATGGACCGGACGACTGGGCACCGAATATCCAGCGATGCATTGACGAAGGGTTTGATGTGGTGGTGACGGTCGGCTTTCAGCTATCGGAAGCGACAGCCGCCGCTGCCGATGCTAACCCGGACGTGTACTTTATCGGGGTCGATCACTTTGTGAACGAGGGGCCGGAAAATTACGTCGGTATCCAGTTCCGCGATGACGAAGGCGGCTTCCTCATGGGGTACTTGGCCGGATGGGTGACGGAGAGTAATATCGTCGCCGGGATTTATGGCCCACCCATCCCGGTGATTAAACGCTTCCGCAATGGTTTTGAAAACGGCGTGCGCCTCGCGGCCATCCAGACGGACAAACAAGTTACGATCCTCGGCCAGTATATGGATGGCTTCGACCAACCCGGCCAAGGCGCGGCACAAGCGGAGGTTTTCATCGAAGCGGGCGCGGATGTTATCTTCGGCGCGGCAGGCTTGACGGGTTCCGGCGGCATCACCTTTGCCGCAGCGGAAGAAGTCTATGTCATCGGCGTTGACCAAGACGAATACTTCACGACGTTTGACGGTGGCGATGCCCCCGGCGCAGCGTTCATCATCAGCAGTGCGCTTAAACGTGTGAACGTCGGCGTATATGATATGGTCTCCGCGTTGTTGGATGGCGATTTTGAGAACTTCCCTGGCGGGAGTAACTATATCCTCAGCTTGGAAAATGGCGGTATTTCGTTCGCCAACCCGCACGATGCCGACATCGACGCGGATATTTACGACGAAGTAGTGACCATTGGCGGCGAACTGGCCTTCGGTGACCTGACAACCGGCGTTGACCCGGTAACAGGCGACTTAACCACGCTTATCGGCGCGGATGACGCGGCCAGCACAGCGGAAATCTGGCTGCGCGGCGCGTATGAAGATTACAATGCGGAAGTCGTCAATGCGTTGGCGTGCGAAGACTTTGCCCTTGATGATGAGACGGTCGCCGCGTATGAGTCGGCTATCCGCCGCATAGAAAACTTAGATTGCACGTATGACGAAGACAGCGGCACGGCGACCTGTGCCGGGGACATCCTCACGAC
>DAOTTZ010000103.1:0-11581 GCA_034437535.1 Anaerolineae bacterium | reverse complement strand
GTCTTCGCGGCTTAATTCGGGGGGACATGTAGGATACTTTGACATATTGCTATTCTCTACCCATTGTTCCCATTTGCCAAGTCACTCTTTTCACCCACCTGAGTAGTTACGCAACATCAGGAAATGGCCTGGATGCTACGCACCTTCGTTGAAGGGCGTCCCGTCCACAATTAACACGGGCCAGCATCAGATAGATAAATCCCTACAAGGTCGAGCGCATCGCTCGGCCTTTTTGTTTTTTGCTACGAGTCTTATACTGGTGCTTTAGTCGGCTGAATTGATTGACAGCACTATGGCATTTTTCGTCGTTTTTGTCTTCGGCGCAGTGATCTTAGGGGCCGGGGCGATGCTCTCCCCGGCGTGGCCGACGGCACAACCCCGTATCGCACTGGCGGCCACGCTTTCGCTGGCCCTGGTCACCGGGGGCACCGTCTTCTACTCCTCTCTTTTCGGGTGGGAAACCCTGGTCATCGATTATCTGATGTTCGCGCTCTTGACCGGTATCTTCCTGGGCGGGGCGATGTCTTTCGGGCAGACACGGGCCGAAGAAGCCGGGGAAGAATTGATCGACTCCGAACAGGGCTGGCCCGGCCCGCAAGATCTGGGGGTCTTCGCGGTGATGGCCCTGGCCTTCATCTTGCCGGTGGCGGTCTTGCCGGTGCCGTTCGGCTCTGCCGCGCAAGATTACGGCTTGATGGCAATCGCGATGAAACAGGGCGAAACACTGAACACGTTAGCCCCCTTCCAACCGGAGATCAGTTATCTATATTCGCCGGGGTTCAACGCGCTGACGGCTTATCTCTCGCAACAATTAAACCAGAGCGTGCATCTGGTGCAATTCGGCACGGCGGCGGTGCTGGCCTTCCTCAACGTATGGTTGATCTACGACTTCGGCGCGGAATTGCGCGATAAGGCCCTGGGCCGGTCGATGGCCCTGGTGTTGTTTTTGAGCGGCGGGGTGTTCCTGGCATTGGTCAACGGCCATTACACCGTGTTGATGGGCCTGGCCTTCATCCAGGCGTTTTTCCTCTATGTGTTGCGTTACATCCGGCAGGGTTACCCGGCGGATCTGGTCGGCGCGGGGTTGATGATGGGTGCGGCGTTGATCGGCCATGCCGGATCATTTTTCATCCTGCTGATGGGATACATCCCCTGGCTGGCGACCATGTGGTTAGCGTCCAGCCCGCCCACCGGACGCCGCTGGTTAGGGTTGGCGTTCGGGGTGCCGTTGATTGCGGTAATTGCCACCGCCCCCTGGTTGGTCGATAACTGGTCGCTCATCACTGCCGGGTTAGAATCTCCCTTTGGGCGCAGTGGCGATCATCTCTTTACGATGGTGCAGAATAACGGCGTGTGGTTGGCCCCACTGGCGTTATTGGGTGTCTGGCTTGGGTGGTCACGGCGGGATAGCATCGCCATCTTAGCCATCGGCTGGATCTTCCTGGTGTTTGATTTCGCGGTGACCGGTGGATTGGCAAGCCTGGCTCCGTTTATCACCCGCTATCTTGATCCCGGCGATCTGGCATGGCAAGGGGTCATCATCCCACTGAGTTGGTTAGGCGGCATTGCTGGTTTATGGTTGCTGGAAACTCAGCTTCGCCCACGCCTGAACTTCACCATGACGTATCGTCAAACGTACTGGATCAACGGGGGGGTGGCGATACTTATCATCCTGACCATCGCCTTTAATGGCATGGTCCGGTCTGTAGTGTTCAACATTGCCACTCTGCCGGATACTTACGCCACCGCTGGCGACGTGGCCGCGCTTCGTTGGATTCAAGAAAACACCGAGTCTGATGCGCGTCTGCTCAACCTGGCGGAGCCGGAAGAAGGCGATTGGGCCGTTATCATCGCGGAGCGCGATACCGTTTACCTGCCAGCCCTGCCCTACGCCCAGAATAGCACCCCAACCCAGGCACAAATCGACCTTCAGGCTTTTTGGGATGACCCGGCCAACCCGGCCAACCGGTCGCTCTTGCTTGAGCACGGGATCACGCTGGTTTTCGTGCCGGAAGCCATCGCCAATAGCCCGGAAACCGATTGGCGCACGGTTGACCTGAGTGAATGGGAGCTTGGCTTGCGGAGTGCGGTAGACGAAGCACCCTATCTGACGTTAATCCACGATGAAGGCGCACAGGTCTATCAGTTGGTAGATGAATAAACCTGTTATAATGGAATTAACCGACAGACAAAGGGCAACGAACACACTGATGAAGCTAATCACACCGATCACGCAATTGGCCGGCCAATGGTTGATCGAACGGCCCGCCCACAAGCGATCTTACGCAGAACACCGCGCCGCTTTGCAAGCCAACACAGCCACCATCCGCCAGCGGATCGAGAAAGCCAGCGACAACGAACAGAATCATCGTGTGCTGACCCACATCATCGGCATCGAACGCTGGGGACAGACGCGCCTGGGGCAATTCCTGGGGCGGGCACCCGGCGAAGTAGAATACGACAATTACCGGCCAGCACGGTCGATACCCTGGGAGGACCTGCCGGAACTTTTCCAGACGACCCGCCAGGAGACCTTGCACCTGCTCGACCAACTGGAACAGGCCACCCCCACCCCACCAACCCTGAAACATGATACCTTCGGTAATTTGTCAGATCGTGGCTGGTTACGTTACCTGCGCACCCACGCCGAATTAGAGAGCAAGAAATTGCGATGAGTACAACTGATACCCGCCAATCGTTATACAACCATCTTCAAGCGCAACTTGACGGTGTGTTACCCATCGTGCGCCTGACGAAAGCCACGCTTATTCATCTGTCGCACACCCTGGAAGACATCGTGCTGACGCGGCAGTTGCCCGCCCTGGTGTTTACTGGTTTCCAGGAGTCATCACACTGGAAGCAAGAGGCCGAACGCTACGAGCAGATTTCGAACGTGGCACAACAGATCTGCATCTTCGCCGGGCGGCCCTTGCCGGAAGAAAGCAACGCCAGCCAGTTACACATCGAGCTGGCCGATGGGGATCCCCTCCGGCAGGAATGGTTTTTAGCCATCTTGACGCGGCGATTTTCCGTACTATTATGCGGCCTGGATTGCGGCCTGCACGCCACGCACGAAGCTAACCGACAATTTGACACCATCTGGACGTTCGACCCCAGCTTGATCGACCAGGCATTAGATGTGCTGGAAGTCGCCATCAATTCTTACCGTCCAGATCGGCTGGCAACCCTGCAAAAAGCCCGCCGGGAATTCCCGATGGTCAACCCGGATGGCGAAATCCTGACCGAATTCACGGCTAACCTGATCCACTTTGAAGAAAACCTGAACCGGGAATTACGCTGGCAACGTGATTTGATTAACACCATCCTCAAGTCAATCTCGCATCAGGTTTACATCTTCGAGATTGAAGGGGCGGTGGCGCACTTCGTCTATATGTCGCCCAACTTCCGGGCGTTAGTGCGGCGGCGATACCCGGAACATACCGAATTGAAGCCCTTCTTTGAGGAGATCATCCACCCGGATGACCTGGAGGACGTGATGCAGATGTATCATAATCCGCCGGAAGGGATCGCGGTCACGGTTGAGTACCGGTATCAACGGGGAGACGGGCAATATATCTGGGTGGAAGACACCGTAACACGCTTTACCGACTTTGAAAGCGGCGTCTCGACTCATTACGGCGTCTTACGCGACATCACCCGCGAGCGTGAATTGCGCGAAGCTGAACAAAGACGCCAGCAACTTCAGATCGAACTGGAAACAGAGCGCGAACTCAACGCGATGAAGACATACTTCATGACTCGAGTCACGCATGAATTCCGAACCCCGTTGGCGACTATCCTTTCCTCTAGCGAACTGGTGGAACGTTACAGCGAGAAGATGAGCCTGGACGAGCGCAATAACCGGCTGAAGCAGATCCAACATCAGGTCATGCATCTGAGTGAAATGCTGGACGACATCTCGATTATCATCAATGGCGACATCGCGCAGTTGGGCTTCCACCCGGAGGTGATGACCGTGCGCGATGCGTTCGAGCCGATCATCACACATTTTACCCGGCGGAGTGGGGTTAACCATGTAGTGGATGTGAATTACGCCGATGACCTGGGTCAAGCTCCACTCGACCGGCATCTGCTTAAACACATCCTGGATAACTTGCTGAAGAACGCGGCCAAATATTCCCGCGAAGGCACCACCATTACCGTCGATCTACAACGCCAGGAGGATCAAATCATCTTCAGTGTACAGGACGAAGGCGTCGGCATCCCGGTGGAGGCCCAAGACAAGATCTTTGAGACATTCTACCGGGCAGATAACGTGCAGAGCAGTGCCGGGGGCGGTCTAGGCTTACGCATCGTGGCGGATTGTGTGCAGTTGCATCAGGGCACCATCAGCTATACGTCTCAGGTGAACGAAGGGAGTCGGTTCGTCGTCACCTTGCCGGTTTGATTTCGGGCGGTCTGCGGTAGAATAACGCGGTATGCACACCGACCACAATAGGTTTTCGTATGTTGCGATTCAACTATATCCCGTATCCATTATGGCGGCGGCCCTGGCCGCGTTGGGTGCGTCCGATCTTACAACCATTCTTTGAGCGACTCTACCCCCTCCAGGCTGATGATACCCCGCCCTCAACAGCGGCGGATATGGCCGACATCCTGACGCGCCACCGGCTCTTGCCGGGGTGGAGCCTGAGCGACTTACACACCGCCCTGCGCGATCACCCCGCAACCGTGATCGACATGCGGATGACGACCCACCCCCCCATGCCAGAACACCCGCCGCACCCGGTACGCCTGCCGGCACAGTGGGAACCTATCCAGAGCGTTATTCTGAACTGGCCGGTATTTTACCCGCCCTTGTGGGCCTTACACGCACAGATGGCGGAAGCCATCCTGCCGGTGGCCGATGTCACCATCACCGTCCCGGCCCCCTATTGGGCACATGGCATCCAGCTTTACCTGGAAGCACGCGGGCAAATGGCGACCGATACACCAGCGACCAGCGGGACAATCACATTTATGGTCATCCCAACTGATGACATCTGGGTGCGGGATTACGGGCCAATCGTCGGGCTGGATGCCGACGGTCAGCCGGTCGCGTTCGACCCGATCTATGACCACAAACCACAATATCCCCAGCGCAACGACGATCATATGCCGCGTTACTGGGCCGCGCAGACCGAGACGACTCTGCATCCCTTGCACCTGCACACCGAAGGCGGCAACCTGTGGAGTGATGGGGCTGGCACCCTGTTGATGACCGAGCAGATTTTGCACGCCAACCCGAATCATGATCGCGCCTCGTTAGAAGCTTATCTGCATCGGCTGTTTGATTTCGACAAGCTGATTATCACCCCGCGCCTGGCGGTAGAGACGACCGGCCACATTGACCTGTTGTTGAAGCCAGCAGATGCCCGCACACTGCTGATAAGTGATGGGACGGCGACCTGGTCGGGTGCGCTGAAGGCGACGGCGGATCTATTCCACCGGGAAACCAACGCCCAGGGCGAGCCGTACACACTGATTCCACTGCCCACGCCGCCGCTGTATTTTAATTGGTTCGTCTATCCCATCCGGCGCAGTTACACCAACGCGCTGACGGTGAACGGGCGCTTACTCCTGCCGGTATACGGGGTGGAAACTGACCAACGCGCCATCAAAATCTACGAGCAAGCGATGCCCGATCACACGATCATCCCGATTGACTGCAAGATCGGGGCGAATGGGGGCGGCGCGGTACATTGCATGACGAAGGAGATCCCACGCACGCCCCGATGAGCCGAACGGCTCCTACTCTTTCTCGAAAGGTTGGCCGACGGCCTTCGGTGGGATGGCCCGCCCGACCAGGCCAGCCAACACGATCATCGTCACGATGTACGGCGTCATCTGCACGAACTGCACCGGCACTTCCACCTGGAGGATCTGGAAGCGGGTATCCAACGCTTGAGAAAAACCGAACAGCAACGCCCCTGCCGCCGCGCCGGAAGGCGTCCACTTGCCGAAGATCATGGCGGCTAGCGCGATAAAGCCCGCGCCGTCTGTCATCCCTTCGCGGAACACCCCCGCCGATTCGATGGAAAACCACGCCCCGGCGATCCCGGCGATCAACCCGCCGATGACCACGTTGAAGTACCGGTTGCGGGCGACATCAATACCCAGGGTATCTGCCGCGTGGGGATTTTCACCAACGGCACGAGTCCGCAGGCCCCAACGGGTGTAATAGAGCATCACATGAGTGCCGATGACCAACAGAAACATCATGAAAAAGATCGGTTTGCCGGTGAACAACACTTCGCCCACAATCGGCAAATCCGACAGTAACGGAATGGCGATCACGTCGAAGGTCGGCACAGAGGCATCAGCGTTGATCAACAATTCATTCCGGGCGAAGGCGGTAATGCCCAACGCCAGGATGTTAATCACCGTCCCGCTGATGATCTGATCGGTCTTGAATGTGACCGATAACCAGGCATGGAGCAGAGCCATCAACCCGCCGGAGATCATCGCCACCCCAACGCCGATCCACTGCCCAGCCGGGCCGGGGGTCGTCGTCGCCACGAAGGTATAAGCCACCAGCCCGAAGCAGGCCGCCGTCAGCATCATGCCTTCGATGGCGATATTCACCACGCCGGATCGCTCGCACCAGATACCGGCCATCGCCCCAATCGCAATCGGGGTCGCCAGCCGGAAGCTAGCCGCCAGCATCGACACCATATTGGTCGATTTGCCATTGGCCGCCAGCACCAATACCGTCGGGATCACCAACGCACCGTTGAGAATCAGCCAGATGGTCTTGGGCCGGTCGAAACGATCCGCCAGCGGGAGCAGGCCAAACACCCCGCCGCCCAGGTAAAGCAGGCCGACAACAACGGCATAAGCGACCGTCGGGATCGCTAACTCAAAGCCTAAGCCCCCATCATGCGGGAAGCGCAAGGTCGAAACCACCCCGCCGCCCACGTTGCTCGGCGTGAAGACCAGCATCGCCAGCCCGACCACGATAAACACGACTGAAAACACATTGATGCGCGTGATCTGGAAGATGTCGCGCCAACTGGCACGGCTCTCGTCCATCGTTGCAACAGCCATCGGTTAACCTCCCCAGCCTTTCGAGAATACGGCGGCGGCTTTTTCTTCTTCAGTCGCCTCTGGAATAAAGTAAATGGTACGGATGATCGCATCCGCCGCGATAAAGATGATAATCAACCCCTGGATGATCTGGATCAGATCAATTGGGATGCCGTAAATCTGGATAGTGGCCGATCCGGTCACCAGTGCGCCCCACAATAACCCGGCAAAGATGATATTGCGCGGTTGATTGCGGGCCAGCAAGGCGACCGCAATCGCGTCAAAGCCGATGTTCGCCAGCAAGCCCGGCTCCATACTATGAGAGACACCGCTCACCTGCACGATGCCAGCCAGCCCGGCCAACCCGCCACTCAAGGTCATCGCCAGCACGATGTTCAACTTGACGTTCATACCGGCGTACCGGGCGGCGTCTGCATTCGTGCCGACGGTGCGTAGCTCAAACCCATAGGTCGTCCGTTTGAGGAACCAATCGACAAATGCCACCGTGATGAGCATCACCACCAGCCCGATGTGCAAGGCACCATCCACCGCCAACCAGCTAAAGACGAAGCCCCCCGCGATCACCAGCAGGCCATAACTCACCGGGCGCAGGATGGCCCGGCGGTTCTGCTGGATGGCTTCGCGGTGTGTGTACGCGGTGAACAACCCGAACACGATGCCCGCCAGGATGATAATCAGCGGGCCGATCTCGTTGAAGGTCGGCAGGCGGGCCGCATCGTTCAGCAAGGGCGTGCGCTCGATGCTGGCCTCTGGATCCCGCAGGATATAGGGATCAGTGGAGCGGATCAACCAACTGACCAGCAAGATCGCCACGAAGTTCAACATGATGGTGTTGATGACCTCGTGGGCACCCGTATACGCCTTGAGCAAGCCCGGTATCATGCCCCACAACGCCCCCCCTAACAACCCGGCCATCAGCACCAGCGGCACAAATAGGATGCCAGGCACACCGCTTAAAACTGTTGAATATCCGATCCATGTCGCTAGCGTCGCGCCGATGAGTAATTGACCTTCCGCGCCGATGTTGAACAGGCCGGCGCGGAAGCCGAGCGCAACCGCCAACCCGGCGATGATATACGGCAGAGAACGCACCAGCGTTTGCTCCAGGTTGGCGGGGGAAAACAGCAGGTAACGTTCGCCCATCTGCAAGAAGACTTTATCCGGCACCAGAACGGCTTCGGTACTGGTGATTTCTTCGCCGGTCGCTTCATCGACAGTCGTCACCACGTCGATGCGTTCGCGCTCGTAAATGCCGAAAGTCTCTTCTGTATCGGTGAAGATCAAGAACTGATTGTTCGGTCGCTTGATGACATCCATGTCTTGCACCGCTTGCGGCAATTCTTCCGCCAGCGCATTTTCTACATCCGCCAACGTGAGGATCGAGCCGTAGAGATTAGCGACCAGGCGCAATTCCGCCGCCAACCGTTCGATGTCGTCGATGCCGACCGCATCGAACTGGTCGTTGACCTCCGCAATACGCTGGACGGTCGCAACCCCGTTGG
Organism: Anaerolineae bacterium; assembly: GCA_034437535.1. GTDB lineage: Bacteria > Chloroflexota > Anaerolineae > Aggregatilineales > Phototrophicaceae > J038. The sequence continues at coordinate 3,032 of DAOTTZ010000103.1, read as the reverse complement.
GATTCTGGCGGTCGGTGGTCTGCTCGTGGACAGCGGCGATAGCCTGGGCGGTGCGATCCGCCGGGTCAAGATCCAGCGCGATCAACACTTCTGCCTGGGTAGAGGCGCGTTGCAAGCGCACAAACCCGCGATCACGCAGTAAGCGGATAATATCCAACAACTGATTGTCGGTGTAGTCTTCCGCCGCCGGGATCAATGTCTCGATCTGTTGGCGGGTCTCACTGTCGATGGCATCCACCGTGCCGAAACGCTGGGTGAAGACCTCTAGCGCACCCGTATCGCGGAAGGCATCCATCGCAAAGTAGATCGGCCCGTAGGTTTGCAGATCTTCTGCGCCGAATTCCTGGACGAACTCGGTCACCTCGCCAGACTCGGTGAACCGTTCATATTGGATCACGACCTGGGCGAAGGGATACGCCTCCAGGCGGGCGAAAGCTGTGATCAAGGTCTCGTCGTCATAATTGGCAAATTCTGGAATCAACGTCTCCAGCAAGAGGCGCGTTTCTGGTTCGAGTTCATCCAGGCTACCGTAGGTCGCGCTGAAGTCGCGCACATCCAGCGCGTCGAGTTCTTCCAGCCCGACGATAAAAGCGCGGTAGTCTTGCAGGCGGTCGGTGCCGATGCGCTGAATATCCGGGATGAGATCACCCAGGCGGTCAAAGGCGGCGGCATCTGGCAAGGCCTCGGTGCCGAGATAAGTGTCGATCACCGAGGCATAAAAGGTGATGTCCTCACGCCCGATCTCGGCCAGTTCTTCCGCCCGTTGGGACAGAATGTTGATGTCCTGGGCGGTTATCCGCTCGTCGAATTCTTCATTGGCTCGCTCGACATAATCAAGCGCAAAGGCCAGGTCACCCGGCGAGAGTGTGTCATTGACCGTCAGACCAACGGAGCCTTCCAGCAGGCCGCCGTAAGCCTGGGCGGCGGTGCGTAGGCCCTGGCCGATGTCTCCCCCGCCCTGCGTGATGACCATCAGCGGGATGGTGACGATCAGCGCGGTGATGACCGCCAGCACCGGCACGATTGAGGCGGACACACGCCCCCAGGCATGGGCCATCCGCGCTAACGGGTTGCCGCCATCAGGGGGGCGGTCTGATGACGTTGATGTTTGATCGATTGTGGTTTGTGCCATGAGATTGCTTAAGACTCCTCAGAGGTCGCACGGTGTTCATCACGCACACCGGCCATCAATAAGCCGACGCGCTCACGGTTGGCATCTGCCGCATCTAACACGTCGATGATCTCACCGCTATACATCACCGCGATGCGATCCGACAGGGATAAAATCTCATCCAATTCGGTGCTGACGAGCAAAATCGCGGTGCCGTCATCGCGCATCTGGACGATCTGCTGATGGATGAACTCAATCGAGCCGACATCGACGCCGCGTGTCGGTTGCGCCACGATCAACAACCGGCTAGGCCGGGAAAACTCCCGAGCAACGATGGCCTTCTGCTGGTTCCCGCCGGAAAGTGAGCCGATGTTGACGTAAATGCTAGGCGTCCGCACATCGAACTTATCAACAAGTTCTTGTGAGGTCTGGTTGACGGTCTTTTCGTCGGCTACGATCCGCTTGGCAAAGGGACGTTTATAATACGTCTGCAAGCGGACGTTATCGGTAATCGGGAAGGAGGCGACCATGCCGTTTTTCTGCCGGTCTTCCGGCACATGAGCGATGCCGGACTCAGTCACCCGGCGTGGGGAGAGATGCGTGACATCACGCCCGTCGATCCAGACATGGCCGCTCGTAACAGCGCGCAGGCTGGTAATGGCCTCCACCAGTTCGGTCTGGCCGTTGCCCTGTACCCCGGCAATGCCCATGATTTCCCCGGCGTGGACTTCCAGCGAAGCATCACGCACCGCTGGCAACCCGCGATCATCCAGCACGTTAAGTTGATCCAGCGTCAGCACGACATCACCGGGTTGGGCCGGGGTCTTATCGACCTGGAGCAAGACATCACGCCCAACCATCATCGACGCTAACGATGCCTGGGTAGAGGTCGCCGGGTCTGCCTGGCCCACATTTTTGCCACCGCGCAAAACAACGATGTTATCGCAAATGCGTAACACCTCTTTGAGCTTGTGCGTGATGAAAATAATACTGACTCCCCGATCCAGCAAAGTCTGCATCACCTCGAACAAGCCCTCGGTCTCCTGTGGGGTCAGCACAGCGGTCGGCTCATCCAGGATCAAGATGTTGGCATCACGATACAGTGCCTTGAGGATTTCGACGCGCTGTTGCACCCCGACGGAGAGGTTCTGCACGATGGCATCCGGGTTTACCGTCAGGCCGTATTGCTCGGAGATCTCTACGATGCGCTTGCGTGCGGCCCGCCGGTCCAGGAACGGCCCACGCACTGACTCTGTGCCGAGCATAATATTTTCCGTGACGGAAAGTACCGGCACCAGTTGGAAGTGCTGGTGTACCATGCCGATCCCCAGACCGATGGCATCGTTGGGGTCTTCGATCTTGACCGGTTGGCCCTGCACCCGGATTTCACCCTCATCGGGGGTGTAAAGGCCGTAGATCATGTTCATCAGGGTTGATTTACCCGCACCATTTTCACCCAGCAGGCCGAGGATTTCGCCTTTGTGCAGGGTCAGGTCGATGTGGTCATTTGCTAGCACACCGGGAAACCGTTTGGTCAGGCCGCGTGCTTCCAGAACTACCGGGGTATCGGTCATTTTTTCCCCTAAAAACAGGTTAAGTCTCAGAGGGGAGTATAACGCCGTCTATGCAATTTCGAAACAGGCGGTTAAAGGATCGTCTGGCTGGCCTGGGCCATGCACAGCATCTTGCCTTCTGCATTGGTGACTTTAGCCTCTAAAAACAACAACTTACGAGTCTTTTCGGTTCTTTAGGACTTCGCGTGGTGAACAGAAGTTCCAGTGAAATGAGTGAAAATATTTGTTAAGGTAACGGGCTAAGTATATCAGAAGAGAAACGACCCTGATGAGCGACCAACCCGAAATACGCTTCCCATTGGATTTGCCCAACGTGACCATTCTCAAGATGGAGACCAACAAAGCAG
>DAOTTZ010000102.1:0-103069 GCA_034437535.1 Anaerolineae bacterium | reverse complement strand
CCGTTTGAATAAGTCGTTGGCCTCATCACTGATCGCGTCAATTTCGCTCAGATCGTCTTCGTCCAATGAGAAGTTGAACACCTGCTTGTTTTCTTCGCGGTTGTCGGATACCCCCAACCGCGCCCCGACGATCACACCGGCTACCGTCGGACGATCCAGCACATAACGCACCGCCACATTTGCAATCGTCGCGTTATGCTTCTGCGCGATTTCGGCCAGGGTTTGCAAGAGCCGCTGGAACAGTTCCCACCCGCCCCATTGGTCAATCATATTCTTATATTTTCGCAGGCTGGCCGTATTGAGATCGGCGCGTTTCGGCTCCGGTTGATCGAGATAACGATCTGTGAGTAAGCCCCCGGCTAACGTGCCATACGCCAGCAGATGAATCCCTTCATCCGCGCAATACGGGGCCATCTTCACCTCCGGGCGGCGGTCGATGATGGAATATTGCACCTGATTCGATTTAATCAAAATGCCGTTATCTTTCAGGTTCTTCAGATGACGGGTGTCAAAGTTCGTCAGGCCAAGCGTCTTGATCTTGCCTTCGCGCACCATAAAGGCCAGTTGCTTCAGCGCACTCAGGTAACCCGAGTCGCTATATTCCCACCAGTGGAATTGCAACAGGTCGAGTGATTCGACACGCATCCGCCGCAAGGAATTATCAATCGCGGCTTCCACAACATCCGCCGTGATGCGGGTAGGTCGCGGCACCCACTTGGTAAACGCCTGCATCTCTGCCAGTGCATCTTGCCCTTGCCGGCGGGCCAACTGCCGCCGGAACTCGCCGATGAAGTCTTCTGCCGGGCCGTAATGATCGGCCAGATCCCAGGTCGTCAATCCATCGGCATGATAATCAAACATCGCGTTAACAGCGGCTGTCGGGTCGATTTCGCCATGTGCGCCGGAAACTTGCCACAATCCATTTATCAGACGGCAAATACGGATGTCGTCCGTAAACTGCGTATACGCTTGATCGGGTAAGCTCATACGTCCCTCCATGATGACTTAAATTTAGCAAGTAGCAGTGTAGCGAAGGTGTATGATCGAATCATGAGGGAATCAGTACATGCAGTTGCCGGGCTGTGTCCGGGTCATACAGTGGATACGGTCGCGCTTCCGGGATCATGGCGTGGTTTGCCAGCGCGTATAACTGTTGTCCATCTTCGATGTGATGAATCCAGCCGCCGGTTGCAAAATGCCGGGCAGATTTTCCACGTAGACCAAGCGACAGATTATCCCGCGCTAACGGATCCCCGTTCAGGTCATAATCAGCCTGCCAACGCCCCCGCACCCACGACCCGGCCAACAACATCTGCCAGGCAGAAGGGCTGAGATGCACATCCGGGGTATACGGCACAAGAACCGCCTTGCGCAACATCGCGTCGAATCCGATCCGGGTGAGGTAGATAACCAAAAGTGGAGAGACTGGCCTGACAAGCATCTGAGTCAGGCTTGGGTACAGCCAGATCTCATCATTATGATCTAAGACATCGCCCAGAATGCCGCTTGATAACGCATACGCATGGGTAGCCGCATCACACGAATAATAAAATGCGACGGTTTCATCGTCATACCATAGCACGATCTGCCGCCCGGCAACCGGCAGATCCAGGCGATGGGCCGGACGCACCCGCAGATGCATCTACGATGTCCCATCCGGCAATTCGTTGGAAATCTCACTCAAACGCATCTCGGCTGTCTCAAGCGGGTTCAGTGTCTCCCGGTGGATCTTGGCCCCCAGGGCGATCAATTTCTCCTCGACGCGCTCATAGCCCCGGTCAATCTGTAGAATGTTGGAGATGCGCGTTTCACCCTTCGCGGCCAAAGCCGCCAGCACCAGGGCCATCCCGGCGCGAATATCCGGGCTGGAAATATACGGCGTCCCTTTGAGCTTGGTCGGCCCTTGTACTAACACCCGGTGCGGATCACACAGCGTAATACGTGCCCCCATCCGCACCAGCTTATCCGTGAAGAAGAAGCGGCTCTCATACATCCAATCATGAAACATGACCGCCCCCGCGCTCTGAGTTGCGATAATCAGCGCAATACTCATCAAATCCGGTGGGAAAGCGGGCCAGGGTTGCGCCTTGATCGTCGGCAGGCGTCCGCCGATGTCTTGCTGGATGGTCAACGCCTGGTTAGACGGAACGAAGATGTCCTCTCCTTCGACTTGCCAGACCACGCCTAATCGCTTGAACACAAGTGCCGTCATATCCAGGTAATGAGGATCAGCCTGCCGGATGCGGATCTCACCCCGCGTCATCACCGCCGCGCCGATGTAACTACCGACTTCCATAAAGTCCGCGCCGACTCGTGCCTCGCCCCCACCCAGGCGCGATACACCTTCAACCACCAATCGATTGCTTCCGATGCCGTCGATGTGGGCACCCATCGTCACCAGCATATGACACAAATCCTGGACGTGGGGTTCGCTGGCGGCGTTGCGTATGATGGTGGTGCCGGTCGCCAGCACTGCCGCCATCAGCACGTTTTCCGTCGCGGTGACGCTGGCCTCCCGCAGGAGAATATCCGCCCCGGTGAGTTGATCAACATGCAGGGTAAACACCCCCGGTTCATAATCTACCACCACCCCCAACTGCCGGAACGCTTCGATGTGGGTATCCAGCCGACGCTCACCGATGACATCGCCCCCTGGCACCGGTAGTTGCGTCCGCCCCAGGCGACCGAGTAACGGCCCGGCAAAGACGAAGCTAGCACGGGTTCGGCTGGCTTTCTCCCGGTCGAGCGTACCTGTTTCGATGTTCTGGGCATGGACGCGCAACGTCTTAGGCGCGATCCAAGTCACCTCCGCCCCCAGGGTTTGCATCAAGTCGATGGTGACATCCACATCGGCGATTTCTGGCACATTATGCAAAATCACCGGCTCATCGGTTAACAGACACGCTGGCAACATCTTGATGATCGCATTTTTATTGCCGCCCGGTGTCACATCGCCGGCCAGCGGGTACCCGCCTTCAATTACGAATTGCTGCATCAATATCCCCTATGCTGATCTCGACACGATCCCCGACGGCGGCATCCAACCGGTCGGCGGCGTTCCCCTGGTTGACCGAAATCTCCAGGAAACCACTACTACCCACCAGAGCCAGCAGATCCCCACGCCGGACGTCGGCATAAGCCTGCTGGATCGCCGTGATGTTGGTCTCATTGATTCGTACCTGGGCCGACTCTGGATTGATCGGCACGTTGCCTGTAGCGGGTTGAAAGGCTGTGTTCAACGTCAGACGCCCGGCTTCCGGTATCGTCAAACGACCGATACTGGTGATGATGTTGCCGAAGTGGTCGATATGCAAGACCTCACCTTTAACCCGCCGCCCGGCGACTTCTAGCAAAGGCACCGGCAGATGTACCAATTCCTGCATCGCCGGGCCGAGCGAAGCGAGTGGTTGGCCCGCCGCCAGATGAGCCGCCGCTGGCGCAAACACATCGCGACCATGAAACGTCCGGCTGATGTGCGGCAGAGTATGCTCGGTGATCTGGACGGCAGTGGTCTGGTCGAAGTGTGCCAGGGCATAACTCAGCACGCCGTTATCCGGCGCAACAAAGTAATAATCCCCGGCCTGCACCGCAATCGGCTGGCGCGTACTGCCTACCCCAGGATCGACGACGACCAGAAATACCGTCCCCGCCGGGAAATAGGAATAGGCTATCAACAACGCGAACGCGGCTTCTCGCACATGTTGCGGTGCGACGGCGTGCGTGATGTCAATAAACTGGGCTTCGGGGTGAATGTCACGCATCACCCCTTTCATCACTCCGACATAAGTATCTTGAACACCGAAATCTGTAATCAGTGCAATTGATCGCATAGTCTTCTCCCTGCAAATTGCCCACATTGTATCGAATTAGCGATTGTTGACAAGGCCGCCCCCCATCGCTATACTCTCATACATGCAAATATTTTGCCATCATCTGAGTATACAACACCTGCCGATGACGGGCTGAGGCGCACCGCGCTTCGGGGCGATAAACGCTTTTGTACCCGCATCATCGCGGGTTTTTTGTTTTTAGTGGGAGAGAGTTCGATGCTTGCAGTCATTGATTATGGAGCCGGGAACTTACGCAGTGTGATGCACGCGCTACATCATCTCGGCGTGGAATCACCGCGCCTTATCCACACGCCGGATGACCTGGAAGGCGCAACACAGATCATCCTACCGGGTGTCGGCGCTTTCGGCGCGGGGATGCAACAACTCAAACAGCAGAAATTGATCGACCCTATCAAAGATGCAATCCGGCGCGGCATCCCTTACCTGGGCATCTGCCTGGGGATGCAATTTTTATTTGAGCATAGCGACGAGATGGGCCATCACGATGGCTTTGCCGTCTTACCCGGTTATGTCACCCGCTTCCCGGACGACATGAACCTAAAAGTGCCCCATATCGGCTGGAACCAGCTACGCATTGAGCGAGAGACAAGCCTGACCGACGGCATCGACAGCGGCAGTTACGCCTATTTCGTCCACAGTTATCATTGTGTGCCACGTCGGGGGCGTGATCTGCTCATCACAGCCGATTATGGCATGCAATTCGCCGCTGGCATCCACCGGGACAATATCTATGGTGTGCAATTCCACCCGGAAAAGAGTCAGTCCGTCGGTTTGAAGCTCCTGAGTAATTTCATCAGGATGACGGAGGCCGTAAAATGATCGTTTACCCGGCAATTGACCTGCACGACGGCAAAGTCGTCCGGTTAAAGGGCGGCGACATCAACCAGCAGACGCGGTTCAGTGACGATCCCGTCGCAGTCGCAAAAGATTGGATCGCACAGGGTGCAAGCTGGATTCATGTCGTCAACCTGGACGGTGCATTGAACAAAGCCAACGATAACTTAGACGTGGTCGCTCAAATCACGGCGTTAGATGTACAGATTCAATTCGGCGGCGGCCTCCGCACGCTGGAACAAGCGCACCAGGCGATCCAGTTAGGCGTTGACCGGCTGGTACTGGGCACCATCGCAGTTCAAAATCCCGAAATTGTCCGGCAAGCCGTCACACAATTCGGCAAAGATGTGGTGTGTGTGGGCCTGGATGCACGCGGCGGCACCATCACCACGCACGGCTGGCAAGAAGCCAGTGATCTCCTCCCGGAGCAATTCGGGCAGACTCTATTCGAAATGGGTGCGCGGCACGCCCTCTACACCGATGTGAGCCGCGACGGTGGCATGACCGGGGTCAACATCGCAGAGACGGCTCGCATTGGCAAAATGACCGGCTTGCAGGTCATCGCATCCGGTGGGGTCCATCAATTGAGTGAAATCGGTCAATTGGCCGCCAGCCCGTATATCGCCGGTGTGGTCATCGGCATGGCCCTTTATACCGGAGAGATCAAACTAAAAGACGCGCTTGAAGCCGCAGGAGGCTCATAAACAACATGCTTGCAAAACGTATCATCCCCTGCCTGGATGTCAAAGATGGCCGGGTCGTCAAAGGGGTCAACTTTGTTGATCTGCGTGACGCGGGGGATCCAGTCGAACAAGCGGCCATCTATGACCGCGCCGGGGCCGATGAATTAGTCTTCCTGGACATCACCGCCAGCCACGAAAAACGGGCGACCACCCTCGATATGGTTCAGCGTGTCGCCAATACCGTCTTCATCCCCTTCTGTGTCGGCGGTGGCATCCGCACCATCGAAGACATCCGCGCTACGTTATTAGCCGGGGCAGATAAGGTCAGCATCAACAGTGCCGCCGTCAAAAACCCTGATCTCATCAATCAAGGCGCGTGGGGATTTGGCAGTCAGTGTATCGTCGTCGCGATTGACCCAAAGCTCATTGACGGCGAATGGATCGTCCACATCAACGGCGGGCGCGTGCCGACCGAAAAGACAGCGGTCGCCTGGGCGAAGGAAGTCGAAGACCGGGGAGCCGGGGAGATCTTGCTAACCAGCATGGATCGTGACGGCACCCGCGCCGGTTATGACCTAGAAATGCTGGAAGCCGTCGGTCAGGCCGTTTCTATCCCGGTGATTGCATCTGGCGGGGCTGGGTCGAAATCTCACTTCTATGATGCGCTCCATAAAGTGCGGGCAGATGCCGCGCTGGCCGCATCACTCTTCCATTACGACGAACTGAGCATCCGCGACTTAAAGACCTATCTGCACGAAAAAGGGGTCGCGGTACGCTTACACGGTTGGGAGGCCCTTGATGCAGTTGACGGCTGAGGCGATCAAGACATTGAAGTGGAACGCTGATGGTCTGATCCCGGCCATCGTGCAGGACGATCATACCGGCGATGTGCTCATGCTGGCGTATATGAACGCCGAATCCCTGGCCCAAACCCTGGAAAGCGGTTTGGCGACCTTCTGGTCGCGCAGTCGAGAAACGCTCTGGTGCAAGGGAGAGACATCTGGCAATGTACAACACATCGTTGAGGTGCGTGTGGATTGTGATGCCGATACCTTACTCGTCCGGGTAGACCCTGCCGGGCCAGCCTGCCACACCGGGGAAGTGACCTGCTTCCACCGCACCCTTTCCGAATTTGCCCGCAACCCTGTACGGAAGTAACCCATGCTCAAAGAACTCGAAGCCATCATCCAGGATCGCCAGCAGAACCCGTGTGAAGGCAGTTATACCAATCACCTGCTTTCAGCCGGGCGCAACAAGACCGCGCAGAAAGTCGGTGAAGAAGCGGTAGAGGTCATCGTCGCCGCTTTGGGCCAGGCCCGCGATGACCAGATCAACGAATTGGCCGATTTGTTTTATCACACGCTGGTTCTCATGCATGATCTGGATATTTCACTGGCCGATGTCGAAGAACGTCTGCGGGAGCGACACTACCCGTGAAACACATCGAAGCACAAGATCCACAGCATTCTTTCGCTGGCCTGGTTCTGGTCCGGGCCGTTGCTGACAGAAGAAGAAACAGCTATTCTACGCAAAACGGCGCGGTGATCTTCATCGCGTCGTTGGATAGTTATTCAGCCGTTACGTTGGGGCTTTATTCGTCGCCTTCTTCTGCACTGGTATCAGCGAAGTCCATCTCACTATATTCGTTTAACGAGAGATACCCCGCCCACTCATACAGATCGGTCGATTCCACGACTTGCGAGAACAATCCCGGCTCCACAAACACCGTACCGACGATCTCACTATCATCGTTCAGCGCGGCATCTGCGCCCGGTGCAAAGACCACTACCAGCACTAAACTTTCCGGGTAGTAGAGGTTAAACACCAATTGTGACCGGGTGACCGGAGTTCCTTCAACATACGCTGGTTCTCCAATCGCCTCGACCAACTCGCCCAGGCTAACATCAGGGGCGGTGCGGAGCTGAAGGAAGGAAACGATACCATCATCTTCCGCCAGGAGCTGACAGCAAAGCGGCGCATCCTCGGCAGTCGCGAAGATTGCGACCTCGATATTTTGCTCGGCCTGGGTTTCAAGCTGGGCGATGTCGTCCTGCTCGGACAAAATATCGACTGCATCTTCAAAGGTTGTCTCTCCTGGGGTGATGCCACGCCAGCAGGGTGCTTCACAACCTTCTTCCGGGTTGATTAACGAGTCGTCAACCAACAACTCATCGTCAAGTACCTGGTTGGGCACTTCTACGAACGACTCCAGGTCATCACTTTCCACAATCTCACCCAGGACGCTGGTCTCTACCGCGCCACGATCATAAAGCGTGCCTTCATACGAGACAAACCCAGGCAGACCGTCACCCACTTGCAGGCGAATTGCCGGGGTCCCGCTCACACCGAGATCCTGCCCAAACAGAATATCTTCCTCATACTGGAAGGGGCCATCCCCATTGACACAACTTTCAAGTGTTTCCAGGTCAAGCCCTGCCGCTTCGGCAGTGGTCTCAACGATGTTTTCATCGACCGCATCATCCGCCGCTAATTGATACAAGACATCGTGCGTGCGCCAGAAAGCATCTTGTTCGAACGCACATTCGTTAATCTGCGCCATCAACGGAGACAGTGTTTGATCTACCACCGGGAAAAACCGGTACTCAAACTTGGCCTGCCCGGTCAACACATAGTCTTCGATAAACATGTTAATGTCTTCGTGATACACCTGGCAGAACGGACAGAGGAAATCCGCAAATTCAATCACCGTTACCGGCGCATCAGGATCACCGAGGATGAACGCGCCACCATCCGCGCGGATGGTCGGCACTTCTGAGAACATATCCTCTTCGGCATCCTGGCCGTAGACTAAACCAGCCGTTAACGTTAACAGAGCTATCAAGACAACTGGCAAAAAGCGTTTCAGCATAAAAATCTCCTTATGTACAATATCGGTATATGCATCGTACCACAAGGACACCACAGATCATGCCCTATCCATAGGATTCTTACAATTTACTGTGTGTATTGGTCGAACCAGTCGATCATGCGCTCCAGGCGGCTGATGCGATGTTTGGGTTCGCCACTACGAGAAAGTTCGTGTCCATCACGCGGGTAACGGATCAAGACGACGGGGGTATCAGTCGCCCGGCGCACCCACGCGAACAACTGCTCACCCTGTTCGATGGGCACACGATAATCGTTCTCCGCATGGATAATCAGCAGAGGCGTCTTGATCTGGTCGGCATATGCCACCGGAGAATGCTTCCATAACTCCGCGTGATCTTCCCAGGGTTCTACGCCGTAATCGCTGGAAATCAGCACCGGGACATCACTGGTGCCATAGAAACTGATGAGATTATAAACACCACGTTGCGCCACTGCCGACTTAAAGCGGTCAGTATGGCTGACGATCCACGCGGTCATGTAGCCGCCGTAGGAACCGCCGGTGATCGCCATCCGATCCGGGTCAACGAAACCCAGCTTGAGCAATTCATCCACACCGGCCATGATGTCCGCCATTGCGACTTCGCCCCAGGCTCCGTGTAGATCACGTTGGAAGGCTTCGCCGTATCCATCACTACCGCGTGGGTTGCAGTAGAAAACGACATACCCACGAGCGGCGTGAGCCTGCCATTCGTGGAACATCGTTTCTTCACTCGGCCCCCACATAAAACGTGGCCCGCCGTGGATGTTCAACGCCAGCGGATACTGTTTACCCGCTTCGTAATCCGGCGGGAGCAAATACCAACCCTGGATTGTTTTACCCGATGGCGATTGGAATGACAGGTCATGTGTTTCTGCGATCTGTCGCTCTGCCAACCATGCGGCGTTATCCTGTGTCTTTGGCTGGAACTCTGCCGCACCAGCCGGGAGCCACATCAATTCATTGGGGTTGGCCGGTGTGCTGACTGCCGCCGCGATGCCGCCATCATCTGCCAGATCAAATGCCGTCAGTTTCAGCGTACCAGTAACCAACGGTGTCACATCCCCGCCCTCGACTGGCACACGATAGGCGACAACCGTCCCGTCTTTTGGTGCTGTGAAGATCAGAGACTTGCTATCCGCCATCCATTCGAACCCGTTAATCGCCCGGTCGAAGGTCAGGTTTAAGTCGGTAATTTCTCCACCTGCCAGTGGCACAACCGCCAACCGGGGGATGGCTTCCAGGTCACCCTTTTTCCCACTGGGCAGACGCATAAATGCCAGCCATTGACCATCGGGCGACGGTGTCGGGCCGAAACACGTATAATCCGGCACCTTGATCGCTGTTTCTGTCGCATCCTCGATTTGAATCCGAAACAAGCCGGAATCGACAAATGGCTCGTCACGGGTCAGGTCGATCTGCCGGGTGGAAAACAGACTCGCCCCATCTACCGACCATTCCAACGTAGAGTAACTGGCGTTGACATGGGTCAAGCGGCGCGGCTTGGTCTCGTCGGCCTCTGCGGTGTCGATCACATAAACCTGAGCATACCGTTCGTCCAGGAAAGCGGTACCGGAGCGATAAGGGATACGCCATACACGGTACGGATCTTGCCGTTCTTTCTCGTCATGATCTTTGCGCTCTTTACGGTGCTTGGCATCCAGCGCATCTGCCGGGGGAGCCTCCTCCTGATCGTCGGCATCCTCGTCATCCCGTTCTGCCTCAGTCGATGTGGATAAAAACGCGATCTGCGTGCCATCCGGTGACCAGGTTGGGTTGACCGCCCCGTGAGGCAAGCTGGTAAGTTGCCGGGCCTCGCCAGCCAGCGCAGAAAGCCCTAACAGGTAAATCTGCGGCTTATCCCCCCGTGCAGATACAAACGCCAGTTGATCACCCGTAGGCGACCAACGCGGACTCATATCTGCCTTACCCCGTGTCAGTTGGCGCGGTTCGCCTTCCCCCGTCGGGACCAGCCAGATCGACCGCCTGTAAGTGTTTTCCATCTTATCAATCGTCACCCGCACATAAGCGATCCACTCACCATCCGGGCTGACCTGTGGATCTTCAATTTTGATAAACTGATAGAGATCATCGACAGTCATCAGATGTCTGTCATCGGCCATAACAATTTTACCTTTTTATCATTCAAATTAATTTGATTAGTATAGCGCACGCCCAGATAGAATCAAAAACCGGCCAGCGACGCCAGCCGGTCTTGGTAGCTTAAGAGACTGTCGTCTGCCAGTGGGTCTGCTCTACCGCCTGGATCGACGCTTCGAGGATCGCCAGACCTTCTTCCATCAATTCCTGGCTGATAATCAGCGGCGGGGCGATGCGTAGTGTGCTTTCGCCAGCACCCAGGGCCAACAATCCATTGAGAAACGCATGATTGGCGATCTCATCACGGAAAGCAGGCACCGGCTCGCCACGCGGCCCGGCAAATTCTACCCCGATCATCAAGCCTTTGCCTTCGACACGCACAATAGAAGGATGTTTCGCTTGCAGGTCTTCCAGGCGTTTGAGTGTCGCCTCACCCAGCGTCACGGCATGATCTAAGATGCCTTCATCTTCCAGCACATCGAGTGTCGCATTCGCCACCGCACACGCCACCGGATTCCCGCCAAATGTGCTGGCATGTGCGCCGGGCACCCAGGCTTCCATCACCTTGCGGTTGGTAATCATCGCGCCGATTGGGAAGCCGCTCCCCAACCCTTTAGCAGAGACGATAATATCCGGTTTTACCCCCCAGTTCTCGATGGCATACCACTTACCGGTGCGGCCAACGCCAGATTGGATCTCATCAGCAATCAACAAGATGCCGTATTTATCACACAATTCACGCAGACGCGGGAAAAAATCCTCTCTTGGTAAGACGTAACCGCCTTCACCCTGGATCGGCTCTACGATGACCGCCGCGATTTCCTCACCGGGCACCTTACGCTTGATGATAAATTCTTCGATGAACCCGACCGAATCACACCAGCATTGCTGACAGAACGACCCGCCATTATCACAGGCATCACGGGAAGGATACGGCACATGATCGACACCACCGGGGATGTGAGCATACCCTTTCCGCTGGATGTATTTGCTCGCTGTGACGGAGAGTGCGCCCATCGTGCGACCGTGAAAACCACCGTAAAAGGCGATAACATGATGCCGGTTCCCCGGCTGGTAACGGGCGATCTTGAGAGCCGCTTCAACCGCTTCTGTGCCGGAGTTCGCAAAGTACGTCATCACGTCTTCGGGTGATTCCGCGCCATTGATCGGCGCGATCTTTTGCAGGCGTTCCGCCAACGAGATCTGCGCCGGGCAGAAGAAATCAGTCGCGCCGATGTGTAAATATTTTTCTGATTGTGTGCGGATCGCTTCCAAAATTTTCGGGTGCCCATGCCCGGTAGATAAGACGGCGATGCCAGCCGCAAAATCAATGTACCGGTTGTCATCCACATCCCACACTTCCGCCCCGCGCCCATGACTCATCACGAAGCCATACGACCGTGTATAAGACGGTGATAACGTCTTCTTATCCCGCTCTACCAATGACCGAGATTTTGTGCTTCCTTCCCGAAACACAAACTCCTGTTGAGTCTCTGCCATAAGGTTTTTTCCTCTCTATGAAAAATACACTAATTAATGAAGGCCAGCGCGAGTGTAGGCCCGCCCGCTGATTTCGTCAAGTTCTGATGAAGCGGTACAATAGACTCAAAACAAGACAATTCGTGGATAGAAAGTCATTACAATGTCAGATTCAGTGGAACAATTTAAGCAAGCACTGTCAAATTGGGCCAGTGGCGTGACCATTGTCACCACTCGTGACGTGAATGATATGCCCAAAGGCATGACGGCCTCATCGTTCGCCAGCGTCAGCTTGGATCCACTGCTGGTGCTGGTCTGCGTCAACCAATCGCTTTACACCCATCAGCTCATCGAGCAAAGTGGATTCTTCGCGGTGAATATTCTCAGCACCGATCAATTGGAATGGGGCCAGGTCTTCGCCGGCATGAAGCCGGAAATTGAAGACCGCTTTAAGCAGATCAACTACACAACCGCGCAAACCGGCGCACCGATCTTACCAGGGGTACCGGGCTGGGTCGATTGCCGCGTTTACCGTGCCGATACCGCCGGCGATCATACCATCTTTCTGGGCGAAGTCGTCGCCGCTGGCGGGAGTTCTACCGGCGACCCGCTCATCTATGCCCGGCGACAATGGGGAAAGGTTGAGAATCTCTCATGAAGCAAATCGGCATCATCCAACAACTACAGATCCAAAAAAATCCGCTGAAATCTGGTGTTGGCCTGCTACGCACCTATGATCCATCGCTCGTCCAATCTGTACCTACGCTCCGGCTGACTCAGCGCGGTGTGTTCGGCCTGGCAGACGCTGGCGATGAAATCATGGATGTGCATCACATCGACCACCCAAGATCACGCAACCGGGGCAACACCAACGGCATCTCGTTCGGCTTCACCCAGAGCTACCAACGCATGAAAGCACAATTTGGAGAGACGATCTGGCTGGGCTGTGCCGGTGAAAATATCATCATCGAAGCAACCGATCTGACCGCTATCGGCGAGACGATAATCATCGGTCAGGACGACCACCAGATCAAGTTAAATGACGTGATGATCGCCCCGCCCTGTGATGCCTTCAGCCGATTCGTGACAGCCGAACGCTCCTTACGCGGGTCAGCGATGAAATCCACCTTACAATTCCTGGGGGATGGCACACGCGGCTATTATGCGACGCTGTGCATCCAACATGACGACGCACTGATTCACGTCGGCGATGCGGTTTTTGTGCCGGATTAAAGCCGCTCAGACTAATTTTTCCGCCTCTAGCGCGGCCCCGATGATCCCGGCTTGATTGCGTAATTGAGCCGGGACGACTTCGGCCTCAGTCTTTAACCGGTGGAAGAATTTATCGTGCTTTTTGCTCACGCCGCCACCAAAGATGATAAGATCAGGCGAGAACAAAAATTCCAGGTGTTGCAAATATTCGTTAACGCGCTTTGACCATTTTTTGTATGACCAATCTTTCTTCTTGCGGATGCTGTTGGCGGCACGATGCTCGGCGTCTTTGCCGCGCACTTCCAGATGCCCAAGCTCTGTATTGGGCATGAGATGACCTTCGACGAAGATCGCACTGCCGATGCCGGTGCCAAAGGTCAACACAAACACGATGCCCTCATGCCCGACGCCCGCACCAAATCGCATCTCCGCCACGCCAGCCGCATCCGCATCATTGAGCACCACTACCGGGCACCCTGTCACCCGTTGGAAGAGCCGATGTGAATCAACCCCAACCCAGGAGTCATCGACGTTGGCGGCAGTATGAATAATGCCGCGTTTAACAACCGCCGGGAATGTCAGGCCGATTGGCCCCTTCCAGTCGAAATGTTCAACAATGGCCGCGACGACATCGGCCACTGCCTCCGGCGTAGCAGGTTGTGGTGTCGAGATGCGGTGTCGCTCAGTATCAAAGCCGCCTTTGACTGTATCAACAACCGCCCCTTTAATACCACTGCCGCCAATATCAATGCCTAAAATACGCATAGGATTACCCCTCTGATGTCGGTTAGTTTTGCCCCCATGATACCGCATTGACGCCCTTCTCGTTGACTGGTAGATTTCTTATCATAACCCGGACTAAAAAGGGGGATAGCATGACCGCCGACCAGACCGAATCCGGCACACTGCGCCAGACCGCGCAATTTTTGCATCTATACCATCCGCCGTTAATCAACGGCGACTTCACCGGCAAGCACATCATCAGCGTAGAGCAGTTCCGGCATGATGATCTTGTAAACGTGTTTGATGCCGCCCATCAGCTACGCCAGCGCATCGCAGAGCGTGACCCGGCTGTGGTGCGGTTGTGCAGTGGCCGGGTGATGGCGTCTTTATTTTTTGAAGCCAGCACCCGCACCGATATGTCCTTCCAGGCCGCCATGCGCCGGTTAGGTGGTTCGGTCGTCAGCGCGTCGAACGGCATCCGCTTTTCGTCAGTTTATAAGGGTGAAAATCTGGCGGATACCGTGCGGGCCGCTGGTTGTTATGCCGATGTCATCACGGTGCGGCATCCGCAGGTTGGTTCCTCATACGAAGCCGCTTATTACATCGACCGGCTCAACGAAAAGATCGTCACACCGACGGCCATCATCAGCGGCGGGGACGGGGCCGGCGAACACCCTACCCAGGCCCTGCTGGATCTGTTCACCATCAGAGATCTAAAAGATGGGCCAGATAACCTGACGATTACACTGGTCGGGGATCTGCTATATGGACGGACGGTGCATTCGCTTGCCAAGCTAATCGCGCTCTATGAGGCCAAAGACACCAAGCTGTGTTTTGTCTCTCCGCCATCATTGCGGATGCCAGATACAATTATCGACTTCCTGACCGAACATAACATCGCCTTTTACGAGACCGACGATCTGTACGAAGTCCTGCCGGAGACCAATGTCCTGTACTGGACGCGCATCCAACAGGAACGTTTTGTGCGGCAGGCGGATTATGACGCAGTAGCCGATAACTTCGTCATGACACCCGGCGTCCTTAACCAGGCCCCGCGTGATGTCATTCTTCTGCACCCACTCCCGCGCAAACATGAGATGGGTAGCCCTAACGACCACGACATCCTTGACCAGAACCCGCGTGCGGTGTACTTCCAGCAGATGGAAAACGGCATGTTCGTGCGTATGGCTTTGCTGGCGAAGATCCTGGGTGCGGAGGATGTGTAGATGACGCGGATTCGCATCCCGGCCATGCTAGATCCGCATGTGCATCTGCGGGGGATGGCGTGGGCACACAAAGGTGATTTCTTCACCGAGACGTGCGCCGCCGTCGCTGGCGGATATTGGGCCGTGTTCGATATGCCCAACACCCCGCCCCACACGGTCGATCAAGCCGCATTGGATCAAAAGTTAAGCCACATCGACGCGCAAGCCGTCTGTGATTGGGGTGTTTACTTCTGCGCGTCTGCTGGCGGCAATTGGCCGGCGTATTCAACGGTTTTTGATGACGTATGCGGCGTAAAGATGTTCAACAACTCCACCACCGGCAACCTGTTAGTCGAAGATCCCGCCATACGCGCCGGACATTATGCCCATTGGCCCGGCGGTAAGATCTTCGCCAACCACGCCGAAGACGAGACCTGCGTCCACATCCTTGATCTGGTGCGCGAATACCGCAAGCCAACACACATTCTGCACGTCTCCACCGCCTACGAAGTCGCGATCATCCGGCAAGCCAAAGCAGACGGCCTCCCGGTGACGTGCGGCGTATGCCCACACCACCTGTGGCTGACCGAACGCGACGTAACAACGCTCGGCGGCAAGGGCATGATGAAGCCATCGCTTAAGACCCAGGCCGACCAGGATGCACTGTGGCAAGGCTTGGCGGATGGCGTCATTGATATTGTTGAATCCGACCATGCACCCCACACCGAAGCAGAAAAAGAGAGCGATCCGGCCCCCTTCGGTGTGCCCGGCCTGGAGACGACTCTGCCACTTTTGCTCACGGCCATGCATCAAGGCCGCCTGACGCTAGAGCAGATTATCAATCTCGTCTCGGTGCGCCCGCGTGAAATCTACAAGATCACCGCGCCGCCAGATACTTACACACTGGTTGATACCGATGCACGGCGCGTCATTGACGGCAAAGTGATGCACTCAAAGGCCGGTTGGTCACCGTTCGACGGCATGACCGTGCGGGGCCGCGTGCTGGAAACCTGGATACGCGGTCATCAAGTCTATGACGGCGAACAAGTGCGCGTTGCTCCAGGGTTCGGGCGGAATCTCTATGCTTGATGCCGCACTATTACACACCGGGAATCTGGCTTATCGTCTGTTGCGCCCGCTGATCTTCACCCGGTCGGCGCAGGCATCGCATAACGATGTCTTGCGGTTATTACGGTGGGCAGATGGCAAAGACTGGGTGCAGACTGCGATCCAATCATTATATCGTCAGATCTTTCCATCTCAGCCGGTTACAGTCGGCGGCGTTGATCTACCGCATCCGTTTTTACTGGCGGCGGGCTTCGTCAAAGGCGACGGATTTCAATCCGAAGCGGGTGCATTAGCCGCCGTGCAATTTGGCGAAAATATCATACCGGGCTGGCGCACCATGCCGGCTTTAGTCGGCCCGGTGGAATTTGGATCGTTCACGCGATGGCCGCGCACCGGCAACCCTGGCACCGTGATCTGGCGAGACCGCACCACCCATTCCACCCAGAATCGAGTCGGCCTGAAGAACCCCGGTGTGCAGGCCGCCGCCGCCTTCCTTGCCACCCGCGACCTACCGCCCGTATTCGGTATCAACATCGCCCCTTCCCCTGGCCTGGATACAGCTCAAGCCGACGACATCCGGCAGTCGTTAGATGCATTTCACGCGGCCGGCGTGCGTCCAAACTGGTTCACCTTGAATCTCAGTTGCCCCAACACCGAAGACGACCCCGAAGGCCGCCAGACCGAAGCCCAGGCCCAGGCCCTAAGCCGGGCGGCGGTCTCCCTGGCGGATGGTGTACCGGTGTGGGTCAAGGTCGGCCCCGGCCTGAGCGCGGCCCAATATCACAGGTTGATGCAGGTCTTCGCGGCGGATGGTGTGCAGGCCGTGGTGGCGACCAACACCTGGGGCCAACCTACACCCGACGGCACACACACGGCGGGCATCGGCGGCGGCAGATTACAACCGTACGCTATCCGGGCGGTCGGTCTGCTGGCGGAAAGTCCGGCCCCGGTCGATGTTATTGGTTGTGGCGGCGTGCTGGATCCAGCATCCTATCATGCGATGCGATCTGCCGGAGCAAAAGCGGTACAATATTGGTCAGCCCTGGTCTACCGGGGGCCACTGGCCGCCGCCAGCATCTTACAAGACGATCAAGAAAGAGCATTCACCGATGGACGCTATCGCTAAGACCGTTGCCCAGGCCCTATTGGAAATCGACGCGGTAAAATTCACACCGGATGATCCTAAAACCTTCAAATCGGGGATTCAATCGCCGGTTTACATCGACAACCGCACCATCCCATACTTCCCGGAGCAATGGCGGCGCATCATCGCCAGCTTTCAGGATGCCATCGCCGAACATAACTTGAGCTTTGACATCGTAGCCGGGATCGCGGTGGCCGGTGTGCCGCATAGTGCCGCCCTGGCCTATGCCACCGAATATCCGTCGGTCTTCATCCGCAAGGAGAGCAAGGATCACGGGCTGAAAAATCGCATCGAAGGGGGCGACGTAAGCGGCAAGACCGTCTTACTGATCGAAGATCTGGTGACGACGGGTGGCAGTAGCCTGGATGGTGTGGTCGAACTCCGCGAAGCCGGGGCGACCGTTCAGCACGCGATGGCTATCGTCAGTTATGGCTTTGCAGAAGCGGCCAGCGCGTATCAAGCGACGGGTGTTGACCTGATCACACTGACGACGTTCGACATCATCCTGACGGAAGCCAGCGCACGCGGCATCTTCAACTCAGAAGCTGTCGCGATCATCCGCCGCTGGCTGGATAACCCGCATGATTGGGAGCCAACTTCATGAGCGACAAATACGACCGGCGAGCGGCAGATATTGACTCGTTAGTCTGTGTGGGCCTGGATGCCGACATCGACCGCCTGCCGGTTCGCTTCCAGGCGAGTGAGACACCCCAGTATGATTTCAACCGCTGGATCATCGAGCAGACGCACCCGTATGCCAGCGCGTATAAGCTCAATACCGCGTTCTACGAAGCACACGGGGCGGCGGGCTGGCGCGATATGGCACAGACCATGACCTACCTGCGAGAAAATCATCCGGCGATCTTCACCATCTGCGATGCCAAACGCGCCGACATCGGCAACACCAACCGGGGTTACGCCCGGGCCGTGTTTGACGATCTAGGCTTCGACGCGATAACGATACACCCGTACCTGGGCGGGGAGGCCCTCACGCCGTTCTTAGAGCGGCAGGATAAATATGTGATCGTGTTATGTCGCACCTCGAACCCGACCAGTGGTGAATTCCAGGACTTGAAATTAGGCGATAAGCCACTGTGGCAGATCGTAGCCGAACATGTACACAATGACTGGAACAGTAATGGCAATTGTATGCTGGTTGTCGGCGCGACCTATCCGGCGGAGTTAAAGCAGGTTCGCGCCCTGACCGGACAAATGACCTTGCTCGTGCCGGGTGTCGGCACCCAGGGCGGTGACCCTGCCACGATTATGCACAGTGGGCTGAATGCCGCCGGGCGCGGCTTGATCGTCAACTCATCACGCGGGGTTATCTTCAGCGATGACCCGGCACAAGCCGCCCGCACCCTGCGCGATACACTCAACGCCGCACGTTGAGCGCGTCACGAGTCGCCTGCACGATCAAATTATGCTCGGTACTGTGCATCCGCGCCTCTAAATCCGTCAGAGTATCACCCGGCTGGATGGGAACAACCTGTTGCGCGATGACTGGCCCAGCGTCAATTTCTGGCACCACATAATGCACCATGCATCCCGTCGCGTCGATCTCACCGCGCTGATAAGCTTCGTAAGCCCGTTCGATGGCGTTCGTACCGGGGAAACGCCCTGGTAAAGCCGGATGCAGGTTAATCACGCGCCCGTTTAGCCGTTTGATAAACTCACCGGAAACGATGTGCATCCAACCGGCTAATACCACCAGGGTTGGATCAACCGTGATGACTTTTTCCGCCAGATCACGGTCATAGTCCTCCCGGCTTCGCCCGGCTTCACGATAGGGCTTGAGCGGAAAATAAAGCGTCGGGATGCCCGCATCTTCTGCGCGAGTCAGCCCGTAGGCCTGCCGCCGGTTGGAAATCACCAGCACAATCTCAGCCTCGACCGTGCCGGCTTGTGTCGCGTCGATCAATGCTTGCAAGTTCGAGCCGTTACCAGAGATCAAAACAACTAGCCGCTGGTCAGTCAATGACGACCCCGTTTCCGTTGGCTTCGACCTGCCCGGCCAGCCGCGCCGCCGGGATGATCGTTTGAACTTGCTCGGCTTGCTCCGGCGGGACGATCACCAGAAAGCCCAGGCCCATGTTAAACGTGCGGAACATCTCCGCATCAGTAATTTCACCCAGACGTTGAATCAAGCCAAAGATGGGCGGCTCCGGCCATTTCCCCCGGTGTAATTTCGCCGTGAGGCCCGCTGGCAGGATGCGCGGCAGATTGTCAATCACGCCACCACCCGTGATGTGCGCCATCCCATGCACATCTACCCCGGCAGAGTGGAGCGCGGTCACCTCTGGCAGATAGCAACGATGCACTTTGAGCAGGGCTTCGCCGGTACTCTCACGGAGCAGGCTATGCGGTTGCCCCCAGTTGATGTGATCCAACACCGAACGGGCTAACGTGTAACCATTGGTATGCAAGCCGGTAGATGGCAACACCAGGATGGAATCACCCGGCTGTATCCGGCTTCCATCCACAATATCGGCATGATCGACCACACCGACGATAGTCCCGACCAGATCAAGCTCGCCGGGCTGATACACACCGGGCATTTCAGCCGTCTCACCGCCGAGTAACGCCGCGCCAACCTGTTGACATGCGACAGCGCACCCCTTGACGACTTCCGCGATCTGCACCGGATCCAGTTTAGATGAGGCCACATAATCCAGGAAGAACAACGGACGCGCCCCCTGTACCAGAATGTCGTTGACGCAATGATTGACGAGATCCTGACCGATGGTATCCCAACGGTTGAGCCGGGCGGCGACCATTGTCTTGGTTCCCACACCATCAGTAGAAGCAACCAGCACCGGGCGCGTCATCTCGCGCACGGCATCCAGCGCGAACAACCCACCGAACGCGCCAGTCTGCGAAAGCACCGCATCCGTATACGTCGCCTGGACTGCATCCCGCATCAAATCAGTAGCGCGGTTACCGGCGTCAATATCGACCCCGGCCTTGCGATAGGCATCATGTGAGGGCATGAGTCAATCCGTTCTGCTGGAGCCACCGGCGCGTCTCGTGTGGGTGCCGGTGGCGAAACACAGTTAAATGAGCGTATTCATCACTTGCAAGAATATCCACATACTGACGGCGACGACGCTTGTGTGTGCGTAGAGCATACCGCCACAGCGCATTTTTATCAAAGATCGCATTCTGCCAGGACTCACGGTTATTCGTGCCCCATAGCGGCTCCTGGCTGATGATCCGGTTGATCGTCCGCCGTAGCAAACGTGGGAACCATACCCACAGCGGATAATCTAACCAGATCAGACTATCCGCCAATGACCATACAAGATCACGCACACCGCTATAATTCCCGGTCGCCACCCATCGTCCGGCAGATTCAAGGTGCGCCTGGACTTCTTCACGGAATTCTATCGGTGGCGTCTGACGCCAGTCATCCTGCCAGAACAACGAATCGAGTTCGACCTGACGATACCCCCATACGCGGTGAATCTGGCTGGCTAATGTTGACTTGCCGCTACCGGCATTCCCGACGATGATGATACGCTCCATTACATCGGTCGTCCAATATCCGTTCGATAATGCATACCGTCGAAGTGAATGCACCCCAGGTCAGTGTAAGCCTGCGTAATGGCTGAATCAAGCGTGCGGCCAACGGCAGAAACCGCCAGAACCCGCCCGCCCGCCGTCTGGAACGAACCGTCATCTAACCGAGCGACCCCGGCATGGAAGATCACACTATCCGCTACCGCATCCAGCCCGGTGATGGGCAAGCCTTTAGGATACGCCTGGGGATAACCAGGCGATGCCGCCACCACAGTCGCGGCGTAACCGTCATACCAGCGCACATCTGCCGGATTCAGGCGGCCTTGTACACAGGTCAGCATGATTTCCAGCAGATCACTTTCCAGCAGGGGCAGGATGACCTGTGTCTCTGGATCACCAAAACGACAGTTAAATTCGAGCGTGCGCGGGCCATTCGCGGTGAGGATTAACCCGGCATAGAGTACCCCGATATATGGCGTGCCCCGTTCTGCCAACCCATGCACCGCCGGCAGGAGAATCGTCTGCTCAAAGTGTTTCAGGTCATCCTGGCTCACATCAGGCACCGGGCCAAAGGCTCCCATCCCGCCGGTATTCGGCCCCTGGTCGCCGTCATAAGCCCGTTTATGGTCACGGATGGCGGGCATCAGCACGACTCGTTCGCCGTCACAAAATGCCAAAACCGACACCTCCGGGCCGCGCAAGCGTTCTTCCACGATGACTGTCTCCCCCGCACCACCGAACGCGCCATCTTCCAGCATATCGTGTAGAGCAGTTACGGCTTGCTGGCGTGTATCACAGACGATGACGCCCTTACCCGCCGCCAGCCCATCCGCCTTGACCACGACTTGATAATCGACGGTCTGCACATAGTCGATGGCGGCTTGCAGGTCATCGAATTCAGCATAAGTTGCCGTCGGGATGCCCTGCGCTTGCATGAACGCCTTCGAAAAAGCCTTGGATGCTTCGATCTGCGCGGCGGCTTGCGTCGGCCCGAAAGCCGGGATCCCGACCGTATCAAGCGCGTCTACCAAGCCCGCCGCCAGCGGAACTTCCGGGCCGACCACGACCAGATCAATCGCGTTATCACGCGCAAAGGCGGTCAACGCCGGGATGTCATCCGTCATAACCGGGACGTTGATGCCCAGGTCTGCCGTCCCAGCATTACCCGGCGCGATGTAAAGCTTGCCCAGACGATCAGACCGGGCGATTGACCATGCCAGCGCATGTTCGCGCCCGCCACTCCCGACGATCAGCACGTTGACCATCTATTCCCCCAAAAAGCTAACCGGCTCGGTGACCGTCGTATCCGCGTCCAGGCGTTCAGGCCGGATGGCGACCGGATAATCTCCGTTAAAGCAGGCGGTACAATGCCCGGCAGATTCTTGTGTGATGCCCGCCTGCACCGCTTCCAGCATCCCAGGGAGTGAAAGATAATCCAGGCTATCCGCGCCGGTTCGCGCCTGGATGCGCGGAATATCCAGCTTATGTGCGATCAATTCTTTATAGGTCGCCATGTCTATCCCCATAAAGCAAGGATGACGAATCGGCGGGGATGAAATCCGCAAGTGGACTTCGCTAGCACCCGCCGCCCGGAGCATATCCACCAGCGGGCCAGAGGTGTTACCCCGCACAATCGAATCATCGACCACGATCACGCGCTTGCCTGCCAGATTTGCGGCCAGCGGATTATATTTCAGTTGGACGCTGTGTTTGCGTAATTCGTCATCCGGCTGAATAAATGTGCGCCCGATGTAACGATTTTTGGTAAAGCCTTCGGTGTAAGGCAGGCCGACCGCTTGCGCGTACCCGATGGCGGCGGGTGTCGCGCTATCCGGCACGCCGATCACGATGTCGGCATCAACATGGGCTTCACGCGCTAATTGGCGGCCCAGGCGTTGCCGCACATGATGGACAGATTGTCCTTCCAGCAAGGAATCAGGCCGGGCGAAATACACGTATTCAAACACACAGAGTGCCCGCCGTTGAGAGGTCTTGCCGACAATGCTATGCACACCCAGGTCATCAATCTTGATGATCTCACCCGGTTCGACCTCACGCACGTATTCCGCGCCGATGGTCGCCAACGCACACGACTCGGACGCCAGCACATACCCATCATCGCCCAATTGGCCCAACACCAACGGGCGCATCCCAAGCGGATCGCGCACCCCGTATAGACCGTCTTTCGTCAACAATGTAAGCGAATAAGCCCCCTCTGCGATTTGCATCAACCCACGGATGCGATATTGCCACAGATCAAGCGTATCGCCCTGTACATCAAGCAGATCGCCATCTAACCAGGTCTCCGGCGGTGCGGCTAGCATCTGCGTGATGATCTCGCTATCGGTGGTCGAATGCAGGCCAACCCCGCGCTTTAACAATCGCTCGCGCAGATAGAGCGTATTAGTCAGATTGCCGTTGTGTGAGACTCCCAACGGACCGTCAATGGTTTCGATCAGATAGGGCGATGTGTTACGCTCGTTGGAGCCGCCGGTCGTCGAATAACGATTATGACCGATGGCAATATGCCCTTCGAGTGGTTCCAGGCTGTCTTCTTTGAACACCTGCGAGACTAACCCCATGCCCTTATGAATCCAGGCGCGTTGACTGTCGCAAGTCACGATACCGGCTCCTTCCTGGCCGCGATGCTGAAGCGCGTACAGGCCAAAGAAGGTCAGGCGTGCCGCGTCTCGCCCCGGTGCATACACACCAAAGACGCCGCATTCCTCTTTCGGTTTATCATCAAACAGCGGTTCCATACCGCGATTTCTCCTTACAAAGCACTGAGCTTTTGTTGAATTCGTTTATCAGTGGGGGTGGCCCCCGGTTGGAATTGACTCGCGGTCAACCGTTCGTATGTTTCAATGTAACGTTGAGCAATCTGCGCGACGAACTCAGCGGGCATCGTCGGCGGGTTACCCTCACCACGATAACCATTTCTAGCGTACCATAACCGCATGAATTCTTTGTCATAATGTTCAGGGGTTTGATCGGGCCGATAAGTTTCATGCAACCAGTACCGGCTGGAATCCGGTGTGTGTACTTCATCAATCAGCGTAAGCTGACCGTCTATCAGGCCGAACTCGTACTTGGTATCCACCAGGATTAACCCGGCCTTTTCCGCCAGGGCTTGCCCACGCTGGAAGATCGCCACAGCCACACTCTCGATCTGTTGCCACAGGTCAGGGGCGACGATACCACGATCAAGCAATTCCTGCCGCGTCAGCCGTTGATCGTGACCGCCGTCCCTCGCTTTAGTCGTCGGCGTGATGACCGGCCCCGGCAGGGGATCATTTTTACGCAGGCCATCCGGCAGTGAGATCCCGTAAGGCTGGCGGTCGCCTTGCTCGTAGAGCGTCCACATGGAGGTACTGGTCACCCCGGTGATATACCCGCGCACCACCACCTCAACCGGAATCGACTCGGCTTCACGGGCGATCACGACGTTCGGATCCGGCGAATGCACCACATGATGCGGCACGATGTCGCGCAACTGCTCGAACCACCACAAGCTGAGTTGGTTCAATACCTGTCCTTTGTATGGGATGTGACCCAAAACCCGGTCAAAAGCGGAGACGCGATCCGTCGTAATCAAGGTGAGCCGGTCGTTCTGGCGATAAATATCACGGACTTTGCCAGTGGTCTTTGGCCCGAAGCCGGATAACGCCACACCTGTAAATACATCCGGCAGGGCCGCCAGCAGATCATCATGTGCGATCATGAGTGAGGATCTCCCTCTGGTTTCAGCGTGCGGCGGATTTGCTCTGCTAGTTGGCGGGCACGGGCCGGGGCATCGCCAATGTGGTCATCAGCGCGGAGCAAGCCGGCAACAGTCGCCGGGTCAAGATAAGCGGTCACACGCTCGTCAGTCTGCAAGCGGTCGGCCAGCGGGTTAGCCTCACCCCGCCGAATGGCATCCCAGGCGTGCAGGCTATTCTCCCGGATGACCTCGTGCAAATCCTGCCGGTTGCCGCCCTGGCGCACCGCCGCCATCAACACACGCTCGGTCGCCGCGAAGACCCCATAAGTCTGCAAGTTCCGGGCTACGACATCCCGGTTGATCTGCAATCCATCGACCAACCGCCGCATGCGCTTGAGCAGTTCATCCACCGCCAGGAAGGCTTGCGGCAGGACGACCCGCCGGTTGCCGCTGTCATCGAGTGTGCGTTCCAGCAGACTATGGGCCGCGTTCCCCCACAATACACCGGGCAAAGAGCCGACATATCGCGCCAGACTGTCCATATTTTCCGCGTTGATCGGATTCCGCTTGAAGGGCATGGCCGATGATCCAATTTGCTTTTTCCCAAACGGCTCCGCCCACTCTCCAAACGGGGGCGATTGTAACAATCGAAGATCAAAGGCAAAACGGTAAATAGTCATCGCCAGCCCAGCCAGGGCAGAGACGATCTCCCAATCCTGACGGCGTGGGTACGTCTGATGCGCCACCGGATATACATCAAGATCAAGTTCAGCCATCACCTGTGCTTCGAGTTGGCGCGGCGTGATGCCGGTATCATGGAGCAACTCGGCATAAGAGGCCGACGTACCGACCGCGCCCTTCAGCCCTTTGCCGCGCAGACGCCCGCGTACCGCCTGAAGCGCATCATAATCCGCCAGTAAATCCTGACCGTAATTCGCCAGCCGGTAACCGATGGTGGTCGGCTCCGCCGGTTGGATGTGGGTAAAGGCCATGCAGACGCTATCTGCTTCAGCGTCGATCTGCCCGGCCAATGACTCCAACAATTGCCGCAATTGATCCAGCACCAGATCCAGCGCAGAACGCAGGCGCATAGCATCGGCATTGTCTTCGATGTCCATACTGGTCGCCCCCAGGTGGATGATGCCGCCAGCCGTCGGGCATTGCTCGGCATAAGTATGGACTTCTGCCATCAGGTCGTGATGCAATTCAGCTTCGATGGCGTGGGCGCGGTCTAAGTCGATGTCGTCTTGATGGGCACGGAGTTCAGCCACTTGCTCGGCGGTGACCAACCCGGCGGCCTGTTGTGCATCTGCCAGCGCAACCCAGATCTGCCGCCACAACCGCCGCTTATGCGCCAGCGACCACACCCGGCGCATGGCGTCACTGCCATAACGCCATGTGAACGGACTCAGATATATCTCGTGGTCGAAGTGTTCGCTCATATCATCCCCCTATGCAAATCGGATGCCGTTCTGGAACAGGCGCAGACCATCCATACCCTGCTCCCCCCGGTGCCAGCGCGGATGTTGCCACGCAAACACATGATTTTCGGGGTGTGGCATCAAGCCGAAGACGTTACCTGCCGGGTTGCTCAGGCCGGCGATATTCAATAGGCTTCCGTTCGGGTTGGCCGGATACCCGGCGGGTTTTCCGTCAGCGGTCACATAGCGCAGGCCGACCAATCCCTGATGCCACAACCGTTCGGCGGTCGCGTCATCCGCCGCCAAAACGCGCCCCTCACCGTGTGCGACCAGCACATAAAACGGGGTTTCCACCTCATGCAAGAACAACGACGGACTGGCAGGATTCGGTTGCAGATAAACCCAGCGACATTCAAATTGATCGTGTGCGTTATAGGTCAACGTGACCTGTCGCCCGACCGGCTCTCCCGGCAAAACTCCGGCCTTGACCAACGTCTGGAAGCCATTACAAATGCCCAGCACCGGGCGACCATCCGCGATGAACGCCTCAAGCGAATCTTGCAACCGAGCACGGAGATCCAGCCCCCAGAGCATCCCGGCCCCCAGGTCGTCGCCGTAAGAAAAGCCCCCCGGCACCACCAACATATGATAATCGAGCAACATACGCTCACCGGCCAGAAGTTGGTTGATATGGACGATTTCCGGTGAACCACCGGCCAATTCACAGGCCAGGGCCGCGTCATGATCGCGATTGGTGCCGTTCGCGTGCAAGATCAACACCCGGGGCGGCTCGGTGTGAACAGTGGGCATACGTTCGACCTGACTCGCAGTCTGTGCGGGCAGATCATCAGCCGGAGCTTCCGCCGGTTGGCGTTCGCCGCGCCAGGCTGTTTCAAGCTGATGAATCGGCAGGTCAATCCAATCATTGATTGCCAGCACACCTGTCGTGTTGACTGTGCCAATTTGCCAATGCGGCACATCGGCCAGGATTTGTTCGAATTGAGCAGTATCCTCCGGCGCAACTTCGACCACGAATCGCCCGGTAGTCTCCGCAAAACAAGCGATAATCGCATCCTGCGATCCATCAAGCGCAATGCTAGCTCCCAGGCGTCCAGCGATGCACATCTCGGCCAGCGCGACCGCTACCCCACCCTCACTTAGATCGTGGCAGGCTTGCACCATCCCCGCCGTAATCGCCTGATGCAAGACACGCAATCGCGCCAGTGCGTCGGGATCCGGTTGCGGCACGTTCCCCGCATCGATACCGAGTAAATCCGCGAAATGACTGCCGCGCAGGTCGTTTTGAGTCTCACCGATGAGATAAAGTTTATTGCCAGCGGCCTTCAGATCCATCGAGACAGTTTGACCGACATCCGGCACAATGCCCATTGCCGAGATCACCAGCGTGCCGGGGATAGCATGGCGTTGGCCGTCTTCACCGAGATATTCGTTATTCAGGCTGTCCTTACCGCTGATGAAAGGCACATCGTAAGCGATGGCGGCGTCGTGGCATCCTTGCGCGGCACGGACTAATTCACCCAGTCGATCCGGCAGATTGGTATTGCCCCAACTAAAGTTATCCAGGATCGAGACCTGATCGGGATCGGCACCGACCGCGACCATGTTCCGCAATGCTTCATCAACGGCGGCCCAGGCCATCGCATACGGATCATAGCGCGTGTATTGTGGGCATAAGCCGACCGATAACGCGATCCCGCGCACCGGATCCTGGGCGGTCTGTGCTACCTGGGGGACGATCACAGTCGCATCGCCCGGCCCGTGATCGTCCATGCCAACCAGTGGTTTGAGCGCAGTTCCGCCCTGAACTTCATGGTCATACCGGCGGATGACGGCCTCTTTACTGCGAATGTTCGGCAGTGACAGCAGATCCAGCAAAGCCTGATTCATATCCACCGTTGGCACCGGGTCAAGCGCGGGCTGAAGCGGCATCCATTCCGCTTTGAGATGCTTCTGTGGCAGACCACCATGCAAGAATTCCATCGTCAGATCACCGACGAATGTGTCACCATAATGCAGGGTCAGGCGTCCGGTCGGCTCAAACGTGCCGATTACCACCACCTCGACATCTTGTCCGGCACAAATCGCCTGGAACTGTTCCCAATTCCCCGGCGGGACGGCCAGCACCATTCGCTCCTGGGCTTCACTCAGCCATATTTCCCAGGGACGCAACCCCGGATACTTGAGCGGCACCGCGTCCAATTGAACCACCGCGCCCAGATGCTCGCCCATCTCGCCCACCGCAGACGATAGACCACCCGCGCCGCAATCAGTGATGGCGTTATACAGCCCGGCGTCGCGCACCCGCAAGACGACTTCTTGCACCTGTTTTTCGTGGATGGGGTGGCCGATCTGAACCGCACCGCCGGAAAGTTCGCTGGTGGTAACGTCCATTTCCATGCTACTGAAGGTCGCGCCGCGCAGACCGTCGCGCCCGGTACGGCCACCGATGACCACGATCAAGTCACCCGGTTGGGCACCTGTACGATGCGATCCATGCGGCAGAATGCCGACACAACCACAAAATACCAGCGGATTTGAGACATAACCGCGATCATAGAAGATCGCGCCGTTGACGGTCGGGATGCCCATCTTATTACCATAATCTTCGATGCCAGCCACCACGCCCGACGCGATCCGCCGGGGATGCAAGACGCCCTCTGGTAAGTCATGCTCTGCCAGATCTGGCGGGCCGAAGAAAAGAATATCGGTATTAGCAATGGGCCGGGCAGAAACCCCCAACACATCACGGATCACACCGCCGACACCGGTATTCGCCCCGCCGAACGGTTCTAACGCAGACGGTCGATTGTGTGTCTCCGCCTTGAATGCCAGATCCCACGCATCATCAAAGCGCACGATCCCGGCGTTATCCACAAAGGCGGAGTAAACCCAGTCTTTGGCGACCTGCTCGGTGGCCGCCCGGATGTAAGTCTTGAGCAAGCCGTCAATCGTATGCTCACGCGGGGTCGGGTCATCGGCGGTCGGCCCGGTGTACTCAATACGGGCGCGGAACGTCTTGTGGACGCAGTGTTCACTCCACGTCTGGGCCAGCATCTCAAGCTCGGCATCGGTCGGGTCGCGTTCTACAGATTGAAAATACGCACGAATGGCCTGCATCTCTCGTAGGTCAAGCGACAAACGGCGTTCCTGGCTGATCGCCCGCAATTTTTCGTCATTGGCATCGCTCAGCCGCACCGTCTCGACGGCATCATCGGTCGCCTGCACCGGCACAAACGGCGCGTCGATCACCCCGTCGATCTGATGACGTTGAATCAACGGATTCGAAAATTCTCTTTCCGCCAGCATTTCGAGTCCGGCCCTATCAACAGAGCCGGACAACAAAAAGCGCGTGCCAGTGGCGGCCCGCGCCAATCCTTTTATGTTCAGTACACCGACAGCCCTGGAGAGACTTTCCGCCGCCGGGTCGGTCACCCCAGGACGGCGGGTGACATCAATCGTATGATCGGCGGCCGGCGGTTGGTTGATCGCGTAATCTTCCGCCACTGGATCAACCAGAATATCACGGCAAATTCGCTCGACATCATCCCGCCCCAGCACGCCATCCAAAAAAAACAATTTCACTGGCATGTACATCACATCTGGCACTGAATCACACCGCCGCCATAAAGCAGACTTCGGCCAGACATCAATTCGATAAATCATCGGCATCTCACCCGAAAAAAGGAACGGCCTAATACGATAGGCCGTTTAGCTTTAGATGAGTACGAGTGTAGCGACCGAAACGCGCCATTGCAATATGTTGTTTGGCTCTTATTTTGGGCGAACACCAACGCACACCTCAGATTTCGCTCATGGAATGATGGTCTATTCGAGTTGACAACAGACAGAAAGGATCATCATGCCAGAGGCACCCAACAACAACACATACGAAAAACGCACCGAGATGAACACCACACTCCAACGCATGGTCGCGTTCCACGAAGACCCCAAGGCCCTGGGCAAGCTCTCACCGCCGCCGATCTTCATGCAACTGCACCGCGATGACCGGGAATCGCTGACCGAAGGTGAACTGGCGTTCACGCTGTGGTTCGGGCCGATCCCGATCCGCTGGGTAGCCCGCCACGAACCCGGCCCGACCGAACACTCCTTCGCCGACCTGATGATCGAAGGGCCGATGGCCTATTGGCGGCATGAACACATCTTTGAGGAAACCGCCGACGGCGTTGCCCTCATCGACCGGGTGACACTCAGCCATAAGCCCGGATTAAAGGGACTTCTCACCCGGCTGATGTTCGACGGCATCCCGCTTCGTATTCTTTTTTTCTACCGGCACCTCCGCACGCGGATGGCCGTCAGCGATTAGCGACGGTTCTTCTTGCGCGATTTTTTCGCTATCTTACGCCGCCGTTTGCGCTTGGCCGCCTGTCGATCATCACCGCGCTGGTCGGTCTCTTTGAAGTCATCCCCCAGGCTCTTGAAGATCTCCATCGAGGTCTTGCCAGCGTCGGGGTCGGGGTCTTTTTCGCCGAAGGTTTCCTGCACACTGGCCCAATCGCCGGCGATGAACTTATCGACGCGCTCGGCTTTATAAGCCGCTTCGATCAACGGCAGGGCCGCACGCACATCATGCTCAGTCAGTGCTTTGATGATCCGTGCATTGACTTCGGCGTCATTTTCCGCCGCCTGCTGAAGTTGGGCAGTCAGGATCTCGATGTAGCGGTCGTGTGTTTCCGGGTTAGCATCGACCACCGCTTTAAGCGTAGCAAAGGTACCGATACCCGCGTAAAGATGCGGCGCATAATCTGCCAATGCCTCAGCCAGCGCATCGACCGTAGCCGGGCCGAGCAAGACAAAGACTTGCGGCATATCCTGCCATACCTGATCGGGGTTCAAGTTACGCCCCAACACCTCAATCAACGCGGGCAAGGCCCGCAAATCTCCTAATTGACCGATGGCCCGAAGCGCGTGGAGGGGCGCGTAACAGGCGGGTTCATCCGCTTCATACGCATCGGCATCCAGGATCAAAGCGGTCAAAGCGGGCAGATCCTCACCAGATACCGCATAAGTCGTCCATGTCGTTTGCGGTTCGCCCAACGTCTCGAACATCTTGTGTCTCCAATCACGGTTAGTAGAGACATTGTGCCATCCAGCCCGGTTATATTTCTAGTATCGCCTTTCCCCGCACCTCATTCCGTACTCATGCACCATTGCTAGACTGGCTTTCACAATGTTCAAAATTTTGTAAATATGAGATGCAATCGTGAAACCAACTCGTTCAAAGATAATTGTCATTGGGGCTGGCATCGGTGGGTTGACGACCGCCGCCTTGCTCCAACAAGATGGCTATGATGTCACTGTGTTTGAAGCACAGACTTACCCTGGGGGCTGTGCCAGCACCTATTTCCACAAAGGCTTTCGGTTCGAATCCGGCGCGACGGTAGTGGGCGGCTTCCAACCGAATGGGCCACATGCGGTGGTCGGCGATATGCTCAACCTGGATTGGCCGGTGAAAAAGCACGACCCGGCATGGGTCACCCATCTCGATGATCGGTCGGTCGCCCTCACGGCGGATAACGCCGATGTACTGGCGAAATTCCCCGGTACGCAACGCTTCTGGGATCAACAAAGCCAGCTAGCAGACATCGCCTGGAAGATGTCTGCGGAGGGCCTGCCCTGGCCGCCGAGAGACACCGCCGAGTTGTTCAAACTAGCCAAAGTCGGCCTGCTCAACTTCCCGCGTGATCTTCAGATGATCCCGTTTGCGCTCAGCACAGTCTATGATTGGCTCAAGTGGAACAATCTACATACCAATCAAGCGTTTGTGCGCTTCTTGGATGCTCAACTCTTGATTTCCGCGCAGACGACCACGCACAACGTCAACGCGATGTATGGCGCAACTGCGCTCGATTTGGCGCGGCAAGGGGTTTTCCATGTAGAAGGCGGTATCGGTGGCATTGCGGAGACCCTGGTAGATAAGCTCGAGTCACTCGGCGGGCAAATCCGCTACCGGCACCACGTCACCCGCATCACGGTTGAAGATGGACGTGTGACTGGCATCACTGCTCGCAAGGGACGCCGTACCAAACACGAGACATTTTATCCAGCAGATTTTGTCGTCGCCAACACCACCCCCTGGAACTTAAACATCCTGCTGGGCCAGGATAGTACCGCACGCCTACGCCATGAATCCGAGAGTCGCAAGCTCGGTTGGGGGGCGTTCGTCTTGCATCTCGGCGTCGATGATGCCGCGATCCCGGCAGATTTCCCGGATCACCATCAGATCATCCAGGGCTTCGACTCACCGATGGGCGAAACCAACAGCGTCTTTATCTCGCTATCCCCCCGGTGGGATGCTACCCGCGCCCCGGCAGGTCAGCGGGCGATGACCGTCACCACGCATACCGATGTAACCCAGTGGTGGACGTTACAACAGCACGACGAAGCGGCCTATTATGCCAAAAAGGACGAATACGCCGACCGCATCATCAGTCATATGGCCCGCATCCTGCCGGATTTCAAAGATCACCTGACGCTGGTTTTGCCCGGCACACCTGTGACGTATCAATACTATACCGAACGTCACCTGGGCATGGTGGGCGGCTTCCCGCAGACGTCGTTATTCAAAGCGCGTAGCCCACGCACTGGCATCGACAACCTACGGCTGGTCGGAGACTCAATCTTCCCCGGTCAATCGACAGCCGGTGTGTCTCTGGGTGGCATCCGGGTCTATGAAGACATCGCCCGTAATCTACCCATTGCCAGTTACCGGGATTACGCGACGACTGAACACTTAGTCCCGCAGGCAACATAATGACTGTTATTTGCTGGTTCCGGCGGGATCTGCGCCTGAGCGATCACACCGCCCTGCGTGAAGCAATCCACAGCGGCGAAGACGTGATCCCGCTGTTCATCTTTGATCCGTCCATCCTACACAGTGAGCGGTTATCTGTACCTCGGCTCAAGTTTATGTTGGATGCACTGAAAAGCATGAGCACCGAATTGCACAAACATCAGCGCGATCTATTGGTGCGGCACGGCGAACCACTGGACGTGTTACACGATCTCATCGACGAAGCAGACGCGACCGCGCTCTACTTCAACATTGATTACACCCCCTATGCCCGCCAGCGCGATGAGACCATCCGCGAAGGTCTTAGCATCAGCGTGAAGACATTCCATGACCGGTTGTTGATGGCACCGGGCGACGTACTCAAGCAAGACGGTGATCCGTATGTCGTCTACACACCGTTCAAAAACAAATGGCGCAAGCAACCGAACAAACCATCCATCGTAGAAGATTATGAGGTCGTCGCCGCCCATCTGGTAGATGTCGATGGCTGGCAAAATGACGGCATCCCCACCCTGGCGGATCTCGGTCATGGTGAGACAATCGACACACCAACTGCCAGCGAATCCGAAGCCCAACGCCTCTTAACGGATTGGCTTGATGCTGGCATTGCACATTATGACGACCGCCGGGACGACCTCGGCAACCCGCATGAGTCACCCCGTACTGGAACCTCGTTTCTATCGCCTTATATCCGGTTCGGCATCATTGCCACGCGGACGATTTACTGGGCTTGCCGTGAAGCATACGCCCAGGCCACCAAGCAAGCTCACAAAGACTCAATCGGCGCGTTTGTCGATGAAATCATCTGGCATGAGTTCTACACGCACATCCTTTGGTATTTCCCCAGGGTCAAAACACAGAATTTCCGCGAAAAGTATGATGCGGTGCAATGGTCAGAAGATGCGCAAAAGCTCCAACGCTGGAAAGACGGCCAGACCGGATACCCGGTGGTAGATGCCGCCATGCGCCAGTTGAAGTCAATCGGCTGGATGCACAACCGTGCCCGCATGATCGTCGCCAGTTTTTTAACCAAGCATCTGCTGATCGACTGGCGTGAGGGAGAAAAACACTTCATGCAGTGGTTGATTGATGGAGACCTGGCGGCGAATAATGGCGGCTGGCAATGGGCCGCAGGCACCGGCACCGATGCCCAACCGTATTTCCGCATCTTTAACCCGATCTCACAATCGAAAAAATACGATCCTGACGGAGATTACATCCGCCGTTGGGTGCCAGAACTGCGTGATCTGGCCGCTGAAGACATCCACGAACCCTGGAAGCTCAATCCACCGCCGGCAGATTATCCGCCGCCCATCGTGGAGCATAAAGAAGCACGGCAGGCCGCATTATCTGCTTATGAAGTCGTCAAAGGTCAATAAAATGAATCAAATCAAGCTAAGATACTGGATGCTGATATTGGCTAGTCTATTGCTTGTCTTGCCAGCCCAGGCTCAAGACGACGCCCCGGAGACATTCCCGCCGGAGACATTCGCGGCAGATAATGGCATGTTCGTCACATTGGCCGGGGCCGATGTCTACGTGGAGACGACCGGCAACCCGGATGAGCAGGCCGTTATTCTGTTGCATGGTTTCGGCGGCTCAACCTTCACCTGGCGCGATGCACTCGGCATACTGGGCGATAGTGGTTATTACGCCATCGCCTATGATCGCCCGCCGTTTGGGCTGTCGGAAAAATCCGCCGATGTCCGCATTGATGGCGAGGCACAGGTCGAGCGGTTGGCCGCGCTGATGGACGAATTGGAAATCGAGTCGGCAGTGCTGGTCGGTCATAGTGCTGGCGGCGGAGTCATCAGCCGCTTCGTGACGGCTTATCCAGAACGAGTCGCAGGGTTGGTTTATGTGGCCGGTGTCGCGCCGTTACCCCCAGATGATGATGAGACAGCCGAAGACGAGTCAGGCTCTCCGCTGGGTGGATTATCCGACCTTGCCGCAAACATTGACACCGAAAGTGAGGCTTTCCTCAACCTATTGACGAACTTCCTGACCCGTGAGCGTTTCCTTGGCATTCTGGAATCAGCCTATGACCCGGCTTTTGAAGTCAGCGACGAGATCCGCGATGGCTACGCGCAGATCTTACAGGTCGATGATTGGCAAGTGGGCCTGGCGCAGATTTTGACCCAACAGGAGACCAGCGATCCCATCGACCCGGCGACCTTCGCCCAGGCAGTGGAAGGCCTCCCGGTCACGCTCATCTGGGGAGAAAATGACACCTGGGTACCATTATCACGCGGGGAGGCCCTGGCGGAACTGGTGCCCAACGCCGAGTTAATCGCCTATGCCGGTGTCGGCCATTTACCGATGGAAGAAGCACCCGAACAATTTATCGATGACCTGATCGCCTTTTTAATGACGATCAACGACAATAACGAACAGGAGTCATAACGATGCCAGACGCATTAATATGGGGCGCATCCGGCGGAATCGGATCGGCCCTGGTCAAAACATTAAAACATGAGGGCTGGCGGGTTTTCGCCGTCGCCCGTGACGAGATGAAAATCCCCGACGAGGCTGACTTTACCTATAGCTTCGACGCCGGCGATGCCAACGGAATCACCAACATCGTGACGCTTTGCGCTCAAGAGACAGATGGCCTTGAGATGGTCGTCTATGCCGCCGGGGGCATCTTTGCAGATCCACTGGATAAGCTCGCGCCGGAAGACTGGCAGGCAACCATCGACGCCAATTTAACCGGGGCCTTTCTGGCGGCTCGATCCAGCCTGAACCTGATGAACAAAAATGCACATTTGTTGTTCCTGGGGGCTTATGTCGATAAGATCACCCTGCCCCGTTTCGGCGCGTATACCACTGCTAAAGCCGGCCTGGAGTCAATGGTGGCGATCTTGCAGAAGGAAAACCGCAAGAAAAACATCACGATTGTGCGTCCGCCCGCTGTCGATACCCCTTTCTGGGATAACGTCCCGTTCAACCTGCCCGATGGCGCACTTCAACCGCAAGCAGTCGCCGATGCCATCCTGGCGCATGTGAACGATGCTGGCAAAACTGAACTGAACCTGTAGCACCACACCTCAGCTTTCAGCCGTCAGGCTTGGCGGCTGAAGGCATCGCTCACCAGGAGCTAACAAAAGCCAGATAATTTATCAGCAAATTTTCATTTGACATACCCACATTAAGCCTCTAATTGCCCTCTCACACCGACCTCATCGTATCCTATGCCATAAACGAAAGAATTCGATTGTCTAGTCTTGTCCTCCGCACATAAGAAGTGAGCAATCAATGAGCTTGCAAATCCAACAATCCTGGGAATATCGCCTGTTGAGCTGGGCCGAAGACGCCCTCAACAACAGCATCCCTACCCCAACACTTGAAACAGATCACGTCGCGTTATCTGCGGCGTATGAACACTGCAAGGACGTGACGAAGACCCACAGTCGAACGTTCTTTATGGCATCGTCACTTTTGCCGGAAGCCAAGCAACGTGCCGTCCGTGCGCTTTATGCGTTCTGCCGGGTGACCGATGATATTGTCGATTGTGAGAGCGATAGTGCAGTACGTGCCGCCCGGCTGGAAGATTGGAAAGAGCGTGTCTCAATCTGCAACCCACCCGTTACAGATATTGTCGCGCTGGCCTGGGCCGATGCCCGTGCAAATTTCAGCATTCCACGCGGTTATGCTCAACAGTTGATCGACGGTGTGAGCTGTGACCTGACCAAAACACGGTACCAAACCTTTGAAGAATTAGCCGAATACTCTTATGGTGTGGCCTCTACCGTCGGGTTGATGGCAATGCACATTATCGGCTTCGAAGGCGAAGATGCGCTTCCTTACGCGGTTCGTCTGGGGGTCGCGCTACAGATCACCAATATCCTACGCGACATCGCAGAAGATTGGCGCGTGGGGCGGTTATACCTACCACAAGAAGAACTCGAAGCCTTCGGGCTGAGCGAAGCCGACATCGAGCGGGGGGAAGTCACCGAACGCTGGCGCAACTTTATGCGCTTCCAGATCGCCCGCAACCGTCGGTTATATCAAGAGTCCTGGGAGGGCATCCAGATGCTCGACCGTGATGGACGGACAGCGATCAGTGCCGCCGCTATCCTCTACCGGGATATCCTGCAAGACATCGAAAATCATGATTACGATGTCTTCAGCCGGCGGGCGCATCTAACGAAGTGGGCAAAGATCCGGCGGCTACCGGGCATCTGGTGGCGCACACGCCGGAATAACTTAAGTTAGACTCAAGGGGGAGAATACAATGAAAGTCGGAATCGTTGGAAGCGGCATGGTCGGCGCGACCGCCGCTTATTCGTTGGTGATGCGCGGGGTCGGTCGTGAGGTCGTCCTGGTAGACCGGGATAAAGAGCGGGCCATCGCAGAAGCCGAAGACATTTATCATGCGGTTCCTTTCGCCGGCGCGCTGAATATCCACAGTGGTGATTATGAAGATCTGGCCGGGTGCCGGGTCGTCATTATAGCGGCAGGCGTCAGCCAGAAATCCGACAACGAGACCCGCCTGCAATTGCTGGGACGTAACGCAAATATCTTCGGCCAGATCGTCCCGGAGATCGTCAGGAACGCGCCGGAAGCGATTCTCGTGGTTGCCACCAACCCGGTAGATGTCATGACACACATCACCGCCAAGTTCGCCCAGGATCAAGGCGTGCCATCAACACGGGTGATCGGCTCCGGCACAACACTCGATACGGCCCGCTTTCGCACGCTGGTTGGTCGGCACATCGGCGTTGATTCGCATCACGTACATGGGTATGTGCTGGGGGAACACGGCGACTCTGAAGTCTTGACCTGGTCGATGATCGATGTAGCAGGCCTACCGCTGGAAGACTTCTGCCGCGAGCGTGAGATTCCACTCAACGACGAGATTCGAGACCGCATCGACTCCAGCGTGCGGAACGCAGCCTATAACATCATCAATGGCAAGGGCGCGACTTACTATGGCATCGGTAGCGCATTGGCCCGCATCGTGCAGATCATCCTGCAAGATCAACGCTCGATCCTGACCGTCTGCACACCGATGGATGACATCGCCGGCGTCAAGAATGTCACCGTCGCCATGCCCCATCTCATCGGCGGGTCAGGCATTATTGATAGCTTCCCGCCTATCCTCAGTGAAGACGAACATCAAAAGCTCCACGCCAGTGCCTCAATCATTCGTAACATCATTGACGATCTCGAAAAAGAAATTGAGGGCTGATGAAATACTTTGGTTTTCTCGCCAGATTTGTCGTTCTGCCGTTGGTGGTCTTGCGATTTTTGCTCTGGTGGGATCGTCAACGCGGGCATGACCTGCCCGAACAATTCCAGAACTGGCCGGAAGACAAGACACTATTAGCCCATGCCGCTGTCGCCTTCACCTACACTACCCCCTGGGATAATTATCTGGTCGCGTCCAACGTCTGGTCTTATGATCGTGATCTGGTCACCGGTTATACCATCGGCTGGGTACCCATCGAAGAATATAGCTTTTTCGTCCTCCAAACGTTGATGACTGGCTCCTGGGCGCAATATCTCGCTCGACGCATCAAACCGACCAGCACCGACACCCAAAAGACCTACCCCCTTGCGCGTGCGCTGGCCGTCGCTGGCCTGGGCGCGGGCTGGATGATGACAGTGCGTGATATGACCACCGGTAACCCGGCCACAAGTTATCGTGATCTCATCCTGGCGTGGGCCATCCCGCCGATTGCGTTACAGGTCGGCTTCGGTGGTGATAT
This sequence comes from Anaerolineae bacterium, assembly GCA_034437535.1. Lineage (GTDB taxonomy): Bacteria > Chloroflexota > Anaerolineae > Aggregatilineales > Phototrophicaceae > J038. The sequence continues at coordinate 64,721 of DAOTTZ010000102.1, read as the reverse complement.
TTTATGGCGGCATCGTAAGCTCGTCGCGACCAGCATCCTGACCTCGACACTTTACCTGGGGCTGGTAGACTCCATCGCCATCGAATCGGGTACCTGGCAGATCACGTCTCACAAGACCATCGAAAATGAGGTCATCCCAAATCTACCTTTCGAAGAATTATTATTCTTCTTCGTGACCAACGTCCTGCTGACCTTCGGCGTGACACTGGTACAATCCAGGGCCAGCGAAGATCGATTACCCGGCTTTCTGGTCGGCCCCTATCAAACTTTCAAGCAGAAGTGGATCACAACGCAATGAATATCTGGAACTTCCAAAGCCAACTGACCGGACGCTTGATCGGAATTAATATCGCCAACTTCCTGGCCGGCCAACGTCTGCAAAAATTTGACGGCTTCTGGCGCGGAGTCGGCACGCAGGCTGTCGGTTGGGCGGTCATCAACATCGGCATCGGCGTAGTCGGTAGCATCGGCACCAGCCGCCGCCTGGATAAGCTGGATGATCCGAACACCGCCGAAGTTCAACAGGAAGAAACCCGTAAGTTACGCCGCATCCTGGCGATCAACCGCCCACTCAATTACCTGTATATGCTCGGCGGTTTCCTCCTGGCGCGGCGCAATCAAGATGATGCATTCCTGCGCGGGAATGGCTGGGGGATCATCTTGCAGGGGTTTATCCTACTGCTGTTTGACTCTCATCACCTGAAGCGCGTCAAAGAGCTAGAGGCCGAACAAGAGACCTAGATCGATGCCTTCAGCGCGTCGATCACGCGCATATTGGCCACTGCATCCGCCGGGGCGAAGCGTGGCGCACGCTGGTCTTGCAGAGCAGATGCGAAGTCCTCGACCATCAACTGATACTGATCCACTGGGCTGATTACGATCTCTTCGTAGTCGGCCCCGCGCCATAGTTGGATCACGGTGTTTGCCTCTGCCGATGGCACGAACCCATCCTCAACGAGGATCTTACCGGCAGAGCCATACAAAGCATACCGGTGATCTAACGTGGTGCGTAATCCGCTGGAAAAGTGCGCCAACGTACCTGACTCAAAGCGCAACACCCCACTAAAATTGACATCGACCGCTTGCTCTCCGCGTTCTTCGAAGCCTTTCACCGCAGTTGGTTCCGCCCCGGTCATCAGGCGGATCACGTTAATGCAGTAACAGCCGACATCCATCAACGAGCCACCGGCCAGGTCAGCATCAAAGCGAATATCGTCATCCCGCCGCAGGTTGAAGGTGAAGTTCGCGCTGATCGCGTGTAGATCTCCAATAGTCCCATCTTGCACCAATTCCAGCACGCGCATGGTGCGCGGATGAAAGCGATACATAAAGGCTTCCGCAAAGAGCACACCACGCGATGCAAACGCATCCACCATGCGCTGTGCTTCGTCGGCATCCCGCGCCAGCGGCTTTTCACAGAGCATCGGCTTGCCAGCCTCCGCACTACGGATGGCCCATTCTGCGTGCAGGCTATTCGGTAATGGATTATAAATTGCATCAACATTATCATCAGCCAGCAACGCTTCGTATGTGCCATAAGCGCGTGGAATGTCGTTGACCTTAGCGAACTGTTCTGCGCGGGCTAGATCACGGCTAGCGACGGCCACAACAGCGTTACCCGGTGACCGGTGAATAGCCGGTATCACACGGATGCGCCCGATATTGGCCGTACTGAGAATACCCCATCGGATTGTCATCTAATCATTGATCCTTTAATCGTTCATTTTTAGCACGCGACTGATCGGCCAGGTCGCGCTTGTAATCCAGCATCTTATGCTGGAGATCGCCATCACTGGTCGCCAGAATTTGAATCGCCAGCAGACCGGCATTATGCGCCTGGCCGATAGCGACAGTGGCGACTGGTACCCCGCCCGGCATCTGCACGATAGACATCAACGAGTCCAATCCGTTGAGGGTGCGGCTTTGCACCGGCACACCGATCACCGGGAGTGGCGTATAAGCGGCGATCATCCCCGGCAGATGAGCCGCCCCACCCGCCCCGGCGATGATGACCTTCAAGCCGCGTTCGTGGGCGGTTCGGCCATAATCGGCCATGTCATCCGGCGTCCGGTGGGCGGAAACCACGCGCACATCGACCGCCACCCCAAACGACTGACAGACATCAATCGCGGCCTGCATCGTCGGCAGATCACTATCACTGCCCATAATAATTCCGATTTGAGCCATCGGTTCCTCCTATAGCTTGACCAGATCAGCGGCTTGCCGGGCATGGGCTTCGGCCTGTTCCAGCGTCTCACCGAGTACCGTCACATGGCCCATCTTCCGCCCGGTTCGGATCTCCCGCTTGGCGTAAATGTGCAGGTGAGCAGACGGCACCTGCAAAGCCGGCGCGACCGCATCCCCCGGAGCCGGCCCCGGCTCCCCACCCAGCACATTGACCATCACCGCACACGGCTTCACCATGGCGGTCTCACCGAGCGGCCAACCCATCACTGCCCGAATGTGATTTTCAAACTGGGAGGTGACACAGGCTTCGATGGTGTAATGGCCGGAATTATGCGGCCTGGGTGCGATCTCATTATATAAGAGCGTCCCATCATCGCGTTCGAATAACTCTACGCCGAACACACCAACGCCATCAATAGCCGTGACCGCAGACTGCGCGATCTTCAGCGCGTCGTCTCCACCGGTAATGGGTGCCCGCACCACATGACAGATGTGATCCTTTTGCACTGTCTCGACCACCGGATAAGTCGCCTGCCTGCCATCACGCCCACGCAGAACCATCACCGCCAGTTCCCGCCGGAATGGTACAAAGGCTTCCACCAACAAGTCACGATCAGCGAAACGATCCAGGGCCGGGCCGACATCCGCCGCTGATTTTAACGTCGCGTTGCCGTACCCATCATAGCCATTACGCCGCGCCTTGAGCACCAGCGGCCACCCATACGACCGAGCAAAGGCCCGCACCGAATCGGCACCGGTGACAGGCGTAAACGGTGGCACCGGGATGCCGGCGGCTTGCATGGTCTGCTTCTGGATCAGCTTATCCTGCACCCGGCGGAGTGTCTGCCCGGTTGGATAAACCGGCTTACCCAGGTCTACCAGACGATCTAACACGGTCGCATCGACGAATTCGTTTTCCAACGTAATCACATCACATGCCGCCGCGAAAGCCTGCAACAGGTCGTCATCGGCCCAGTCCCCGCTCCAGGTGTGATGAGTCAGGCGGGCCGCCGGGCTATCCGGTTTACGCTCAAAGATCGCCGTTTCCAGGCCGAGTGAAATCGCGGCCTGGGTGAGCATCTGCGCCAATTGCCCACCGCCTAAGATGCCTAATCGCATGGTCATTTTTCCAATGATTTTCAATCCATCTATCGCCCCATAATAACGGGCGGAGGCACCGGCAACAAGTGATATAATGCGAGACGATGTGTTGGAATGAGGATCTTTGATGCGACGTTTAATCTTCACACTGGCTTTGTTCATCGGCGTTATGATGCCTGCCCAGGCTCAGCCGGAGGATAAGCCGTTTATCCTGCCGATGGGGGGCACCCCTGGGCCGAACACCTGGTTGTTTGGTCAGGCTTATGGCAACACCACCGGCGCGTATAACTTCGGCTCGGAGTGGTACGAGGCCGGCCAGGGCTTGCACTTCGGGCTGGATTTCCCGGCACCGTGTGGCACCCCGCTGGTCGCCGTCGCTGATGGTATGGTGGTCGGCGTGGATGACCTCTCTCGCGGGGCTGGCCCACATAATTTGTTGATCCGCCATGATGAGCAAGGCGTCGTCACATTGTACGGGCACCTGCTACGCCCGGCAGAATTGGCCTTCGGCCAGATCGTGCGCCAGGGCGACATCATCGGTCTTTCCGGTGATCCAGACCGCACCTGCGACTCACGACCGCATCTACACTTTGAGGTGCGCTCGTTAGATTATCGCACCGCGTATAATCCGGTCGATTACATCACAGCCAACTGGCACACGCTTGCCAGCGTCGGCGGGTACGGCTTCCCGTACTTTCAACAGGATATGAATAATGCTCGCCGCTGGATGACACTCGAAGACCAGCCAGAAACCGTCTTTGGTGGCCGCCGGTTGAACGACTACGGCGCGGTTTGGCCGCTCCCGTTTGATCTACGACCGCCAGCCAATCCCCCGCTGGCACGCGATCTACCGCCGTTAGATCCTGCCGCAACCTGGACGACCCGGCAACTTGGATTTGGTCAATGTTGTTGGGGTCACTGGTGGGATGCAACCAACCCGGATCGACTGTACGTCATCGACGGCGGACCGGGGGAACGTGCAGGCGTCTTCGCCTGGTCTGCCACTGGCACCACTCAGCCCACCCGGCTTTATGATGCGCCGCCAGCCATTACCTCCCCGGATGGCACCCACCTGATTTATAACAACAGCGGCCAGGCCCGCATCGTCAACACGACCGATAACACAGAATGGATCACCCCGCTACTCGGCGCGACACCGGCACTTAGCCCGGATAACAGCCGCCTGACCTGGACGACCACCGCCGGTTCGACCATCCCCGGCCAGGCCCGGCCTATCTCGACCGTATGGCTGGCCGATGCTGACGGCTACAGCACCCGCCAGCTTGCATCTGAGACCGGGTTAAGCGGGCGGTGGTTAGATGATGACCGCCTGCTGTTTACGCGCCGGTTAGCCGGGCAGGCCACGCAGATTTCGATCTATGACTTGCGCGATGACACCCAGACGATACTGGGCACGTTCGAAAATCTGCGGAATTTAACCGTCTCCCCCGGCGGGGATTATCTGATGTTTTATCTGCTGTGGCAGGCTGACCCCACGACCAGCGGCGTTTATCTGCTAGTGACGACCGACAGCGCACAACCGCAAAAAATGGATTGGTTCGGCGCGTGGCGGTGGCGGGATAATGACAGCCTGTATTTTCTACCGTTTGACCCGGCGCAGAACGTCCACCGGCTGGCATACTATGATCTATCAACTGGCACCCAGGCTTTGCTGGAAACCCCACCTTTTACAGTTATGAATGGGGATTGGAACATCTCCGCCGACGGGCGGCGAATCGTCTTCCACAATGCGCTGGATCGCAATATGTGGCTTCTGGAATTGACCGATTCGTCAGGATAGAGTCGAGTCAAGAGGGGCCGGGGTTGGCCCCTCATCACGTTACGTCTTAAGAGCTAAAGCGTTCGATCTGTGCTTCGAATTTTGATTGATCGATTTCAGGATGCTCGTCCATCAACGCTTTGAACTTCTTCATGTTGGCGACCATGTTTTGAGTCTCATGCGCTTCAAAACGCAGAGTGATCGCCGGTTGGGTGTTGCTGGCGCGGATCAGTCCCCAGCCGTCTTCAAAGTTCGCACGGGCACCATCCACCGTGATAACCTCATAATCCTCAGATAGAGCCTCGGTGATCTCATCAATGATCGCAAACTTGACGTTATCCGGTGCGGAGAGAATGATTTCCGGCGTGGCGACCAGTTTGGGAATTTCATCGAAGATCTCAGAGACGGTCTTGTCGCTACGAGCGAAGATTTCCAATGCTTTGAGTGCAACTAACGGCGCGTCATCAAACCCGTGATAATTTTCCCCGATGAATAGATGGCCGCTAACTTCCCCACCCAGGGGAGAGCCGATTTCGTTCATCTTTTGCTTCATCAAGCTGTGGCCGGCCTTCCACATCACCGGTTCCCCGCCATACTTGCGGATCTCCTCCGGCAGGGCCTGTGAGGCCTTGACATCAAACACGATGGGCTTACCCGGATTCCGCTTAAGCAGATCCCGCGCTAACAATGCCAGCAGACGATCCGCCGCGATGTGATGCCCCTTTTCATCCAGGAAGCCGCACCGATCCGAATCGCCATCGAATGCCAGGCCGACATCCGCACCGACATCTACAATCAGTTTTTCTAATTCTTTGGTCATCTCCGGGTCTTCAGGGTTCGGCAGATGATTGGGATAGGTGCCGTCACTTTCCAGGTACAGCCCAACGACCTCACAGCCGAGAGCCTCTAGCACCTGCGGCACATGCGATCCACTCAAGCCATTGCCGGAGTCAAGCGCGACCTTGAGCGGCTTTTCCAGCTTGACCATGCTCTTGATGCGTTCCATGTGCTTGTTGATCATTTCGTGGTCGTCAGTCAATGATCCGTCGCCAGATGCGAACGCACCCGATTGGATGATCTTCAGTAAATCCTGGATCTGCTCACCCGCCAGGGCCAGATTGCTATAAGCCATCTTGATCCCGTTATAACGCTGGTCAAGATGACTGCCGGTAATCATCACCCCGCCGCCTTTATCGCCGTATTCTGCTGACGCAAAGTAAACGGTCGGCGTCAACACCGGGCCGATGTCCGTCACGGCCATGCCGGTAGATTGTAAGCCCCGCATCATGGCCTGCCGCAAGCCTTCCGAAGATGGGCGGTTATCACAACCGACAAAGACACGATCTGTACCGAATTGCTCCGGCAGGTAAGTGCCTAATGCTTTGCCGACCGCTTCCGCCAATTCTGGTGTAATCTGCGCGTTTTCACCATCTACGCGCCCTCGAATATCGTATTTTCTAAAAATTGATGTATCGAAATTCATTAGTTTTCCTCCGTATCATCTTCCATTTGTGTAGCAAAGGCCGGGACAGCATTACGGAAACAATCTCGCAGGGCTTCCGCCATGCTGGCCCCACGCCCGCCGACCTGATGCTTGGTCGAGATCAGGCGTGTTTGTACCCGTTGGGCTGGTATTTCTGCCGGTTGATAAACGATAACAACGCGCCAATCGTCATCAAAAGCTGATTGCACCGTCCACAATAACCGGTGCAGAATGTTCTGCGTGGTCAGATCTAACCATTCGTTATCTTTATAGCCGAGTGGACGCCGGTTTGCGTCCTCCTGGCTGTCGAAGATCAGATGATTTCGATCTACTTCTAACCACAGCAGGCGCAGTAAATCCGCCAGTGTTTCCGCATCGCGGATCGTCTCCCCAACTTGTGCCCAAGAGACCGTACCAGACCAACGACTCACGTCATTGCCGACCGGGTACGCCTGGAGCTTAAGCATTGCATCCGGGCTATGATAATTACTGATGTAACCCAGGGTAAACTGCCAGGCGATCAGGCCATTTGGTGGCCGGTTAGGCACCGGACGCCGCGATAAGGTCGGCGGGTCATTCTCACCCATTATATAGGCTCCATGCCAGAAAACGATCAACATAGTAACGGGTCAACTGAGCACCCAACCCCGGGTAAACGGCGTCGAAGCCATGTCGGCCCCAGGGAACGCGCAAGATCACAGCCGGTGTATTGGTCATCTGAAGCCGGGTATGCAACATCTCGGCATGCAGGGGCGTCACCAGTTCGTCCATGAAACCATGCATTACCAGTGTCGCCGGTAGATCATCCCGCGCATACTCAATCGGGCTGGCTTCCGCATATACCGCCGGGACTTCGTGCGTATATCCCTGCAATAAGCTTACCACACGCGGCTCTTGTCGCCATGCGCGATACCGCAGGTCAATCGGCGCGTATGCCGTGACCACCGCCCGCACCGAAAGATCAGGATCATACGCCGCACAGAGTGCCATATGCCCCCCCGCAGAGCGACCGTACAGCGCGATCCGGTCAGGATCAATCTGGTATGTATCGGCCTCATCCTTCACCCACTGGATAGCCTGCCGCATGTTTTCCAGTTGGGCCGGCCACAAAGCCCCATCAACCGAGGTAAATTGATATTGCAGGTCGAAGACGACGTAACCTTGCGCCGCCAGATGACGATGATGCACGCGGAAGTATCCGCCTTTGTTCCCGCGATCCCATCCCCCGCCATGCACCGTAATCACCGCCGGATAACGTGACCCGACCAACGGCGCACCCGCCGGACGATAGACATCCAGGTGAAGATGCCGCAGAGGTGTGGTCATATACACCCGATCATGTTCGACACGGACGCCGTGCGTCGTGCGATACGCCTGACCTAATGCATCACGCCAGTGCCAGCGATGCCGGGTGAGGATCGCCCGTACCGGGGCGGGGATAGCCGCCTCATAATCAACACCTAGCGCGTCCTGCATCATCTGGTGCATGTCACGGTCTGCCCGCCGCCAGCGGAAGAAAGGCACACTCGCCAGCAAAGCCCCCAGCGCACCAAAAGCACGACTCACACCACCGCCACGCCAGCCAATCGGGCCGAGCAAAACCGTGATCCAATTCATCTCACTCAACAACACCTGGAAGCGCCACAGGCGATCATCAAACCGCCGTACAATGATAAGCAAGCCACCGATCAGCGACAATGTACCACTGATGCGTGCCAGTAATCGTCTCATAATGCATCGACAAACTGTTGAGCAGTCTGTAGCAGATCATCCAGCACCATAATCGTGGTGAAGTCCTGCAAGTGCCGGGGCGGTTCTACGCCTGGTTGGAGCATCAGCACGATGGTCTTACGTTGCCGGATGGCTTCATTCACCTGCCGGTCGATGTCGATTGAGTCCTCGGCATCATCTGACCAGATGACCAGCACCACCTGGGCATCATGCAGGGCTTGCTGAGCAAAGGCCCGCGCCAACTTCGCGTCATCGGTGCGCGTCTGCCAGTAGACGGTGCGCTCATGTTCGTTCCGCAAGATGCGGTCCATCTGGGCGGCCAGGATGCGACCGCGTGGCGCATAAGCAATATAAATTTGGGCCGGTGTCTGCACCCGCGCTTGAGTCGGAACCTGCTTAGTCCGGGCCGATTCTGTATCTTCAAAGTAATCCAGCACATTCACCACCGCGTCTTTATAACCTTTTTCGTTGCGGGCCAGATGCGTGACATGCCCCTGTCCTTCACGCACATCGACTGGCACATCAAAGATAGATTCCGCCACCAGGAAATACCGTTGCAGGTTATATTCCCGTGCAACTTTAAGATCAGGATGATCATCTTGCCCGGCCCGGTAATCCGACGTGAGGATAATGACGAACAGGTCACTGTTTTGGATTGCGATCTCACGATGCATCCCCAATGGATCATCGTAAAAATCCAATGAGCGGCGCACCTGATGACCTAGCATATCGAATTGACGGGTAATAGCCTTAGCCGCCACGACATCCGACGGAGAATCCGCATGACTGATGAAAACACGCATTATTGCTGGATCTTCACCTCACTACCATCAATCATCGCTGTGAACTTCAGCCGGGCGTTCTTACCGCTGACGGCGTCGATCACGACTTCGGTGCCGGCTTCCGGGTTGGACTTCAGCAAGAAATCGGCCAGTGGTTCGCGCACAAACCGCCGGATGATACGGCGAAGCGGACGCGCCCCATATTCTGGCTCGTCATTTTGCGCCAGCATAAATTTGATGGCCTTCTCGGTGAACGTCAATTGTAGGCCGCGTTCTTCCGCCATGCGGTTTTCCTTGTTGAGCAATAGCCGCAAGATCTTGCCCAGGCTATCGTCATCCAGCGCATTGAACATGATGACCTCATCCAGACGATTCAGAAATTCTGGACGGAACCACTCCCGCACAGACTCCATCGCTTCTTCACGCACATCGTCGGTGATGACCGGCACAGCCAGATCCTCCGAGCCGAGGTTGCTAGTCAGGATGATGACCGTCTCGCTGAAGCTCACGGCATTACCGCGTCCGTCGGTCAAACGACCTTCTTCGATCATCTGCAAGAGGATGTCCATAATGCGCGGATGAGCTTTTTCCACCTCATCAAACAGCACGATGATATAGGGTTGTTGCCGCACACGCTCGGTCAATTGTCCGCCGGCTTCGCTATCAACATAACCGGACGGCGACCCTAGCAGACGGTTCAAGCTGGATTCGTCTTTGAATTCGGACATATCCAGCGGGAGCATGGCGTCTTCATTGCCAAACATAAACTCTGCCAGCACCCGCGCCAATTCAGTCTTGCCGACCCCGGTCGGGCCGAGGAAAAGAAATGCGCCAATCGGTCGCCGGGGATCTTTCAAACCGACTCGGGCCGTTTTGATGGCCCGGCTTACACTGATGACGGCTTCATCCTGGCCGATGATCCGTTCTTTGAGATGCTCAACCATACTGGCATAGCGCAAACGCTCATCTTCCCCTAATTTACTAACCGGGATGCCGGTCATCTGGCTGGCGGCCAGTTTGATGTCTTCCGCATCAAGCACCGCGTCTTTCAGTTCCGGGCGAAAGGCCAGTTGGCTTTGCTGGCTCATGTTGAGCATCGCCGCTGTGCGATGGAGCAATTGCTCTGCACTGAGTGGGAGTGGCGTCCCGGCCAGGTAACGCTTGGCTAACCGAGCGGCAATTTCCAGGGCTTCTTCTTTGATTTCGATGTCGTAATCGCTCTCCATGTGCGGCTCCAGGGTGGAAAGGATCTCGATAGTCTCCTCAACAGAGGGTTCCGGCACACGGACGAGTTGGCTATTTTCCGTAATCGCACTGACCTTCGCCAATCGCTGGTTATATTCTTGCTCAGTCGTGGAGACGATCAACACCGGGTTGGTATCCAGAAAGGCTTTTTGAAGTGTCGGCGTTGATTTACCAAACTCCGCTTTGATCGGCCCGCCGAAGAACCGATGAACATGCGGGATAAATAACACCCCCCCGCTAGCCTTGCTCAAACCGGCCCGGATCGCTTTCTGATCGTTATCCAGCAGGGACGTCTCGTTGATCTGCACCAGACTGCTTAAACCAACCGGGCCTTTGCCTTCGGCCATCAGCAGGGCCAGGCTATAAGCCAGGGTACGCTTGCCCACGCCATCCGGGCCGATCAAGATCACATGCCGCTTGACCGCTTGCGACATGATGTTGATGATCTCGCGCAATAAGTCCTCACGGAAGTAAACCGCGTGTAAGTCGCCCGTCTTGGCATCCGCCACATAATCCTGCACCGTGCCGTCCGGTTTGCGCCGGATGACGCTGAAATCCGCCGTAATATCTTTGATGGCTTTCGGCGTGATACCATGCTGGCGCAAGATACCGCTGGTACTCATCGAGCTTTCCGATAGGATCGTCAACAGGTGATCGGTATCTACCCGCACCTCATCCATCGAGTTTGCCAGCGTCAATGCTTCGTCGATAGCGATGATGGTCTGACGGGAAAGTTCTACCGGGCGATTTCCTTTTGATACGAAGAATAACTGGCCGTCTTGATCGCGCCGGGTCCTGTGTGCCATTTCAAGCTGGCGGTTCAACCGGTCGATGTCGATCCCGCGATTGGTCTTGAAGATGTCAAACATCCGGGCGGCGGCAGTATTCGGGCGGCGCAACAGTGCCAGCAAGATCGTCTCCGGCATCAGGGAGTCCTTGCGATCCGCCTTTTTGATGCTGGCGGCGTCGTTCATCGCTTCGGCCAAATCTTTTGACAATAAATCAGGGTTGAGTGTTTTCATCATACTTTCCATAATAGTCGTCATGCATATAACTTAACCTGAAACCGCTCCTGCGACAAACGCTAACGATCAATGCCCAGGTTCGTCGCCAGGGTTCCGCGTGCGGGCAAAGCCCCGAACAAGACACCACATACCGCCGGAATAGCGGGCGGTTGCGGGCCATATGTCAGCACGTATCCGGCCACATCGGGGTAAGTCGTCAGGTCATAAGGAGATCGAAGGGCTACCGCGACTGTCTTCTCCGACGGCAGAGCATTGATCAACGTTTGATAAGACGGCGACTCGGTGATGTTCCGGGTGAAGACCAGCACCACATCAACCTGCCCGGCTAATGTCACCGCCGCATCAATCTGCGCTTGATCGGGAAAATCCGATACCGCGACAAATTGAACCTCCTCCCGCAATGCGCCGCATTCCCGGTTGATGCTAATGCGCTGACCAGGATACACGATCCCAACACGGTTTGAATCTGATACTGGGAGCAGGTCATTGTCATCAAATGCAATTGTCACCCCGGCTTCAAATAAGGCATCAATCAAGGGGGCGGTGCCTTCCAGGTCAATGCGGTCACGAGCTGTCGCCGGGTCGAGTGGTTGCCAGTCGAACAAATCCAGCCGATCTTTCAGGCGGGTGATACGTTCGACCGACTCGTCAATCCGGCTTTCACTGATCTCACCGCGACGAACGGCATCTACGATGGCTTGCATCGCGGCGATTTGCTCCCGCTGGCCCATGCTGGTGCCGTAGCTAATCATATCTACCCCGGCCTGAACAGCCAGAACAGCCGCTTCACCAGGATTATAGCGTGTGTCAATCGAGTCCATATCCATCGCGTCAGTCATGATAACGCCCTCATAACCCAATTCTTCCCGCAATAAGCCGGTGACGATATTGTGTGATAACGACGATGGCAACGGCTCTGGATCAATGGCAGAGTGCCACAGATGCGCCATCATAATCGCGCCGGTTTCACCGTCGATCGCGCTGATAAAGGGCTGAAGTTCTAACTGGCGCAAACGCGCTAGATCATGTGGTATTTCTGGCAAAGTCAGGTGTGAGTCTTCGTCGGTGTCGCCATGACCGGGAAAGTGCTTGGTTACAGCGGCGACTCCGACTGCTTGTAATCCAGCAATGTAGCCCGGCAATGTTTGATCCAGAGCAGATAAATTACTGCCCGGTGAACGCCGCCCGATAATTGGGTTGAATACGTTGGTATCCAGGTCTGCCACCGGGGCCAGATTCATGTTGATGCCCACAGCACTTAGTTCGATTCCCATACGAGTACCCGCCTGGAAAGCCAGGTCATAATCTGCCGTTGCCGTCAACAACGAACTGGGGGGCCACTCCGTGAAGCCCTGCCGCAATCGAGCGATCCAACCACCCTCTTGGTCAGTTGCGATGAATAACGGTCGGTCATGCGCTTGCATGGCGGCGGTCTGATAGGCATTGGTCAGGCGGGTTATTTGCTCTGGCGTGTTGATGTTGCCGCCGAAAAGTACAATGCCACCGGGATTCCACGTCTCAATGATGTCTTGTGCATCGAATGTTATGTTTTCGCCATAAAAGCTAAGCAAAAACATCTGGCCGACTTTTTGCTCTAGTGTCAGGTCATCGGTCTGGCTTTGAATACTGAACACTGGCACCAGTAGCAGGAGGAAGATGCTAAATCGTTTCATCGAGATAACTCTTGAGTACACCGTTAAACTTTTGAATCCAGTTGTCGCTAAAAAATCCATCACTGAGTTGCACTTTACAATTACCTTGTATCGTTTTGACTATGCGAAACAACTCAAACAATGCTGTCAACTTGATCGGCGTCCAATGTGTCCCGGTCATGTAGCTCATCACCATATAGCCGGGTTCTTCAAAGATGTATAGGATCTCCGGCAGATGAAAGCCATCAATCGCCAGTTCACCACTCATCGCGCCGATGTAATCGCCACTAGCGACCCCGTTAATGATAGCTTGGGGCGAGTTAATCAAAAGCACATCTTCAGAAAAGAACGTGCGGAATTGCGTGTTGATCCCGCGTAGGCCCTTCACCATGTAGGTCGCCAGCCAGCGGGTGTTTTTCTCCGTAAGCCCGACGACCTCAATCTCAGGATAGATCGGCTCTGGAATATTAAAGATCAATTGTAAGCGCGGCCAAATATCAATCATGAATCTGTCACCTGTTGCCACGACCGGCCACCATCTACCGACTCGTACACGATCAATTCGTTCTGGATCGGGCTAACTTTGCTTTCATAGCGGATCTGTAACCCGTCTTCACCACTCCGTTGAATATTATCACATCCCCGCAAGACAGGCTCAACTGCATACCCATGATACAGTTGTCGCCAGGCCTGGCCGCCGTCATAACTAATCAGGAAGAATTGTTGTTCGCCGTATTCCAGGTTCGCTTCTACCGGATAACGGATTACACGCAAGACGGTCTCCGCATCGAAGAAGAATTCACAATCTTCAATCGGCTCCCCCACCCGTCCGGCGGAAAGAAAGCTCAACGTGCCGATGAAAAGCATATTCCCAGCCAATAGGATAACCACCGGAATCAAGGTCGGCCAGCGGCGTTGACGAAACAGCCGGTAAACCCCGGCCAACACACCCGCCACCACACCAAATACGACGACCAACGCCAGAAGCGATGCCGACGACAGTAATGGCTCAACCAACAGAAATAACCCACCCAGTATCAAGCGTAAGCCGCGCTCGATCTGGTGTATATCTGCAAATGTCTCATAATCAGGATTGCCGGTCATCATCCAGAAAAGCAAGGTCAGCAAACCAGCAGGCACAATCACCCAGATGTAACGGCGCATCACCAGCTCCCATATTGAGACAAGATCAAAAAGAGAAAGTTCAGCCGCTCATCCGATGTCATCGGGCGGGGGCGGCCTTGATCTTCGATCAACCCGGTAAACAAATCCACCGTGAGCAACCGACCATCATAGATAAACAGTTGATCCATAAAGAATCGCTCGCCGGCGAAAAATGTCTGGTCAAAGAACAGATTCCCCAAGCCGTAGTGGATGAAGGCTTCTCGCTCCGCCGATGGCGCGTAAAATTCAAAGATCTGAGGGAAGTGCGCCTGAGTCCCCATCACCACATCCGCACCCAGATCAGCCAGCGAGCGAAAATCGACCCGTTGTTGATTGGTCGGCGTATATTCGTCGAACTCCTGATATTGCACCGTGACCACCACCAGATCATGATCGGCTTGCAATTGCGGCAGGAGTTCGCCCAGCCACTCCCGGTCACAACTGGCGGCTCCTGGCCTCACCCCGCCGGCCAGATCAGGATCTTCATTGACCAGCGCATAAAACGGCCCAACCCAATTACAAGAGACCAGTGCAATTGAGTTATCATTATGCTCGATCAAAAGTGGCATCTGTGCTTCGGCGGTCGTCTCTCCCCCGCCAACCGTCGCAATATCGTTCTGCTGATACCATGCGAGCGTCTCCCGGTAGGCATCATAACCGAAGTCATTGTTATGATTGCCGGAAAGCTCGACAATATCCAGGCCCAGGCGATTAAATAGCTCGAAATGCTCGACCTTGCTACAAAAGCTAAAGCCAGCCCCAGCCAATGACGTAATCGCTGGTGTCGGGCACCCCGGCACAATCGACACCTCATTGCTGGTATGGAAGAAATCAGCCGCTTGCACATAGGGCAAGATGCCGCTCGCCGCCCACTCGACGCCGTTCTCGTCCAACGGCGGGATCGTCTGCCGGGTCAACGCGGTGACGCCGCTCATCAACAACCGGGTCAGTCGCGCCGGGTCAAAGTTGGGTGTATCACTTTCAAACGCAAACGGATAACCGTCCAGTGCATCCAGCGGGTGGATTTCATCGACGCGCAAGACCCGGTAACGCGGCGTGAGTTGGTCAAACGGCATCAGCGTGAATAAGCGCGTATCCCGCCACATCTGGTTGTACAGGGTATCATCAGGCACGATGCGCGTGCCAGCCGGCACCGTCACACCGTGAGCTTGCAGACTGGCGGCATTACTCTCTGACAGAATCAACGTATCCACCAGAAAACCGCCCCGGATCGTATTTAACATATCAAGCGGCAGATTGGCCTCCAGGCTGGGGAAGGCCACCACCGGCAAGAACAACATCATCGGCCCGCTTACAGCTTGCGCGGCCTCTGGCTCTGGCGTTGCTTCGGGCTGAGCCTGAGTCGGAATCGGCCAGCCGCTCGTGTAAAAATCCAGGTAGGTGCGGATGTGCTGACGCCAGTAGGTGTTGTTATGTTGGCCTTCCGGGTAGACGGTATAGCTAAAATCGACCCCGCGCTGGATCAAATGCTCGTTCATGATTTCCAGGCCGGGCGCGGCATAATCGTCCGCGCCACGATCCAGCCATAACCGCATGTTATCAACACCCGGCGCATTGAGTGCCAGATCCAGCGGATTATCGTCCGGTTCCGCGTGATAGCGGTCGAAGAATGCACTATGCCCGCCCACCGCACCGAACAAAACCGGGTGCTTCAGCGCGATATGATAAGCCCAGAAGCCCCCGCGTGAAATTCCGCCGATAGCCCGCGTCGCTCGATTGCCATTGACGCGATAGTCTGCCTCGACCAGTGGCATCAACTGATTGATGAACACGCCCGCCCAGGAGTCGTCATCAAAGCGATTCTCATTGGCGATCCAGTTTCCAAACGGCATCACGACGATCATCGGCGGCAGAGAGCCATCTGTGATGCCAGCATCCAGTACATCTTGCAGACCTAACCGCAACCAGTGATTATCGTCTTCGTTGGAGCCGTGTAGTAAGTACAAGACCGGATAGCGTTCGTCGGTCTGCTCATAACACGGCGGCGTGTAAACGGTGTAGAACATCCGGGTGGCGATCACATCCGCATAATACTCCGACCGCGTCGTCTGGCCGGTCGTGCAATCATCTGATTGTGCCACCACGCCCGGCGGCGCAAGAGCCAGACCAAACCACAAAAAAACTATAGACAGAACTATCTTACGCATAAACCGTACCCAATCTAAAGCAAAAACGGGCCATAATTGGCCCGATTGTAACGCAGACGACCGTATGCGTTAACTGCTGTTTACCCGCTCACTGAGCCGGTAACCAATGCCACGCACATTGACGATCAAATCCGCATCTTGCTGGGCAGATTTCAATTTGCGCCGCAGGTTGCTCACATGCGGGCGGATGACTTCGCGGGCTTCGGCCTCATCAACGGAGTACCCACGCACTTCGCGCACCAGTTCATGGCAGGGCACCACACGCCCCCGGTGCGCGGCCAGATACAACAACAGGTCAAATTCAGTCGGCGTCAGGTCGATGTCTTGCTCACCGACCGCGATCTGATAACGGCCTGGATACACGGTCAAAGGCCCTAGCTCCATGCTGGAAGCACTCGGCTCCGGGATTTGATCGGCATCAGCATCGCCGTCTTGCTCTGCTTCGGCGTTGGAGACCGGCGACGCTTCAATATCAGCCCGTGCCAGCTCATACACATCACTGCGGATTGCATCCAGCAAAGACCGGCGACGCTTCAAACTCCGCGCCCGCTCTACCCCGCGTGCCACACTCTGCCGGATGTCCTGGCTAGAGCTAGGCTTGATGAGATAATCATGCGCCCCCAACCGCAAAGCCTCAACCGCCGTCCCCAGGCTGGCATACGCCGTCATGAGGATCACGATTGCGTCGGGGGCATCTTCTTTGATGCGCCGCAACAACTCAACCCCATCCAGGCCCGGCATACGGATGTCCGTCAAGACGACATCGTAAATTTGCTTATCCAGCATGTCGAGTGCATCTTCACCACTGGCGGCATCGTTCACCGTGTAGCCAACCCGTTGCAGGGTCTTACTCACGGAGTAGCGATTCGCCCCTTCATCATCTACAACCAGAATATATGCATTTTCGTCCGGTGATGGATTAGTGTTCGCCATTCTATGACCGCCCGTTCAGTTTTTGCCAATTGTTTCTCAAGTGTATCTTGGTTAATGTGTTTTAGCAACCATTATACACCCTCGGAATTATGAAAATTAATGAACGCACAACGAAGTACACCGGACTCAACAGAGGATTCCGGCTCGTAGACGGCTGGTGGTCCATAAAATACAACACGAATTTCATCATCAACCGCAATCAAAGGCACCGCATCACGCAGATAAGCCGGGATATGGTGCCGGATCATCCAGTCTTTGAGCTTGTGCCGGCCAAATCGGTCTCCTGGTCGCCGGGTGCGAAGCTCTACTTTAGAGGTGTCTGCTGGCATGTGCCAACAGACACCGTGTGCTTGCGGTTGATCGCCTAGGCGCAGGCTCCAACCCTGCCCGGTATCAGCATCCTGCCCTACCACTAACCGGATACGCTGGCCGGGCGATAACGTCGGCACCGCCGCATGTCGATCATCTACATAAGCGGCGACATCCCCGATGACTAAAGCCTCATAATCCAGCAACGCACGTTGCCCGGCGGGTAGATCAAGTGTGCGTCCGGCACCATCGGCACGCGCCATCGCCAGCAAAGCCTCAACATGGGTCGCGGTGGGGTCAGTCATCGCCGTCAGCATCGCCCGCCGTTGCAGTGCTGGATGCCACTGTAACAGGTCGGCCAGTGGAATCTGCACGTATTCCGCATGGAATTGCATCTGTGGGCGGATGATTGTCTCAAACGCTGTGTGGATGAAATCGGCGTCCAGGCTGGCAGATTGTGCGTAACGGTTCAACAGGGTGACTGCCGCCGGGTTGATCGCTTCTAACTCCGGCAGGACGCGATGCCGCAGGCGGTTACGCGGGATCGTCACATCTTGATTGGTCGTGTCTTCCCGAAAGGACAGGTCATTCTCCGCACAATACGTGTAGAGATCCGCTTTACGGACCGACAATAGCGGGCGAATCACCGATAGATCCGGCGCGAACGGTGCAGGCAAGCTATAGCGCATACCGCGTGTCCCATCAATGCCAGCCCCGCGCAACAAGTGTAAGAGGATCGTCTCCGCCTGGTCATCGGCATGATGGGCGGTGATGATCTTATCTGCACCCACCTGAAGGGCGATTGTCGCCAGCCACTCATAACGATATTGACGGGCCGCCGCTTCAAGGCCACTGCCTGCTGTCGCGTGTTGTAAATCAAGCTGGCCGGCCCGGAAATCAAGCCCCAGACGCCGGGCTAACTGACGCACCAATTCGACATCATCAGCGGAATCGGCGCGTAAGCCATGATCGACGGTGGCAATGGTCAATGTGTAGCCGCCTCGCGTGCGCCATTCCGCCAGCATATGCGCCAGCGCAACCGAATCCACACCGCCAGAGACAGCCACCACCGCCCGATCCCCCGGCATTAAAAGCTTGTATTGTCGGACTATCCGCTGTACAGTTTTGATCGTTCTTACCTTTCGCCTGGATGATTTTGTGTTACATCAACTCTATGTTATGTTATACTGTCGCCTTGACAAGGTACTGACACTGCCGTTAGGAGCTTTGTGTGTTAAGTCCAATCGATGCGCTATTCGGCTTATTTTCGCTGGATATTGGAATTGATCTCGGCACGGCGAACACGCTGGTCTATGTACGAGGTAAGGGAATCGTCATTAACGAGCCGTCGTTCGTCGCGGTGGAGAAAAAGACCGGACGCCCGCAAGAAGTCGGCGCACGGGCCAAAGAAATGTGGAGCAAAAACCCAAAAGACATCGTTATCGTGCGGCCCCTGCGTGATGGCGTTATTAGTGACTTTGAAATCACTGAGGCCATGTTAGATCATCTCATCCGCAAGGCCCACGAGCATACCTGGGTGCCGGTGCCGCGCCCGCGTGTGGTCATCGGCATCCCCAGCGGCGTGACCGAAGTCGAAAAGCGTGCCGTCTACGATGCCGCACTCAATGCGGGCGCACGCCAGGCCTATCTCATCGAAGAACCGGTCGCGGCGGCCATCGGTGCCGGCCTCCCCGTGACGGAAACACGCGGCAGTATGGTGGTAGACATCGGCGGCGGCACCACCGAGATCGCGATCTTTTCGCTCGGCGGCATCGTCATCAGCCGGTCAATCCGTGTGGCGGGTGACGAAATGGACGAAGACATCGTGCAATACATGCGAACCAAGCATAACTTACTCATCGGCGAACCCACCGCCGAGCGCGTCAAGATCGACATCGGCTCGGCCTATCCACTCCCGCAAGAGCGCACCATGTCCGTCAAAGGCCGCAATCTCATCACCGGCCTGCCGACCTCCATCGAGATCAGTTCGATTGAACTGCGCGAAGCCCTCTCCGGCTCAGTCGATATTTTGATCGATACCATCAAAGACGCGCTGGATGACACCCCACCAGAATTGGTGGCAGACCTGATGGAAAGCGGGATCTGCATGGCAGGCGGCGGGAGCCAACTTAAGGGCTTGACGGAACGTATCACCGATGAAGTTAACATCCCGACCTTCCTGGCGGAAGACGCGATGACCTGTGTCGCACGCGGGTCTGGCCGGGTGTTAGAAGATTACAACAATCTACGCCGTCTACTCGTCGGCACCGAGCGCGGCAGTACCTGGCACTGAAATTAACCTTCTCAGCACTCGTTTGATCGACTATCCTCTCGTTAAGATACGAGCGCGAGTAGTGAGCCGTGAGACGAAATTGGCGATCAAACCGGGTGGTATTTTTCTTCGCAAGCATGTTCTTGTGCAGTTGTATGATTCTCACCAGCATGGCCGGCATCCTGTCATCATTTGAGGGCCTGGCCGCGACTCCCCTTTACTTTGTCTCCGATGCGTTTAACGAGGTCAGCCAGGGCATGAACGATGTCGTCGAAGACTTGCAGGAGATCCGGCGTTTGCGTGAACGGAATGCCGAGCTAGAAGAAGCTCTGGCACGCTCTCAGGCCGAATTAGTAGAACTGCGAGAGATCGCCAGCGACACCCAACGATTAGCCGATTTGCTGAATTACACCTCCACCGCACAAGGTCAGGAAACCGTCACCGCCGAAGTCATCGGTTATGACCCCAACGCGCTGACGCGTACCATTATCCTGAATCGTGGGAGTCGTGACGGAATCGCAATCGGTATGCCAGTGACAACCCAGGCCGGGTTAGTCGGTCGTGTGATCGACGTAACAGCCGATGCATCCAGTGTCTTGCTCATCACAGATCCTAACAGTAGCATCAACGCCCGCTTACAAACCACCCGCGCCCAGGGATCGGTCATCGGCCTGCTGAGTGGCAACCTCCGCATGGATTTTATCCCGCTGGAAGCCGAAGTGCAGGATGGCGACATCGTGATTACATCCGGCCTGGGGGGTAACTTCCCGCCAGATATTCCGATTGGGCAAGTGTCGAGCAGTTCGAGAGAGGCTTTCGCGCTCAATCAAACGGCTGAAATCCGTAGTCTGGTCGATTTCGACCGCCTGGAAATCGTGCTGATCGTCACCAGCTTCCAGCCCATTGATATTTCTGTCTTTGAAGACAACCCGGAAGACGAATAACCGATGGCGACTTTCCTGGCCTTCCCGATTCTGGGGTTGGCGGCGGTCTTGCAGGCGACCTTCGTCCCGCAGATTCGTCTGTTGGGCGGCGGCCCGGATCTCGTCTATGTGCTGGTGCTGGCCTGGGCCATCCATGCCGAGCTAGATACCAGTGTCTTTTGGGCGTTCGTGGGCGGGGTGACGGTCGATCTACTCTCACAAAACCCCACCGGGACTTCAACCTTTGGTATGCTGGTGATGATCTTCTCAATCAGCGGGCTAGGCCAACAGGTTTATCGCATCGGCGTGGTGATCTTGATCGGGCTGGTGATCGCCGGTACCATTGTCCAGCAGTTGATTATCATGGGGATCATGACGATCAGCGGATTTCAAGTCGATTGGTTGTTCAGCATGGCTTACATCATCGCACCGACCATCTTCTATAATCTAATTTTCATATGGCCCGCGTACTGGTTCATCCGACGCTTACAACGTGGGTTAGAACGGCGCGGATACCGGCAAAGTAACAATCGTTAGACGAGGATGTATCGTATGAGTAATTTTTTGAGTCCGTTCCAGGGCTGGCGGTTGACGTTCTTCCAGGCCATCATCGTCGCTGTCTTCATCTTGTTCGGCTTGCGGATGTATCAATTGCAGATCGTGGAAAACACCAATGCACAGATCGCGGCGGACGAAAACCGCCTGAATGAATTACCCATCCCGGCAGATCGCGGCGTGATCTTCGACCGTTATGACACCGTGCTTGCCAGCAACGTCCCGGCTTACCGTGTGACCATCATCCCGGCGAACCTGCCAGATAATCGTGAGCAAGAATTAGAGATCTTCACCCGGCTTTCCGCGTTGACCGGCGTCCCGGCAACTCGTGCCCTGGCCGACGCCAGTGGGCGCAACATCCGCAGTATCGAAGAAATCGTGATCGAGGGCCTGGGCTTCGCTCCGTTTCAACCGGTCGTGATCGCGGATGATGTCG
The DNA here is from genome assembly GCA_034437535.1 of Anaerolineae bacterium. GTDB lineage: Bacteria > Chloroflexota > Anaerolineae > Aggregatilineales > Phototrophicaceae > J038. The sequence goes on along the minus strand of DAOTTZ010000102.1, from coordinate 42,975 downwards.
AGTTAGATGTCGCCCTCCGCATTATGGAAGATCAGCTAGAATTACCCGGTGTGGAGGTACAACAGGCGGCGGTGCGTCAATATCCTGCTGGCGAACCCCTCTCCCATATCATCGGTTATATGGGGCCGATCCCGCCGGAAGAACAGATCGAGTTGATCGAACTGGGCTATGATCCGGCTTATGATCGCATCGGGTACGATGGGATCGAGCGTTTTCTGGAAAGCATCCTGGCTGGGCGGCGTGGCTCTGTTCTGCGTGAAGTCGATGTCGCTGGCGAACAAATCGCGGAGTTAGGCCGCACCGAGCCAGAACCCGGCCAGAACATCCGGTTGACGATTGATAGCGACCTCCAGGCCGAAGCGCAACAGATCCTGATCGACCAGATCACGCGCATCAATGCAGAAGCCCAGGAGATCATCACCGAGGCTGGCGTTATCATCGCCATAAACCCGATGACCGGCGAAATCTTATCAATGGTCAGCTTCCCTACCTACGATAACTCACGCTTTGCCCGCGCCATTGATGTCGAATATTACCTTCAGCTTGAGCAACAAGCCCGCGAACGCAACTTCAACCCGTTCTTAAATCAGGCCATCAGCGCATTGTACCCGCCTGGCTCCGCGTGGAAGCTCATCACCGCCGCCGCCGTGCTGGAAGAAGATGTGATCGACGCTGAAACCGAACTCTACGATGCCGGGGATCTGCTGGTGGCGAACTTCTATGCCCCGAATGACCGGGGCGCGGATCAACGCTTTGTCTGCTGGATCGACCAATTCGGCGGGGAACACGGCAACATTGACATGCGTGAGGCCATCGCGCAGAGTTGTAACGTCTATTTTTATCAAGTGGGCGGTGGTAATGACCAGGTGCCAGCTAACAGCCTGCGGCCTGGTGGCCTGGGGATTAACAATCTGGTGCGCTACGCAACTGCACTGGGCATTGGCTCCGAACTGGGGATGGAACTGCCGGGTGAACTCGCCGGACGCATGCCCGACCCGGATTGGAAACGGATCACCTACGGCGAAAACTGGTCTACCGGCGATACCTACAACGCCTCATTCGGCCAGGGCTACCTGACGGTAACACCGCTTCAATTGACGATGGCCCTGACCGCCCTGGTCAACGATGGCACATTGTACCAGCCTACGTTGATCCGGGATTTGTTGGATGGTGAGGGCAGTGTCGAAGAAGCCTTCGAACCACAAGTATCCCGCACAGTCAACCTGGATACTGTGCCAGAGACCGAACCGCTGACTCTGCTACTGTTGGAAGACATGATTATCCAGGGCCAGAACAGCCTGGCGTGCCTGTGCGAACCGGATAGCGAATACTACAATGCATCCCGGTGCAACCCGGACGAATACATCGGCACGGTTGATATTGACTCATCACTGACTCGCGAAGCATTCCGGCAATATCGCGTCCACATCCCGCTGAATTATACCTTCAATGGGCGGGTGTGTAATCCACTCCGTTGGGAGCCGAATTATACACCGGCTTTCCTCAGTACAGAGAACCTGGAGATCGTGCGCCAGGGGATGCGCGATACCGTGACAGAAGGCACCGGCTCCGGCGCGAATTTGCCGTATATCGCGCTGGGCGGCAAGACTGGCACAGCGGAATACTGCGATAACATCGCATCCGCCTTGCGCCTATGCGAGCCAGGGAACTGGCCGGCCCATGCCTGGTTTGCGGCTTATGGCCCGTTCGAAAATCCAGAAATTCTGGTCGTCGGCTTCATCTACAATGGGCAGGAAGGCTCTGCCAATGCATTGCCGATTGTGGTCGATACCATCGAGGCATGGTATCGCCTACAAAACGAACGGCAAAATCTACCACAACCGGCAGAACTGGCTGGCAATTCACCGTAGTTGTCGGATGCGTGGAATTTAAGTATTATTAAGTTAGCGTTCACAAGATCGGTGGCAAATTGGATGACAGAAGACATCATCGCGATAAAAGGCGGTACAGATGGCCTCATCGTGACACTTAGCGCAACGGAAGAATGGCTGAGCGTGACCGGGGAACTGGCCCGCCGCCTTGATGAAAAGAGTGATTTCTTCGCCGGGGCAAAGTTGACAATTGAATTAGGCGGGCGACCGGTGCCGCGCCATGAGCTGAGTGGCTTACGCGCCCTGCTAGAGCGGCGCGGCCTGAAGATCGACATGGTGACGAGTGATAGCCGGACAACTATCGAAGCGGCCCAGGCCCTTGATCTGCGAACCGAAGCCGCCACCGCCGAAGCAGTCGTCAATGACCCTGAATTGGCCGATACCCTGCCAATTAACCCGGAAGAAGCGGGAACCTCCGGTGTTTTAATCCGCCGCACGTTACGCTCTGGACGTGAAATTCGAAGCGATGGGCATGTGATCGTCATGGGCGACGTAAACCCCGGTGCAGAGATCATCGCGGCGGGGGATGTATTCGTCTGGGGGCATCTACGTGGCAACGTCCACGCCGGGGCTTACGGTGACGAAAACGCGGTCGTCTGTGCGTTAGATATGACACCCACGCAGATGCGAATCGCCGGTTACATCACTACATCACCACCCGGCAAACGGCGTAAGCCTCAACCCGAAGTGGCGATGATCCGTGACGGACAGATAATCGTAGACACCTGGAACGCCAGGTAAGAAAGGACAGCCAGCCATATGGGGGCAAACATCAACACACCGCGTGCCAGCGCACCCAACCCACGTAAACGTGCGCGAGTCATCACCGTCACATCCGGTAAAGGGGGCGTCGGCAAGACAACCACGACGGCTAACCTGGGCGTCGCGTTGGCCCGTCTCGGTCATCGAGTCGTCGTCATTGATGCCGACATCGGCTTGCGTAATCTGGATGTAGTCATGGGGTTAGAAAACCGGATCGTGTTCGACCTGGTTGACATCGTAGAGGGCCGCTGTAAGCTCCGGCAGGCCATGATTAAACACAAGCAATTCCCAGAACTCTACCTGATACCAGCGGCACAAACCCGCGACAAGACCGCTATCACCCCGTCAAACATGGTCGAGCTGACCAATAAACTACGCGATGAATTTGACTTCCTGCTCATCGACTCCCCGGCAGGTATCGAACGCGGATTTCGTAACTCCCTGGCCCCGGCAGACGATGTATTGATCGTCACCAACCCGGAAGTCTCCGCCGTGCGTGATGCCGACCGCATCATCGGCCTGGTAGAGGCGGCTAATCGCGGGCCAGCCCAATTAATTCTAAATCGTGTTAAGATGGAGATGATCCGCCGGGGGGAGATGCTTTCCGCGACCGACGTCACCGATATTCTGGCTGTCGGCATCATCGGCATCGTCCCGGAGGATGAGAGCGTTATCCCGGCGTCGAATAGTGGCGTACCGGTTACACTGAACGAAAAATCACGCGCTGGCATGGCGTTTCACAATATCGCCCGCCGTTTGAACGGAGAGACTGTGCCGTTTATGCAACTGGATCATTCCGGCGGCTTGTTTTCGCGCATTGCCCAGTTATTCTCCGGCGGGAGTTAAGAGGAGGTTGATGGTATGAGTAGCTTTTTTGATCGTATGCTTGGGCGTGGGCGCGATAGCAATAATAGCAGTGCCAACAAAGCCAAAGAACGGCTTCAGTTTGTGCTCGTCCATGATCGCATCAACCTGCCACCCGAACAACTCCAGGCTATGAAGCAAGAAATCCTGGAAGTGATCTCAAAATATGTTGAAATCGCGGCGGAAGAAGTCGCCATTGCGTTACAACAGGACGACCGTAACACCAGTATGATCGTCGCAGAGATCCCCTTTTCCGTCAGCCATGCGTCGGATTCAACCGACGAAAACGACGATCTCCCCAGCCCGGATGACGACCAACCAATCGAATAGATCTTTCATCTTCACCCATGCCAGCCCTTTGGTTATAATTGATGTTGTTTTGCACCTGTTTGGATCTTTATTGGCATGAGCCTGACCAACACCCGAAGCACGTATTCCTCTAGCCGGAATACCTATCCGTCTCAGGTTCGCAGTGACCGTAACCTGTGGCGCAATTACGATTATAGTTTGCTGATCGTGTCGTTCGGCCTGGTAGTCTTCGGCGTGATGATGATCGCCAGCGCGACTAATGGCGCGGTTGCGACAGAACTCATCAGCCGGGTACCGAATCAGATTCAATATGCCCTCTATGGCACAGTCTTGATGTTCATGCTCACGCTGATGGATTATCGGCTGTTAGGTTCGTTGAGCTTCTGGCTTTATATCGCCTTGATCATCTTGCTGGTGATGGTGTTGTTGTTCGGGCAGGAAGGCGACGGCGGGGCGCGACGTTGGATTAACCTGGGAATCCTGATCCAACCATCGGAAATCGGTAAGATCATTATCATCATTACGCTAGGTCAGTTTCTTTCCACCCGTTACCAGAAGATGAACAGCCTACGCCCGGTGATCGCCTCCGGCCTTCACCTGGGGGTGCCCGTCTTGCTGATCTTTCTTCAGCCCGACCTGGGTACGACGATTGTTTTCGTCGTGCTGTGGTTCACATTGATCTGGGCGGCGGGCCTGCGCTTTAAGCACATTATGATGTTCATCATGGCAGGAATCCTGCTGTTTCCAATCTTCTGGAACCTGATGGAGCCGTACCAACGGGAACGCTTTACCACCTTTATCGCCGTCAGCCAGAACACGGGGGAAGACGACCTCGAAACGCGCACCGGCACCGAATACAATTACCGGCAGGCGGCCATCAGCATTGGCTCCGGCGGGTTGCTTGGTAAAGGCTATATGAACGGCACCCAATCTCAGTTACGCTTCCTACGGGTGCGCCATACCGACTTTATCTTTAGCGTCATCGCGGAGGAATTCGGCTTCGTGGGTGGCATCGTGGTGATGACGGCCATTGGCTTTGTCATCATGCGTCTGCTACGCGGCGCACGGATGGCGGCGGATGCCCTGGGCAGTATGATCTGCTATGGGGTGGCATCTATGATTTTCTTCCAGACCTTCGTCTCCATCGGCATGAACCTGGGCTTATTGCCCGTTACCGGCCTGACGTTGCCGTTCATCAGTTCCGGGGGGACATCGCTCCTGGCGACATTAGCCGGGATCGGGTTAGCGCAAAGTGTCATCATCCGGCGGCGGCGCACCGCTTAATCGAAAAAACGACAGATTGTAGAGGTAAATCTCTTGACAGTAAGAACACGATTTGCTCCCAGCCCGACTGGGCCGCTTCACATTGGTAGTGCCCGCACCGCCCTATTCGGCTGGTTATTCGCCCGGCATCATGACGGGCAGTTCATCTTACGCATCGAAGACACCGACCAGAAACGGTACGTGGAAGAAGCTGAAAGTGAGTTCATCGAGATGTTCGATTGGCTCGGCATCGACTTCGATGAAGGCCCACAGAAGGGCGGCCCGCACGCACCCTATCACCAATCAAAACGGCTGGAAAATTATCAGCAATGGGCCAATTGGCTGGTCGAACAAGGGAAAGCCTACCGGGCCTATGATACGCCAGAAGAACTGGCACAGATCAACCAACAACGCCAGAAACAAGGCTTACCCCCAGGGTATGATCGCCGTCATCGTGACCTGACACCGGAACAAGAGCAACAATATATCGACGAAGGCCGAGATTACGTCATCCGCTTCAAAACACCACTGGATGGCAAGCTGACAGTCGAGGACTCGGTACAAGGTAAGATCGAGTTCGACAACAGCACACTACAAGATATTGTCCTGCTGAAGTCCGACGGCTTCCCGACCTATCATCTGGCGGTCGTGGTGGATGACCATGACATGGAAATCACCCACGTCACCCGCTCCAACGAGTGGATCCCGTCATTCCCGATCCACGCGCACTTATGGCAGGCGTTCGGCTGGCAGATGCCGGTCTTTGCGCATCTGCCAGTTTTGCTCAACCCCAATGGCAAAGGCAAGCTGAGTAAGCGTCACGCTGGCTATAGCGAATCCGGCAAGCAAGTGCTGGTACTGGTGAAAGAGTTCCGGGATGCCGGTTATCTGCCGGAAGCGGTCATCAACTTCCTGACGAACATCGGTTGGAGCTTCGGCGATGAGCGTGAGATTTTTAGCGTCGATGAAGCCATCGAACGCTTCACCTTCGAGCGCGTCAACCCGGCTAACAGTGCCTACCCCATCGAAAAGCTGGAATGGATTAACGGTGTTTACATCCGGGAGCATCTGACCGCCGACGAACTGGCCGATAAGATCCGCCAACCGTTAGAAGCCGCCGGTTACACGGTAGATGACGCAACCCTGCGCCAAGTCGCACCGATCATCCAGACGCGCATCAAGACACTCAATGACGCGGTAGACCTGGCGGGGTTCTTCTTCGCGGAAGAATTCCAACCACCCAGTAAAGACGATCTCATCCAGAAGAAGATGGACGCCGAAGGTATGGTCGATATGCTGGAAGCGGCCTATGCCATGCTGGAAAACACCGCCAACTGGGAGCATACGAACCTGTATGAGAAGTCCAAAGTGCTGGTTAAAGAACTGGGACTGAAAAACGGTCAGGTCTTCGGGGGGTTGCGGGTAGCGGTCACCGGCCAACGGATCTCCCCGCCGACCTTCGAGTCGATGGAAATCGTCGGCAAAGAGGAAAGCCTGCGGCGCATCCGCCTGGGCATTGACCGGCTCAAGGCTTAACTTAACACCGCATCGCCCCCTTGACATCACCTGACAATGGCTGTATCTTAGGCGGCACATTGGGAGATAGTTTAATGGCAAAACAGCGGGTTCTGGCCCCGTCGATCTAGGTTCGAATCCTGGTCTCCCAGCAACAGAGCCTCGTCATCGTGACGGGGCTTTTTCATAAGACGGAGAAACCGACATGACCCAACCGCCAATCGAAGGAAAACAACTGATGCGTGCTGGTCTGGCCGGTTTAATCCTGGCCGGGGTCGGTATTGGGTTGTTCGTTTTGATCTGGAATGCATTCAGCGGTTTGAGCGACTTCCCGCGTTTGTTCGCCGCCATATGCATCCCCCCGGCAGTCATCGCCGCCATGCTCGGTGTTTACATGCTAGTCGTGCGCCCCAACCAGGATCATTAAACGTCGTTCACCGTCGCTAAAATCACCAGTTCAGCCCACCGGAAGAAAAACCGATCACTGGTGTTGTAGATCAAACGGGTGCGCTGGGGCAAATGCAACCACATGTACGCGATGCGTCGCCGTTCCACTCGCCCGGTCTTCTGCTTGAGCCGCACATACCAGCGTGGTAACGTGGGTAGATATCGCAATACACGCTCTAACGACGGCTTAAAACGCCACGTTAAAAACGATAGAAACCACAACAACAGAGCGATAACATCGGTCGCGATGAAAGGCCGGCTAAAGCCAAAGAGTAACGTCCCCGCCGCGAAAAATAGTGTCGCCATCCAGAACAAGATCGCGGTGTACGGATAATAGTCCGGGTCCTCCCGCGTACCATATAGCTGAAAGGTCTCTAACAATGGGCCTTTGAGGATGCCCAGCAACACCATCACCGTCCGGATCAAAAAGGCCAAACTGATAAAAAATAGGGTTAGAATAACTAACAGTTTCATGCGGATCATCACGATAGTATGTTAAAATGTGATTCTACCGGAAAAGCATGAGTAAATTCAAATCATGGTGTATCCAGATTTCGTAAAATCCGGCCAGGGTCCCCGGCTGGCGTTCATCGACAGAGCCGATGCCAAGCGCATCGCAGAAACATTGGTCGCGTTCGCCAACACAGAAGGCGGTACTATCGTCATTGGCATGACCAAAGATGGCAAAGTGGCGGAAAACAAAGTCGCGGTCGAGTCATTAGAGCGTGCCCTGCGTGAAGCCGAAGAATTGTGCAATCCGACGGTTGTCGTCGGCAATTGGGAAGCGTTGGACATCGAAAAAGAACCCGATGAGACTGCCGACGCTCAACCCGCGAAAGAAGACGATAAAGCCCCGGACGACGACGCCAAGCCCCAACCCAAAAAGCTCGACCTGAAAGTCGATGATGAGGATGCGCCAGAGCCAGCCGCAAAATCATCCCACGAAAATGGTAAAGCAGAGACGACCACGTCCCCCATAGCCCAGCAGACCGACAACATCTACAGCATCCGGGTACCACGAAGCATCGAGTTACATGCGCTAAGCGATGGCCGGGTGTTGATCCGCAGTGGCACGAAAAACCGTCCACTTGGCGGGCAAGAGATCTTGCGCTTGGCAAGCACCAAAACCACCGGAGACTTCGAAGCAGAGACCGTGCCCGGCCTGACACGCGATGTCTTCAGCCAGCAGATGATCGACGAATATCTTAAAAAACGAGCAGAACGCACCAAACGCCCGTATAATGGTAAACTGGAAGAACTGCTACGCGAGATCGGTGCGGTCGATGCAGAGGGCCAACCGACGATCAGTGGGGTGTTGCTGTTTTGTGAGTATCCACAACAATGGATTCCACAATCCAGCGTCGTCTTTGCCAAATTCGTCGGCAAGACCCCACGCGGGGAAAGCGGGCTGGCCGGGTACACCCGGCGCGAAGAACTGACCGGCCCCCTACCCCGGTTGATCGAAAGCGCGTGGAACTTGATCTGGAGTGAGATGGCTGTTAGTGCGGTCGTCAAAGGGTTAGAGCGCGAAGAAAAGTTAGAGTACCCGCAATTTGCTGTGCGCGAAGCCATCGTCAATGCCATCTGTCATCGCGATTATCGCCTAAAAGGCCGACGGATTGAAATCCGTATGTATAGTGATCGCCTGGAGGTAATTTCGCCCGGTGGTCTGCCAGGGTTTATCACGGTGGAAAACATCAAGGACGAACACTTCAGCCGCAATCCGCGTATCGTCAATGGGTTGTTCCAATGGGGGTACATTGAAGAACTCGGTCTTGGCATCGACCGCATGATCGAAGTGATGAAGCAGGCCGGGCACCAGGCACCGACCTTTGACGCCCGCCCGTATAGCTTTGCGGTTACACTGTTTAACGCCCGCGAAAAGCAAAAGCCGCCAGAATGGACACGAAACACCAATCACCGGCAGGCGCGTGCGTTACAATATATTCGGGAAAACGGTTCGATCACGAATCGCGAGTACCGCCAATTATGCCAGAGTGTCTCTGCGGAGACCTTGCGCCTTGACCTGGTTGACATGGTCGAGAAGAATATTCTGGTCAAGATTGGCTCGAAAAAAGGCACACACTACATCCTGAAATAATCAAGGTACTTGCGAATGACTGCACTCTTAAACCTTGTCACAGTCGGCGTCATTGCGATCTGCATATTTAGCATTGTCTTCGCCCACACCCAGTTGAAGATACGCGGGCGACGGTTGGTGTGGTTAGTGGCAATCGCCCTGACCACCGCGCTGGGTTGTGCCGTGTACTTTATCGACCCGGCGCAACAACCAACTGACACCCTCAATCGCGGCTTTTTTACCATTTTGTCTTTCATCGGCTTGATCGCGGCGTATGGTGGCCTGATTATCGAAGACATCACCGCGCCGGATAAACGCCGGTGGCGGCTTCGGTTGTGGCTGGGTGCCCATGCGCTATGGGCTATCGGTCTGCTCATCAGTGGGGCGGTCAGTTCTCCGCCGCTGGTGGGTCGCTCTCAGTGGATGATTGATGCATTTAATACGTTAGATGCCTCCATCGTCATCACCAGTATCGGCTTCCTGGTGTCGAGCTTTGTCCTGTTAGTCTACACGCTGTGGGTCTTTTATCGTTCTCGCATTCCAGAGATCGCCAACCGCACCCTGTACTGGTGGGTGACCGCTAGCCTGATGCTGTTCGGTGTTTTCGTCACCGCCAGCGGCACGACCGAAGTCGTCGTCATCGCGATGCCGTTAATCGCGCTGACTGTGATCGGAACGGTTTATGCGCAAGGGCACCATCACCTCTTTGATGTCTGGCGGTCGATCTTGCAGACTGTACGCATCTCATTGTTTATCATCACCGGGGCGATCCTGGCGACACTGGTAATGCTCACCGCTACCGAGATCGAAACGGAAGACAACCTGGAGCGCATCGTCAGCGTCGGGATATTAGGCTTTTTCATCGCCGTACTTTATATCCCGCTACGGCAACTGACCGACCTCATCATCAGCCGGCTAACACACCAACGCTCGGCCAACACTGCTCAGATCACACGCGAATACAGCCAGCTTATCGCAGAAGTCATCGAGCTAGAGATGTTGATTCCCTCCGCCACGGCCACGCTGAACGAATTATTAGAAATCCGTGATAGCGCGATTGTGCTTCTCAACAAGACATCGGATGAGAGCATCAGCCTGCTTGTCATGCATCCGAACGCGCCTACTGATCGCATGACCGGTCACCTTCAGGTCAGCGGGATCTTGTACAAGTACATGGCAAAAGAGCGTCAGGCCCTCTCACAATTTGACATCGAATTCGATCCCCGGTTCGAGCAGATCGACGAGAATGAGCGCGACTTCTTCCGGCGGTTGAGCATGAGTGCCTATGCCCCCATCACGCTGGATTACACGTTGATTGGCATTTTAGCTGTAGGCACCAAGCAGAATGACTCTGCTTACTACCCGCGTGACCTGGAACTGCTGGAAACCCTGGCCCAACAAACCGGGGTCGCACTCCGCAATGCCCGCTTGGTGGAAGACCTGCAACATCTGAACAAGAACATGCGGACACTGAACGACAAGCTAAAAGCCACCAATGACCAGCTCAGCAAGATGGACTCGGTGAAATCAGACTTTGTAACTATCGCCAGCCATGAGCTACGCACCCCCCTGGCCCAGATTCGCGGTTATACCGACATCCTGGATGCGCTCAACGAACAAGGGATGCTCGATAAAGACCAGACCAACAATCTGATCGGTAACTTACGCAAGGCAACCGAACGGGTGGAGGAGTTGATCTCCGCGATGCTTGACGTCAGCCAGCTTGACGTTGACGCGATGGATCTCCGATTCGCGCAATCTTCGGTGGAAAGCCTGGTGCGGATGGCGATTGAACCGCTGACCGATGCCATCCGTCAGCGCAAGCTCACCCTGGCGGCGCGTGGTTTGCGCGGCCTACCGTCGATCCAGGCGGATTTACAACGGCTGGTGCAAGCCTTCCGCAATGTCATCGTCAACGCGATCAAGTTCACGCCCGACGGCGGCAAGATCGAAATCAGCGCGACGGTGCAGGAAGCCCAGGCAGAAGGCGACGTCGATCACATCCTGATTCAATTGACAGATACCGGCGTTGGGATTGACCGGGGCAACCTGGAGATGATCTTTAAGAAGTTCTTCCGGGCTTATGATCCATCCTTACACTCGACCGGAGCTTATAAATTCCTGGGGGCCGGGCCGGGCCTGGGCTTGACCATCGCACGCGGCGTCATCGAAGGACACGGCGGCAAGATCTGGGCGGAAAGTAGCGGCCATGATGTCGAACATTGCCCAGGGTCAACGTTTAACATCTTGCTTCCGATCACCACGCCAGAGGACGCCAAGCGCATTCTCAGCTTTGAAGGCACCGCCGCTAACGAAGCCATCGGGCGCACTGATGACATGCAACGGAACACCGCTATGCGCCGGCCCGATGAGGCCACGCCTGAGACGACTCAAGAGGAGAGCGCGTAGAGGTACGCCCGGCCTTTTTTACCCTGCCGTTGGATGAGTTCTAGCCGGTGCAGGCAATAGGCCATCCGCTGGGCGATCCGGCGCGGTTGTTTCAATCCCGCCGCGAGGTCTGCCGTCGTAAATGCGGGCGGCAGATCCGGCGGGAGTAGTTGTAGTAAGTCAGCCGGGGTAGCAAAGGTCTGGGTAGCGATGACCTCCAGCAGATGCCGGTCTCGAATGCTCATCCGTTTACGCCGCCAACTCCCCTTGCCATCATCCACCCGGATCTCCTCATCATGGATCATGACCACCATCAGCGACAGATTCGGGTGAGTCAACGTATCTGGCAAATACACCAACTCTGAAAAAAGATGAGCCATATGCCCGCGCCGGGGAGACTTACGCCGTTCGATGTGTTCGCCTTCCGCCGTGAGCTTGACGAGCCATCGTTTCTCCGCAACCGGGTAGACGATAGTCATCGGATGGTCGTCCAGCAGGGCGGCCAGCTTGCGCCGCATATGCCCGAAACTAGCCGTCTGAACTTCGATCAACCGCTGGTCATCAGTCACTACGTCGATCACGAAGCCATCGACCGCGACTTCGAACAAACTGCCCGGCGGGGCAACCCAGCGTTTCAGTTGTTGATGTAACGTCGATTCGTTGTAACGGTTGATGCCATCAACAGGCATAAACGATCACCGGGTAACCGAGTAACATCTGCGCCACGACCTGCATACGGGCCGGGTCACCACTCGTCACATAGCGATGCACAGGTGAATCAGCCGATCCACTGGCCGGGATCACCCGTGCCACCTGCCGGGCAACTGCCGGGCCAGGGTCAACAATGGCGACGTCATCCCCGACGATGGCGCGGATTTCCGCATGGAGAAAGGGAAAGTGCGTACAAGCCAGTACGATCTCATCCGCCCCAGCTGTAACCAACGGCAGAAGGTAATGCTCTAGCAGATGCGACACCTCACCGCCGCCCTGCTCGACCGCCAGCACCAATTCAGGCGCAATCTGCGTGATGACCGTCACCCCGGCGGCGAAACGCGCCAATACACGCTGATAAAGTCGTCCATCCGCTGTCGCCTGGGTGGTCAACACACCGATCACCCGCTGTTGTGAATGCGCTACAGCCGGCTTCACAGCCGGTTCGATGCCGATAAATGGCACCTGGGGATAATCTTCACGGAGCGTGTGCAGGCTGGCGGCACTGGCGGCATGGCAAGCCAACACGATCACCGTCGCACCGTTATCGAGCAAATACCGGACGGCCCGGCTTACATACTGGTGGATTTCATCGTGGGGGCGCGGCCCATAGGGCGCGTGAGCTTGATCTGCAAAATATAAGGTGCTGTTCTGCGGTAATAGCCGGTGGATCTCCCGCAGGACGGACAACCCGCCGACGCCGGAATCCAACACACCGATCATGTTTACCCCTGGCCTTGAGCGGCATTCACAAATGCACTGAACAGGCTCACCATTGTCTCGTCATCATCAACCATGTCTTCCGGGTGCCATTGCACGGTGAGCGCGAATGGATGCGACTCGATCTCGGTCGCTTCGATGACGCCGTCGGTCGCATAGGCTGTAGCCGTCAAGCCGGGAGCCAACCGCTCGATGGATTGATGGTGGATACTGTTGACATCAAAGTGGGTGCCGTTGAGAATGTTCGCCAATCTGCTCTCAGGGTTGATCGTCACATCATGCAGACGGGTGTTACGGGGCATGCCATCGCTGATGTCGTGCCGCAGGTCATGGCCTACGAACGCAGGAATATCCTGTATGAGTGTGCCACCCATCGCGACATTAAACACCTGATGCCCCCGGCAGATGCCCAGTACAGGCCGTTGATCTGCAACCGCCCAGCGTGAGATCTTGATTTCAACCGCGTCACGCTCACGGTCGATCATCTTCAACAGGGTAGCCTGGGGTTCAGCTTGATAAAATGCCGGGTCAACATCCCCACCACCTGGCAACAAGATGCCGTCTAAACGCTCGTAGAGCTGGCGGAGTGTGTCATCATTCAGCGTGCAGGGGATGATAACGGGAATTCCCCCGACTCGCTCAATCGCTTTGACGTTTAGCGCATACGCCCGGAGGAATTTCCAGTTGTTCTTGTCATAATATACGGCACTGGTAATGCCGATCAGGGGTGCCACTGGTTAACGTCTCCGCTCCTTCAAGCGGGCCGACTTCCCACGACGCTCACGCAGGTAATACAGTTGGGCGCGGCGTACCTTTGCCCGACGGGTGATCTCGATCTTCTCAATACGCGGGCTTTTCAGCAAGAACGTCCGCTCCACCCCGATACCATGACTAGCGATCCGGCGGACGGTGAAATTTGCTTCGTTCCCGCCCCGGCGTTTGCGGATCACCACACCCTGGAACACCTGGATGCGCTCTTTACTTCCTTCGACGATGCGAACGTGGACCCGGACGGTATCGCCGGTTTCAATCTCTGGAAAGCCTCGATCTTCGGCTTCGAAGGCTTTCACGAGTTCCTGGCTCATGATCTATTGTCCTTTCAAAAAAATACGCCCAGAAAGATACCTGTGGCGCATCAAACCTCGTACACTGTAGACGGTGATTATAGCAATCGGCGTCTGGCCGAACAAGCCTCAAACGCCGCGTTGACGGGCGACACGCAATAGACCACTAATCGTTTTACCATCCTGGATAGAGCCGTCTTCGATCTGGCTCAGGGCATCGGCCAATGGCAGATGGACAACCTCAATGAATTCGTCAGCATCGCCCGGCAAGGTCGAAGGTTGTAAGGCCGTTGCCAAGAACAGATGGATATATTCGGTGGTGTAACCTGGCGCAACATATAACCCGCCGATTGGCTCCAGCTTGCCCGGCTTGTAACCGGCTTCTTCTTGCAATTCCCGCGCCGCACAGGTGAGCGGTGGCTCATCCGGTTCGAGCGTCCCGGCGGGGATCTCAAGCAAGAATTGGCGGGCGGCGGCCCGATATTGCCGCACTAGCACCACACGCCCGCTGTCATCCAGCGCGATGATCCCCACCGCGCCCGGATGCTGGATGATCTCACGACGGGCGGCTTCACCATCCGGGAGCCGCACGTCGTATAAGTCCAGGTCGATCAACCGACCGTCATAGATCCGTTCCCGCCGTTCAATCGTCTCAGTCATCAGACTACGAATTCGGGATGACGATTTCTTCAGTCATCACGATGAAGTTCGGATCCGAAATCGACGGATTGGACGCCACGATGCTATTGACCGGAACACCGAACCGCAGTGAGATTTCAAACAACGTATCACCCTGCTGGACGGTGTAAGTCTGGCCGCCAGCGGTCGCGCCGCCGGTGGTGCCACCAACTTGATTCGTGCCGGCGAAATCTCCGCCACCGGCTGGCACTGAGGTCGCCGGCGGACGTACCCCCGTCGTGCCACAACCCGGAATACGGAGCGTATCCCCAACCACGATCAACTGAATGTTGGAGATGTTATTCGCACTTGCCAGCGTGCTGACGTCCAGGCCGTACCGGATCGACAACCGGAACAGATTCTCACCAGCCACAACTTCATGGAAGCAATCCGACCCGCCGGTCACCGCGCCGGGCGCAGTTGGTTGGGCTGTCGGCCCCTGGGTCGGGACGGCGGTCGCCACTGGTCCCGCCGGGGTAGCCGTCGCCTGCGGTTGTGGTGTAAATGTCGGTTGAGCCTGAGCCGGCCCTTCAGCCGTCGCCGTCAAATTGGCCGCTTCCTGGGTCGCCTCAATGACAAACTGGGTCGCCTGGGCAAAAAGCGGATCGAGCGTGGCCGTCGGCACCTGTTGCTCTTCCACGATGATACCTTCATCTTCGGGGGCGGCCTGGGCATCCGCCACAACCGCCACCGTTGGCGTCACCGCGCTAGCGTCCACACTGTCAGTCGTGTCGAATACAGTGCTAGTCGGCGTCGGTGTCAGTGTGGGGGTATTGGTCGGCGGGCCGGGGGTATCGGTCGGCGGGCCGGGGGTATCGGTCGGCCCTGGCGTCGAGGTGACTTCGACAATCGACGTGACCTCAACGGCGACTTCTGTGACGACTACAATCGGCGTCGCGGTCGGCCCTGGCGTAAATGTTAATGTTGATTCTGGTGTGTTCGTACTCCGCGCCAACCCTTCCGGCAGTTCGCCAGGGTCACCACTGGCTGACCGTAAGCAACCTGTCGTCGCGACGACCAGCAAAGCGGCCAGCGAGATGATGTGCCAGATTTTTTTCCCCATTGAATCGTCTCCTCGATAACCGGGCTTCGTAGGTGTATTATACTCAAAAAACGCAGTTTACACACATACGAGGACTTATGTTAGACCAGATCAAATGGCTTGGGCACGGAAGTTATGTTATCGAAGGCCCGCCCCTCATCTATATCGACCCCTGGCGCGTAACGCGCACAGTCTTTCATGCCGATGTGATTCTTATCAGCCACGATCACTACGATCACTTTTCTATGGCTGATATTACCAAATTACGCGGCCCAGATACAATCATTATCGGCAATCCGTCCATCGTCGATCAAGTCGATGGAGCCACCCTCCTGCGGCCCTGGCAGAGCATGACCGTTGATAAAGCCAACATCAAAGCTGTGCCAGCCTATACACCGGGTAGCATCCAACACCCCCCAGAAGCCAACGGACTGGGATTCATCATTTCCGTTAACCTCTATGACATATATTATGCTGGGGATACTGGCATCATCCCGGAGATGGAGAAAATCCGCCCGGATATTGCTATTCTGCCGCTCGACGGCAACGACACCTTGAACATCGAAGATGCCGTCCATGTCATTAAACTCATGCGGCCTCGGTGGGTCTTACCGAGTAATTGGGCCAGCACCGCCGACAGCGCAACCTTGATGGACGTCAAAGAGTTGAAAGACCGCGTACAAGATTACACCGATGTCATCATCCCAGAGCAAGCACGCTAACAAAAGGATTTGAGAGCTTATGTATCGTTTTTGGATCGTTAGTCTGTTGATGTTGATTCTGCCGTTAGGCGGCCTGAACGCGCAACGCCCGGACGCCCCCACCTACGCTGAACCAGGCCCGTATCTCGTCGGTGTGCGTGATGCCACCATCGAAGACGCGACACGCCCATTGACCGTTAGCATCTGGTATCCAGCGGCAGAGCCAGGGGATGCGACCTCACCAGTTTACCGCGCATCGCTGTTCCAACTGGACGGCAACGCAACGCGAGACGCCCCACCCCTGGCCGATGATGGCCCTTACCCGGTAATCGTATTTTCGCATGGGTCGGGCGGTTTCCGCTTTCAAAGTCTGTGGCTGGTGGAGCATCTGGCATCCTATGGCTTCGTCGTCATCGCCGCAGACCACCCCAACAATACCATCTTCGATAGCCTCCAGGCGGACGAATTCTCAGCAAATTTGAGTACCAGCTTTATCGACCGTCCGCTGGATGTCACTACACAATTAGATTACCTGGAAGCACTTAGCACATCAGAAGATCCCCTGGCAAGCGTGATCGACATGGATCGAGTCGCTGTCAGTGGGCATTCCTTCGGCGGTTACACCGCGCTCCAGGTGGCCGGTGCACCGCTGAACATTGACCAACTGAATGCTTTTTGCTCAGAACGAGATGACCGTGACCCAGATCAAACTTCTACCGCCTGCTTCTTACAAGACCAAGCCGAGCAAGTCGCCCAGGCCTACGGGTTGGATGCGGTGCCATCAGGTGATTGGGGGCCGAACCGCGATCAACGGGTTGATGCCGTCATCGCGATGGCACCCTGGAACAGTCCGATTATCAACGAGAGTGCCGCCCCAGACATACCGGCGTTGATTCTGGTCGGCACGAGTGACGACATCACACCGGCAGAACGCGATGCCTTCCAGACTTATGCGGATTGGCCGGGGCCGAAATCATTGGTCAGCTTTGCCAATGGCGGCCATTATCTTTTCGTCGATGACTGCTTCGACCTGGCGATTGACCTGGGGTTCTTCGAAAGTTGCTCGGACCCGGTGTGGGATATGAACCGCGCCCATGACCTGAGCAATCACTTTATCACCGCGTTCTTGCTAAACACCTTCAAAGATCCCGTGACTTACGAAACCAGCTTTACCGGCATCGAGTTTCAGACAGATCAACCCCTGGTGACATTAGAACCGCAGATCATCGCGGATTTCCCGCACGATACCAGCGCGTTTACCCAGGGGTTGCTCCTCTATGAGGGGGAGTTCTACGAGAGCACCGGGCAATATGGGGAGTCGTCCCTGCGCCGGGTTGACCCAGCCAGCGGGGAGGTACGCCAACGCATCGACCTGGACGATAGCCACTTCAGTGAGGGCTTGGCCCTCGTCGATGACCGCCTGATTCAATTGACATGGCAGGCCGGCCTGGCCTTCGTCTATGATCGCGAGACCTTCGAACAGATCGACTTATTTACATATTCCGGCCAGGGATGGGGGTTATGTTACGACGGCACCCATCTTTACATGACGGATGGTAGCGCACAGGTCACCGTGCGCGATCCGCAGACGTTCGAAATACGGTGGAGCTATTTCGTCAGCCAGGATGGTTTGTTTCGGTCTAATCTGAACGAGCTGGAATGCGTGGGCGGCCACATTTATGCCAATATATGGCAGACAGATGAAATCGTACGCTTTGATAAGAGCAACGGGGTGATTGACGCCGTTATCGACGCGAGCGGCTTGTTGACCCCGCAAGAACGCACCGGCGCGAACGTGCTAAACGGCATCGCCTATAACGCGGAAAGTGACACATTCTACATCACCGGCAAATATTGGCCGCGTTTGTTCGAAGTGGTCTTTGTACCGAGTCAAAACGGGTGATGGCTATGCATCACCCATCAAGTTTTTGTTTTGATTTCGTAGAGCTTAGGCCGCCGGATTAACCGAGCCGTCGTCACTCCATTCGAGTTTGTCATCACTTTCAGTGAAGATGTGCGGCAAACTCTCACCCCGGATGGCCGCTCCGTCGATCACGACACGGCGAATGTCCTCCCGGCCTGGGATTTCAAACATGACGTTGGTCAGGGTGCCTTCGATGATCGACCGCAGACCACGCGCCCCGGTCTCACGTTTGAGCGTGAGATCAGCGGCGGCTTCTAAGGCCGACTGTTCGAATTCTAGCTCGACGTTATCCAGTGCCAGCAGATGCTTATATTGCTTGACCAGCGAATTCTTCGGTTCCAGCAGGATGCGTACCAATGCTTCCCGGTCGAGCGGATCAATGCTGGTGATAACGGGCAACCGTCCTACAAGTTCCGGGATCAAACCGTGACCCATCAGGTCTTCCGGCCCTACTTGCCGCAAGATCTGGGCCTGATCGACGTTAGCACGGCTACTGCTCGCGCCGAAGCCAATCTGCCCTTGCATCCCAATACGCTTACTAATGAGACGATCAATGCCATCAAACGTCCCGCCACAGATAATCAGGATGTTCTTGGTATCAATCTGCAAGAACTCTTGATGTGGGTGTTTGCGCCCGCCCTGGGGCGGCACATTAGCAACCGTCCCCTCGACAATCTTCAACAATGCCTGCTGTACCCCTTCCCCGCTGACATCGCGGGTGATCGATGGATTGTCATTGCTCTTGCGGGCGATCTTGTCAATCTCATCAATGTAGATGATCCCGCGTTCTGCCCGGCTGATGTCCCCATCAGCGGCCTGGATCAAACGAAGCAGGATGTTCTCCACATCCTCACCGACATAACCGGCTTCGGTCAGCGCGGTTGCATCAGCGATGCAAAACGGCACATCCAGCACACGCGCCAGGGTCTGTGCCAGCAAGGTCTTACCACTGCCTGTCGGGCCAACCATCAGGATGTTGCTTTTTTCCAGCTCTACTTCGTCGCTATCATCTGCGCCCATCTGGATACGCTTATAGTGATTATAGACCGCGACACTGAGTGTCCGTTTGGCGCGTTCCTGGCCGACCACATATTGATCCAGGTGTGCCATGATTTCTCGTGGAGCCAACAGATTTGTTACCTGGAAGTCATCTGTCTCGTTCCGCGCGATGTCTTCATCAATGAGCAGACTGTAGCAAAGCTCAACGCAATAATTGCAGATGAACACGCCATCCGGCCCTGCGATCAGACGATCAACCTCATCGTGATGGCGTCCACAGAACGAACAGCGATGATCGCCGGTTGGCATATAAGTCACAACTATGCTCCTTCTTCTTGCGTTAAGTCGAGCACGTTGTCGATCAAACCATATTCCACCGCCTGGTTCGCGCTGAAATAGACGTCACGATCTGTATCACGCTCGATAGTCTCGTAATCCTTACCTGTGTGCTTGACGAAGATATTGTTGAGCAGTTCCTTCAAGCGCACAACTTCATTCGCCTGGATGACAATATCTGACGCCTGCCCCTGGGCACCGCCCAGCGGTTGATGCATGTGAACGGTCGCATTCGGGAGCGCGTACCGCTTGCCTTCGGTGCCTGCCGTCAGCAGAACCGTCCCAAAGCTGGCGGTAATGCCGACTGCGGTCGTGCTGACATCCGGGTTGATGGCCTGCATCGTATCGTAAATTGCCAGCCCGGAGTAAATGACCCCGCCCGGCGAATTGATGTACATCTGGATCGTCCGCTCGGCGTCTTCACGGTCGAGGAAGAGCAACTGAGCCACAATCAAGTTCGCAACCTGATCGTTGACACCCATGCCCATAAACACAATTCGTTCTTTTAACAAAAGTGAATAGATGTCGTATGCACGTTCGCCACGACTGCCCTGCTCAATAACCATCGGTACTACATTACGAAAATCCATATTGTCTCGGTATCTGGCCGCTACACTGGCTGGATACCTCTCTCCTTTCTTGTGTCCGTTTTCCAGTAAATTACTCAGGTTTGCTGTCGTCTTCTGGAGCCGTCGAGTCCGGCTCAGTATCATCCTCAGTGTCGTCTTCGGTGTCTTCGGTCTCCGTAGCGGCGACAGGTTCTTCCACTGGGTCTGCTGAGTCTGATTCTACCTCAGCCGTATCATCTGCTGTTGGTTCATCTGCTCCTGGCTCCGGGATTTCCTCACCCCGCGCAATGGCTATGATGCGCTCAGTCACCATATCTTGCAATGCCTCGTTCATGATGTTGGTTCGCATTTGCGGCGTATCAAACATCGACCGGATCTGAGCCGCTTGTTCGCCGAACTGGGCGACCATCTTGTCAATACGCTCGTCAACCATGTCATTGGTCACGCTCAAGCCTTCGGTCTCGATGACCTCCCGCATAACCAGCGTCCGCTTGATGCCGTTGATGGCTGGCTCACGATAGTCGGCTTTCAGGTCGTCTTCATCGCGCCCGGTCAGGCTCATGAACGATTCGAGCGACATCCCTTGCTGGCGCAGGCGTTGGTCAAAATCTTTTAGCATCGCGTCGATCTGCTCTTCGACCATGACCTCCGGGAAGGCAAATTCCGACATCTCAACGATTTCGCTGAGAACATCGTTCGCGTATTGATCCTTGGCGTTTTCCAGCTTGCGCTCGTAGAGTTGTTCACGCATCCGCACCCGCAACTCTAACAAGGTCAACGGCCCGTCTTCTTCGTTTTCGGTAATGCGGGCGGCGAAGTCGTCGTTGAGTTCGGGCAGTGTCACGGTTTCGATCTTCTCGATAATCACATTGACATCGATCAAACGCCCTTCAATACCAGCATAAAAGTCTTCATCATCATCCGGGTCATCTGGCACCGTAAGCTGGAAGTCGCGTTCTTCATCGACTTCTGCACCAATCAAGTTTTCGATGAAACCCGGCAGGATTGGCTCATCATCTGGGTCAAGGTCAAAAGCTGTCTCCTCTTCGTGGATGAAGGTCGCCCCTTTGATTGGCGGTTCATTCTCTTCGTCGTCTGCTTCGTCTTCATCGCTTTCTGCTTCCGCCACATCCTCCGGCGGATCATCAGCGAAGGTACTATGCAGATCAACCGTGACGCGATCACCGACCTTAACCGGGTGCTGGCTTTCTTCCACCAGGGCCTCTTGTTGCCGCAGACGTTTCATCGCCCGGTCAAGCTCTTCGTCGGTCACTTCTGGTTCTTCGAATTCTAACCGCACCGAACGATAATCACCCAAGGTCGCTTCCGGTTGAAGCGGTATCGTATAGGTAAACGTTGGAACTTCTTCTTCATACTCGAAGTTTTCAAACGTACCCGGCCCGTATGGTTCAAGCTCGGAGTCCTGGATGATTTCGCGGTAGATGTCCTGGCTCAATTCTTCCAGCGCATCTTCAAGGATATGTTGGCCCAGGCCATTTTGGATCAAGACCCGGTAAGGGGCCTTACCACGCCGAAACCCCGGAATGTTCACCTGTTTGGCGATCTTCCGGGCCGCCTGTTTTTTGGCCTTTTCAAGCCGTTGGTCATCAATTTTCACCGTCATGCGGGCGCGATGATCGGTTTCTAGGTGTTCGGTCTGAACGTTCAAGTGACTTGTCCTTTAATACAATGCAAGTATAACATCAGTGTTCTACCTGATGCTATAAATCTTTCATCAGAATTTATAGCGACGCGGGGCCGCTTGTGTAATTAAACAAAAGGGCGCGTCTGCGCCCGTGCAATTGGGGAAGGAGGGACTTGAACCCTCACCTCCGAAGAGACATGATCCTAAGTCATGCGCGTCTGCCATTCCGCCACTCCCCCGGCAATTAGACATTATAGTCAACACAAATACCACAGGCAAGGGTGGTACTATTCGATTTTAATCTCATCAATGTCGTCCAGATCCATATTGGCGACACGATCCAGAATATTGGAGATAATCATCTGCGCGAACCGGAACATAGTGGTCATATCTTGCATCCGCTCCAAATAAAGATCAGCCACCGCTTGATCATCGTCACTCATATCATCTTTATTCGCTTGTAGTAGTTCGGTATTTTCTTCCATCACAGTGATCGCCCGGTCTACATCGCGCATTTCGCGCCCGGCCAGGATGTTTGTGATGATCTGGATGAAATCCGTCTCCGCCTCATAATACTTGCGGCGGCCACTTTTACCACGCATCCACACCTGGCGCACCATGCCCATATGCTCCAATGAGCGCATGTTCATACTCACGCTGGCCTTTGAGATACTCAACCGATCCATCATATCATCCAGCGAAAGCGGTTCCTGGCTCAACAGCAGGGCGGCGTAAAGCTGGCCCATCACCTTGCTAAAGCCGAAGTAATCGGCCAACTGGCCCAGGCCGTCCAACATACTATCATGTACGGTCGTCAAGCTCGGATGTAACTTACGATTAAAACGATCTTCTTTTCCCACGATTCCATATCCTTAACATAACATTACGCACGTAACGTGGTTTCGATAAACGCCACGACGGTATCTCCAAATGTCTCCGGGTCGCGCAACAGCAACATTTCTCGTGCCTTTTCCGCATCGTCAAATTTACGGAAAGACAGACCCTTATGCCGCCACAGAATCACGAAGTCATCCCGGATGCGCGGCAAAAAGGCATGATCCAGCCCGACGGCTTTCAACGCGGCTTCGATCATAGCCCGTTCGTCCCGGTGACGGGTCGTATTCAGATAGTACGACCGGGTTCGGCGTTGCTCCCACAGGGTCATATATTGTATCTCATAATGCCGGGGGAGTGGGCACAACCAGACCTGAGTCTCGTTATAGGCTTCGACAATGCCAGCCGTGCGTAGCTGGTTCAACTCATAATCTGTGATAGGCGCACCAAAATCACGCTTTTCGTAACCCCGATATTGCCCGGTGAGCAATTCTTGCACGCGAGTCTCTTGCCAGCGCACCACAAACGCACCATCCAGCAGGACGAAGACCCGTTGGCGTGGGACTGCATTCATCGCCTGTTCGTTTACCGATTCGTCATCCATTGTAGATTATCTTCTCTCAAGCGTTGTGTAATCGTCATGCAACTTGCCAGCATATGACGTAAACTAACTGTATACAGCATAGCATTTTAAGATGAAATTTACACGCCTATACTATGCTGAAATCTAAACCTCATAGGATGCATATTAAAGGAGCGTGGCCCATGAGACGGCTACTAATCGCCCTGATGGCAAGTCTGGTGCTGACGGTGGGCATCGTCACCCCACAGGTCAATGTCGCGAATGCACAAAATGCCACCTGGCTAGCAGAATACTTCGACAATCCATTTTTTATCGGTGAGGCAGATTTCACCGAAGTACGCCAGCAAGTCGATTTTAACTGGGGAACAGGTGCCCCTGGCGACAACTTCCCGGCAGATGACTTCACCGTTCGCATCTCCACCGATGTTTTCATCCCGGCAGGGGAGTATCGCTTCTACCTGCTGGCCGATGATGGTGCCAGTGTGACGCTTGATTTTAACCAGCGGATCATCAACACCTTTGATAACCCGCGCCCTGGCGATCTCATCACCAGTGACGTAAGCGTGACCAACAGTGGCATTTATCATATTCAAATTGATTATGTCGAGCGCGATCAGGAGGCTTACGTCTACTTCGCTTACGAATCCCTAGCCGACGGAGCCAGCGGACCAAATTTCCCGAATCCAAACCCGGTGATCACCCCATCCCCGAACCCGGATAGCAGTCAGTTCAGCCTGATGCCGCCCGCATTCTGGACGGGACAATATTACAGTAACCGGAACCTGACCGGATTCCCGACAGCTATCGTCAGCAACTCAGGCTTGAACTTCAATTGGACTACGGGGTCACCATTAGCAAGCATTCCCGATGATAACTTTTCCGCCCGTTGGAATGCCTCCTATAATCTGGATGGTGGCCCATATCAAGTACGGGTGCGGGCAGATGACGGCGTGCGCGTCTACCTGGATGGCATCGTGATTATCGATCAATTCAAGTTAGCCAGCGGCCAGACTTACACGGCGGATATTCAACCGACAGCAGGCAATCACACCTTCACAGTAGAATACTTCGAAGCAGAGGGAGTCGCATTCATCGAATTCCAACTGCTGGATATAATCCCGGTGCAGGCCACCCCCACCGCACCCGAGTCACCCTTCGGCTCGTTCGCAACGGTGACGGCCTTCCGGCTCAACGTCCGCGCTACACCCCAGGCACCGGCAGGCACCATCATCACCAAGATCAGCCGTAACGAAAGTTACCCGGTCATCGGCAAGAATGCCGACTCCAGTTGGGTGCAAATCCGGTTGGATGCCAACACAATTGGTTGGATCAGTGCCGCGTTCGCCAATGTAAGCAACCTGCAAAACGTCCCGGTTACATCCGGCCAGGCGGCACAACCCACGCCAGAGCCACAGGCCACACCTTATGTGGCGAACACACGCACCGAAGTCAACATGCGGCAAGGGCCTAGCACCAGCTTTGACCGCATCTTGATCGTCCCGCAAAATGTAGAAGTTCAGATTATCGGGCGTAACCTGCGGGCGACCTGGTGGCAAATCCGCTACGATAACACCATCGGCTGGGTCAGTGCAGAATTCGCGGTCATCGAAGACAATGCGAACTTAAACCTGATTCCGATCACAGACTAAGACAACGATTAATCGTCATAGGCGCGGGTAGCACCCCCCGCGCCTTTTTAGATTCCACACCCCAACCTTAAGCAAGATAAAGGCCACTGGAATCTAAGCTCTATTGATGCTATGATGGCCTATCGTTCATTGTGCAATCCTGCACAGGTGCTCACCACAGTTTGTAAGGAGATACCTTTCATGCCGTCGAACTCGTCCAATAACATACCGGACATTGTTATTGGCCGCTTGCCGGTCTATCTACGAGCCTTAAACCGACTGACACAAGAAGGTCATGAGGTCACATCATCCCATGAACTGGGAAAGCGGCTGGGCATTAGCTCTGCACAAATTCGCAAAGATCTCTCACACTTCGGCGGCTTCGGCAAACAAGGCACCGGGTACCAGATCGCGTATCTGGAAGAGAAGTTGCGCCAGGTCTTGAAGGTTCACCGGGAATGGGCGGTCGCGCTGGTAGGGGCCGGGGATCTCGGTCATGCTGTCGCCAATTATCGCGGGTTCCAGCATCGCGGATTTTATATCACCTGCGTGTTTGACAACAGCAACAACAAAATCGGGACGATCACTGGTGAGGCCATCCGTGTGCAACCGATGGCCGAACTACAAACGACCATCCGCGAGCGTAAGATTCAAATCGCCATGATTACGGTGCCAGCCGAATATGCACAGGATGTCGCGGATATGTTGGTAGAAGCTGGCATCCGTGCAATCTTGAATTACGCGCCCATTAACCTGGATGTGCCGGAAGATGTACATGTGCAATACATTGATCCCGTCGTGCATCTGCAACGGATGACCTATTACCTCGATTAACGCTCCCCGCTGATGCGACGAAAAATTGCCGGGTCTTCCAGTGCCCGCCCGGCACCACTCGCCACTGCAATCAGCGGATTTTCTGCCCGGTAGACTGGCACCCCCGTCTCACGAGTCAGGAAGTCGTCAATGCCCCGTAAGAGTGCCCCACCCCCGGTCAGGGTAATCCCCCGGTCGATAATATCAGAGGCCAATTCTGGCGGTGTATCACTCAAGACATTTTTGACGACCGCCACGATTGAGTTAAGCGGTTCTGAAAGTGCCTCGACCACTTCGCCAGTCGTCAATGTGACGGTACGCGGTAAGCCGCTGACGTTATCCCGCCCCTGGATCTCCATCGACATCTCTTCGGGTTGGTCAACCGCCGCGCCGATCTGTATCTTGATAGCCTCTGCGGTCGGTTGGCCGATCACCAGATTATACTTGCGCCGGATGTAACTGATGATGCCGTCATCCAGCCGCAAGCCACCCACGCGCCCACTTTCTGCCCGGACGATGTTGTTCATGCTGATGACAGCCGCCTCGGTGATGCCGCCGCCGATATTGACGATCATATCACCCGCTGGTGTGGCAACCGGCAAGCCCGCCCCGATGGCCGCCGCTAATGGCTCCCAGATCAAGAAGGCTTCCCGCGCACCCGCCGCCAAAACAGCCTCATGCACCGCCCGTTTTTCGACACTGGTCACACCGAACGGTACCGAGATCATCACACGCGGCTTAAAATACCGCCAGCGGCCAGCGACCTTGCCCATGAAGTAACGCAACATGAACTCTGTCACTTCGTAATCCGCAATGACGCCGTTCTGAAGGGGCCGGACGATTTGGATGTCTTCTTCGTATACACGCCCCATCATCTCGCGGGCCGGCTGGCCGATTTCCATTACATTAATGCGCCCGCGATCATCTTCTTCGGTTGCAACAGCCACCAGCGATGGCTCTTGCAGGACGATCTGCCCGTTCTCATAAATCAGTACGTTGACCGTCCCCAGGTCGATGCCGAGAGCCTTATTGAACAACGCCATATCGCTCTTTCTTCGCTCAATAACAAACACCACGCCGAGATGGCGTGGTGATCATTTATACCATGTGCGCTATACGAAAAGCAACGCCACACTTAGTCTTCCGGTTGATCGTCCTCATCAAGAATTCGCAAGATCGAAGTGCTATCTTTCATCTTGCGGCTCATCTTGAGTTCCAGGTTGGCCCGCCGAAGTTGGAGTGTTGCTTCTCGTTGTTCTTCTGGCGGCAAGCCTTCCGCCAACCGCTTCTCCGCACGGGCGCGGGCGGCCTCCGCCTCTTCGATGTCAATCGCAAAGGACGACTCGGCCAATTCTGCCAGCACGACGACCTTACCCGGTCGCACATCGACCACACCACCAAACACCAGGAAACGCTCCTGTGCGTTCCCTTTACGGATTACGACCTCGCCATAATCCAGCGTGGTGACGGTCGGCGCATGACGGGGGTAAACCCCCATCTGGCCCTCCGTCGCCGGGATCAGGACGACATCGGCCTCAGTTTCTTCGAAGAGCTTTTCTTCTCTTGAGACGACCTCTACGTGGATGGGCATCTTATGCCTCTTCCTTTTCGGATTCCTCGTAACGCTCCAGGACGTCTTCCATCGGCCCGGCCATGTAGAACATCTGCTCCGGGATATGATCGACCTCACCATCGAGGATCATGCGGAAACCCCGCACGGTGTCCTTCACCTTGACGTATTTACCTTCGCGCCCGGTGAACTGCTCCGCAACCACCATTGGCTGGCTGAGGAACTGCTCGATCTTACGCGCCCGTGAAACCAGCAACTTATCGTCCGCGCTCAGTTCGTCCACACCGAGGATGGCGATAATATCTTGTAAGTCTTTATACCGCTGGAGCACCTGCTGAACCTCACGGGCTGTGTCGTAGTGTTCTTCGCCCACAATCGCCGGTTCGAGGATCTTACTGGTGCTGTTAAGCGGATCCACCGCCGGGAACAAGGCCCGCGCCGCGATGCTACGTTCCAGCGCGATTGTCCCATCCAGGTGGGTAAACACAGCCACCGGGGCCGGGTCGGAATAGTCATCGGCGGGCACATAGACGGCCTGCATCGACGTGATCGCGCCGTTCCGCGTGGATGTGATGCGCTCCTGCAACTGGCCCATCTCATCGGCCAGTGTCGGCTGATAACCCACCGCCGAAGGCATCCGACCGAGCAACGCGGAGACCTCCGCCCCGGCCAGCGAATAACGGAAGATGTTGTCGATAAAGAGCAGAACGTCCTTGCCCTGGTCGCGGAAGTATTCCGCCATCGCCAGCCCACTGAGGGCCACACGCAGGCGCACACCGGGCGGCTCGTTCATCTGGCCGAAGACCATCGCCAGCTTATCCAACACGCCGGATTCTTCCATCTCGAAGTAAAGGTCGGTTCCTTCGCGGGTGCGCTCACCCACACCAGCAAACACCGAAAGCCCGGCGTGTTGCGTGGCGATGGAGTTAATCAACTCCTGGATCGTCACGGTTTTGCCGACGCCGGCCCCGCCGAAGATCCCGGTCTTACCGCCGCGTGTCATCGGGGCGATCAAGTCAATCACCTTCATCCCTGTCTCGAAGACCTCAACCTTAGTCGCTTGATCTTCAAAACTGGGGGCAGGCTGGTGGATGGCCCGGCGCGGGATGTCATCAGGGATGTCGTCGCCTTCGTCAATCGGGCGGCCCAACACGTTAAACACGCGCCCTAACGATGCCTCCCCGACCGGCACACTGATCGGACGCCCCGTCGCATAAGCGGGCACCTGTCTTTGCAGACCGTCGGTCGTGTCCATCGCCACCGTCCGTACCGCGTTGTCGCCCAGGTGCATCTGCACTTCCAGCACCAGGTCGGGTTGATCACTATCCAGTGGCACGCGGATCGCCTCGAAGATCTCCGGCAGGTCGCCACCGGGGAATTCTACGTCTACAACATTCCCCAACACCTGGGAAATATGTCCTTTAATTTCAGCCATTGTTTACACCTTCCTATGGTTGATTCAGCTAGGCCTCGCGCCCAGCGACGAGTTGTTCTTGATATGCGTCTAAGCCATCCCAGTCATCACGGGCGGCATAACTGGCCTGCTTGGCCCATGTCGTCAAGCTTGGTGAAAAGCGCATGCCAGCGTCTTCAATCGCCTGGCGCAATTCGTCCTCGCTGGAACCAGCTAACTGCGCGTAACTGATGATCCCCGCATCTTTTAGCGCGGCTTCCATCTTCTTTCCAATGCCTTCAATCTTGGTCAGGTCATCATCGGTGTGCGCGTTGGCCGCGCTCAAGACTTCGGGCTGGTGCCCGTTGGTCGCATGGCCGTTGGCCCGGCTTTTGTCCTTTTGCTTCTTCGCCACCGTGCCGGAGAGTGCCTCCGCCCCGCCGACAATATCCAGGATCTCGCTGGTAATGGCGGCCTGACGCGCTTTGTTATAAACCAGCGTCAGGTCATCCACCAGTTGATCGGCATTGTCAGAGGCGTTCCGCATGGAAATCATCCGGGCGGAATGCTCGCTGGCTTTACTTTCCAGGAATGTCTGATACAGGATCAGGTCGGTAAAGCGCGGTACGATCTCCTCGACAATCGCCTCTGGGCTGGGTTCGAACTCGTAATCTTGCGATCCAGAGTCCGAGACTTCGGCAAAGTTCTTGACATGCTCAAATTGGCTGACATCGTGCGGCACCATCGGCAACCAACCGAGAAGCGTCGGGCGTTGCGTCAGCGTGTTGACGAAATCGGTATAAGCGATAAACACATCATCCACATCCCCGCTGAGGAATGCGTTTTTCGCCAGTACCGAGATAGGCGAAATGTCTTGAATAGTGATTTCATCTGGCATATCGGTAAATTCTGCGACGACATTTTCACCAGCACGAATCAGCGCATCCCGGCCTTTACGCCCGACGGCCACCCATTGAATCGGCTTTCCCTGCCGTTCGGCAAAGCGTTGCGCCACCCGAATAATATTCGAGTTGAACGCTCCCGCCAGCCCCCGGTCAGAAGTAATCAGCACAATCATGACGGTCTCGATCTCTTCGCGCTCTTGCAAGAGCGGGTGCAAAGCCCCCGGCTCGACCGCCGCCGCCTGGATGTTCATCAGGATTTCCATCGCCTTGTGAGCATATTCGCGGCTAGCCATCACCCGCGCCTGGGCTTTGCGGACGCGCGAAGCGGAGACCGCCTCAAGTGCCCGTGTAATCTGCCCGATGTTCTTCACACTGCGTATACGATTCTTAACATCGCGTGAATTGGGCATCGTTTCTCCTTCCGTTCGACAGTAGGGGCTGTCACCCGATGGTCACAGCCCCTGCCTGATGTCGATCTTATCGATAGTTTTCGTTAAACGCGGCGAGGGCGTTACTCAGTCCCTCACGGATTTCATCGCTCAGGGCTTTTTCTTGCTGTAATTTGTCGCGCAGTTCGCTGTGCTGGGTGCGGAAGAAACGATAGAATTCGGTCTGCCAGTTCTTCACGTCATCCGTTTCAACTTCATCCAGATAACCATTCGTCCCGGCATAAATCACCGCGACTTGATCCGCCAATGACACCGGGCTGTACTGATTCTGCTTGAGCAATTCCGTCAACCGCTGGCCTTGATCCAACTGCCGTTGGGTTGACTTATCCAGGTCGGAACCAAACTGCGCGAAAGCCGCCAATGAACGATACTGCGCCAGGTCAAGCCGCATACCACCGGCCACTTTC
This sequence comes from Anaerolineae bacterium, assembly GCA_034437535.1. Classification (GTDB taxonomy): domain Bacteria; phylum Chloroflexota; class Anaerolineae; order Aggregatilineales; family Phototrophicaceae; genus J038. The sequence continues at coordinate 12,484 of DAOTTZ010000102.1, read as the reverse complement.
TTCATCGCCTTCGTCTGGGCAGTCCCACCCACCCGGCTTACACTGACACCCACGTTCAACGCGGGACGCTGGCCGGAGTAGAACAGATCACTTTCGAGATAGATCTGACCGTCGGTGATCGAAATCACGTTCGTCGGCACAAAGGCCGATACGTCGCCAAGCAAGGTCTCGATGATTGGCAGGGCCGTCAAGCTCCCGCCGCCGTTGGCTTCGCTCAACTGCGCGGCACGCTCCAACAAGCGGCTGTGCAGGTAGAAGACGTCACCGGGGTAAGCCTCACGTCCAGGCGGGCGACGCATCAACAAGGAGACCTGGCGATAAGCCCAGGCATGCTTAGAAAGGTCATCGTAGACCACCAGCGCATCACGGCCATTTTCCATGAACCACTCGCCGATAGCGCAACCGGCATACGGCGCGATGTAGTTCATCGCCGCCGCGTCGGAAGCCGATGCCATGACAATGGTGGTGTAATCCATCGCGCCATATTCTTCCAGCAGAGCCTGTAAGCGGGCGACCTCACCTTTACGTTTGCCGATGGCAACGTAAATGCAATTCATGCCCTGGCCCTTCTGGTTGATGATGGTGTCGATGGCAATGGTGGTCTTGCCGGTCTGCCGGTCACCGATGATTAGCTCACGCTGGCCCCGGCCAATCGGGATCATCGCATCAATCGCCATAATACCGGTCTGCACCGGGCGGTTCACGCTGGAACGCGCCATCACGCCGGGGGCGATGCGCTCAATGTCATAATATTCGCTGAATTCAATCGGCCCTTTGCCGTCCAGCGGGTTACCGAGTGCGTCCACGACGCGACCGACCAACCCATCACCGACTGGCACCGATGCGATACGACCAAGCGGACGCACCTCTGCACCTTCTTTGATGTCGTCGTAATCACCCATGATGATGACACCGACGTTATCTTTTTCCAGGTTGAAGGCGATCCCGGCGGTACCATTGGCAAATTGCACCAATTCGCTAAAGCGAATATTATCCAGCCCTTCAACACGGGCGATACCGTCACCGATTTCCGCGACGTACCCAACCTCTACCGACTGAACATCTGATTCGTAACTGTTGATCTGGTCAATGATGGACTGGTAAATGTTATCGGTGGCTTCCGCCATAGTGAAGTCTCCTAAAACTCATGCGACTCTCATAAAAGTGAATTTCGTCACAATAGACTGATGATAGTATCCGTATTGTAACCGATCAGATGGTCGATGTCCACGTCCTCGCGTCACTCGCCCTGGCCGAGTTCAACCGAGCGATTATATGCGGCCCAGATCGCCTTGCTGATGACCGTCCGCACCCCACCTTTTTCCAGTTGATACAGGGCCGCCGCCGATGTCCCACCGGGGCTGGTGACTTGATTGCGTAATTCCGCCGGATGCTCACCCGCCGCTATTGCATACCGAATCGATCCTAAAATAGTCTGCTGGACGAGCTTCTGAGAATCCTGACGCGAAAAGCCCATATGCACACCGGCATCAATCATCGCTTCCATCAACAAGAACACATAAGACGGCCCGCTACCATTTAGGGCGGTCGCCATATCCATAAAACGCTCATCATTCACATGCAGGGTTTCCCCCAATGCGCCAAGTACCATTTCGGCGTGCTGGCGGTGCGCATCGGTGACATCGGCGGTACTCGTCCACACGGTCATACCGACCCCTACCTGCCCTGGTGTGTTGGGCATGGCGCGGACGACTGCCCGCGCCCCACACCCCGCCATAATCCGCTGGAGCTTGACACCAGCCGCAATGCTGATAACCAGGGCTGGCTCTGCAATACACCCCTGAAGCCCCGGCAAGACCGCACCCATCACCTGCGGTTTGACCGATAAGACGACTACATCAGCACCGGATGCGGCCTCCGCGTTGTCGGTCGTAAAGCGCAGACCATATGCTTCGATCAATTCGTCGCCTCGCTCTTGATGCGGATCGGACACGATGATCTGTGCGGGTTCAACTAACGCTTGTGACAGCAAGCCCTTCATCATCGCTTCGCCCATCACCCCACCGCCTATAAACGCGATATGTTTTCCTTGTAAAACCATGTTATATCCCTTTCTATATACCACGCGGACGCCGCTTAAACGCATGCGCCACCGCCGGCCAGAAGAATCGTCGCTGTGGCAGGTATGTCATCAGCGTATCCTCAAACCGGCGCGGATGAAACCCGAAGATGCGATAGGTATTCCCCAGCGGCGCGGTACGATTCGACGCCAAATAATCGAGCCATTGCTGTGTTACCAACGTGCGGCGGAAGACAATGTTCAAAATCCGTGTGAGATAACGGATGGCATACGGCGGTACTGAGACGATATACCGGCCAATACCAGTGACTCGCATGACCGTCTGAAGCAGATCAACCAGTGTGATGTATTCCGGCCCACCGATTTCGATGACCTCATCGACAGTGTTCAACTGGCTCAACGACCGGATGATAGCCTCCACCAGATCTTGAATGTGGAGGGGATGCAAGACGACCTCCCCAATACCAGGGAGTAAATAAAAAAACGGATTCACGCTCATGACCATCGCAATGTGGTTCACAAAAGCGTCTTCCGGGCCGAAGACAATACCCGGCCTGATGATGGTATAGGCCAGGCCGCTATCTTTGATCAGGCTCTCAAATTGACCTTTAATGCGAAGTAAAGTAAAGCCCGATGAAGGCGACGCCCCCAGATGACTGAGCGTAATGATCCGCCCGACACGAGCCGCCCGCGCCGAAGCGATCAAATTACGCGAGCCGACCAGTTCCACCCGTTCTAGATCCCGGCGGCGGCCCCACCACATCGCGTTTTCAAGATGGAGGATGACATACACGCCGCTAACGGCCTGGAACACGGCTTCGTCGTCCATCAAAGATCCGATGATGATTTCCGGCGCATGTTCCGCCTGTTGGTCCCAGCTAATGCGCGATAAATCGTCCTGGGAGATCAAAACGCGCAGAGGCTGATTCAAGTCCATCAAGCGGGCGATGACGTGCCGCCCGATATGCCCGGTTGCACCAGTTATCAGTATCATGCTATCGGGTTCCCTTTTCATTACGATATGATAGGGTGGATTATGAACGCATTCGGTCTATAATCCAAGTTAGGATTGCATCATCGTGGAGGAACCCATTTGAAACGTCGGCGTGTTGTAATTACGGGGATGGGCATCACCTGCCCAACCGGTAACACGGTGGAAACAGCATGGCGCAAGGCCGCAGACGGCATCACGGGCATCGGGCCGATTGCCCGTTTTGATACATCGCGCCTGGAAAATCACTTCGGGGGTGAAGTCAAAGACTTTCATCCAGATAAATTATTCGGACGGCGAGAAGCACGGCGGACGGATCGGTTTACGCAGATGGCACTCTATGCCGCCATCCAGGCGGTAGAAGACGCCGATATTCGATTTCACCCTGACGAAGAATATCAGGTCGGGGCGATTGTTGGTACGGGTATTGGCGGTATCGCGTCGATCTTCAACAGTACCAGCACCTTTTATCAGCGTGGGGCGCGGGCGGTGAGTCCGCTCCTGGTGCCGATGATGCTCCCGGATGCCGCCGCCGCCAAGATCTCGATGCACTTTGGCTTGCGCGGGCCGAATTACGCTATCTCGACGGCCTGCGCGACCGGCAACAATTGCATCGGAGAAGCCGCCGAACACATCCGCACCGGGCGGGCAGAGGTGATCCTGGCTGGCAGTTCGGAAGCGGCCCTGGAGTCGATCACGATTGCCAGTTTCAATAACATGACGGCTATTTCTCGCCGCAATGACGCCCCGGAAAAAGCCTCGCGTCCCTTTGACATCGACCGGGATGGATTTGTCGTGGCCGAAGGAGCCGCCATCCTGGTAATCGAATCATTGGATCATGCGCTGGCACGCGGCGCGAAAATTTATGCAGAGATCCTGGGTTATGGGCACACATCGGATGCCTATCACGTCACCGCCCCGCTGGAAACTGGCGAAGGGGCGGCGGAAGCGATCACCCTTTCGCTGGCAGATGCGGACTTAAAGCCCGACGACATCAATTACATCAACGCACACGGCACCGCCACCCCACTCAATGACCGCAGTGAGACCCTGGCGATTAAACAAGCCCTGGGGGAAATCGCATATACCATCCCGATCAGTTCGACCAAATCCGTGACCGGCCATCTGATGGGCGCGGCGGGTGCGGTCGAAGCAGTGTTTACCGTTATGGCGATGCAAGAGAACTTCATCCCGCCGACCGTCAACCTGGATAATCAAGATCCAGAATGTGACCTGGATTACACCCCCCTGGTCGGCAAACATCATACTATCGACATCGCCATGAGTAACAGTTTCGGCTTTGGCGGTCACAACGCGGTGATTATCATCGGTCGATACAATGACAACGGCGCGACTTAACAATGGCCCGGCGCAAGACTCGTGATATAAGGCAACAATCCAGTATCTTCGCGCATATCGTCGGCTGGGGCATGCGTGTGCCAAAAACCGTCCTCACTAACGACGACATCGCCGCCATCCTGGAAACCAGCGACGAATGGATCCAATCGCGCACCGGCATCAAAGAACGGCGAGTCGCGACTGAACGCGAGACCACCGCCTGGTTGGGCGTGCAGGCCGCGAAGGAAGCACTATCCTACACCGATATTTTGCCGAGCGAAATTGATCTCATTGTCGTCGCCACCAGCACGCCAGAGAACATCTTCCCTAGCACCGCGAGTCTGGTTCAACATGCCCTGGGTGCCCAGACTGCCGGTGCCTTTGACCTGAGCGCGGCCTGTAGCGGCTTCGTCTATGCGCTGGATATGGCGTCCCAGGCGATTCGCTCCGGCAGTATCGAAACGGCCCTGGTCATCGGTACCGAGACCATGAGCCGTGTGCTCGACTGGCAAGATCGCAGTACGTGTATTCTGTTTGGGGATGGCGCGGGCGCGGTCGTCTTACAGGCCGCCAGAGAACCGGGCGGTGTGCTTTCGAGCGTCCTCCGGTCGGATGGCTCCGGGGCGAATCTGCTGGCAATCCCAACACTCAACAACCCGGAGATCCGGTCGATAGACGGCCTGAGTGATTATCGCCTGCACAAGATGTACATGCACGGCAGTGAGGTCTTTAAGTTCGCGACACGGGTCATCGGCGATAGTGTGCTGGAAGCCTGCCGCCTGGCCGGAATCACGTTGGATGATGTAAAGCTCATTATCCCGCATCAAGCCAACGAACGGATCATCCAGGCCGCCGCCCGCAGTCTAGGCGTCGAGCGCGAACGCTTTATGAGCAATCTCGATCATTATGGCAACACCTCCGCCGCGTCGATTCCGCTGGCATTGTATGAGGCGATTCAAGAACGGCGCATCAACGCGGGTGACCACATCGTTTTGATCGGCTTCGGCGGTGGGCTGACGTGGGCGGCGACTGCCATCAAGTGGAGCCTGCCCCAACCTGGTGAAAGACAAGTCAACCGTCTGCGAGAGCAAAGACGGCAGTTTGGTTATCAACTGGTCAATGTGCGTGTGTGGTGGCGTCGTCTACGAGAATTCCTGCGTGACCTATTCCAATCCTCTAACGACCCCAACGATACTCCATAACATTTATTCTTCTTCATGACTCAACGTGATATGATGTGGAATAATAACGCATCATTAACACAGCATCGAAACTTAATTCGTAATAATCATAGGACAATGTTGTGGGTTTTGACAACAGCAAAGGAGGAAAACGCGAAGGCCATACTATCTCAACGGCAAATGCCTTGCGCGAAACCGGATGAAAATACTCTACATAGAAGATAACCCACAAAACATGCGATTGGTTCAGAAGATGCTCTCAACCGGGGGCTATGAGATGATCGAAGCATTAGATGGTCGTACCGGGCTGGCGGTCGCCGCCCGCGAGATGCCGGACCTCATCTTGATGGACATCAACTTGCCCGATATTGACGGCATGGAGGCCACATCCCGCATCAAATCTGACCCATCAATGAGCCACATTCCGATCATCGCCTTGACGGCAAACGCGATGTTTGGTGACCGCGAGCGTTTTCTTGAAGCCGGGTGTGATGGCTACCTCGCCAAACCTGTCAGCCGGCGGGAACTATTGGATACAGTCGCGCTCTATCTAACAAAACCAGGAGATTAACCCGACTAAACACAAGACCCGCTGTGGCGCGGGTCTTGTTGCATCACATCGCTAGCGGGATGACTGCACCAGCGACAGGTAATAAAGCAACGTCAACAAAGCGGAGACAAACGCGGCGACGTAGGTTAAGGCCGCCGCTGTGAGCATGGCCCGCGATCCATTTTGATCTTGCGTATCCTGCATCAACCCGCTTTGCTCCAGCATCTTTAACCCGCGCCGGCTGGCGTCAAATTCTACCGGCAACGTCAGCAACATAAACAGCACGACAATCCCGAAAAATCCGATACCTAACCAGGCTAGCCCGGTCATCTGGAAGATCAAGCCGATGAAGATCAGCGCGTAGGCGGCTATCGGGCTGAAGCGCATCGCCGGGACGAGAAAGCTCCGCATGGCGATGAACGGTGATTTTTGCACGTACTGTTGAGCATGGCCCAGTTCGTGCGCTACAATTGCCATCGCCGCCACTGATGGTTTGGTGGCGATGTCCTGCGACATCCGCACCACATGACCAGATGGATCATAATGATCGGTCAGTTGGCCCGGCGTGCCTTCAAAGCGGACGTTCCCCAGGTCAATCGACCGGGTTAAGCGTTGGCCGATCTGTTGCCCTGTTAAGCCCAGGCTATTGCGGCGTTCGCCCCACTTGCGGAACGACGACGACACATACCACTGGGCACCAGCAGATAAAACTAAACTAGGGATCAACACCAGCCAGATATAGGTTGGATCAAAAATCATGGAAACTACCCTACCTCACTCACTGATTAATGCCCTCAGCATAAACCGCTAACATAAGAAATACGGTAACGCGATGCAAACAACCCGTTAACTCCCGCTGAGTGGTGTCGCAGTCGGAATCGGACGGCTCAGATAGATCGTCACCTGGCAGGCCGCCACCAACGTCTGGGCACTGTCGAACACGGTCAACCGGAAAAGATACGTACCCGGTTCGTAAGGATCCGGGTTGAACTGGCTCAAGGTGGTCAGTTCTTCCGCCGGGAAGGTGTCACTCGCCACGACCAAAAAGTTGTTAAGAGTCTGCGGGCCGGAAATTTCCAACTTATATTCGCTGAAGTCTTCCGCATAAGCAGTACCCCGCACCGGCACCACCTGGAACACACGCATACCATTTGCCGGGATCTGTAAGGTGGCGTTAGGTGTATCACACCCCACAACATCGGGCGCGTTCGGTTCAATCGTCCCCACCGGGGTCGGGGTTAAAGTCGGCGTGACAAAGACCGCCAACTGATCATCATCACCCAGTTCAACACCACTGGCATCAATCGACGGTGGTCGAACCTCCGCTGGCGGGGTGCTGGTCGCGAAGACGCCATCATCGATTGGCCCCTGATCTTCTTCATCGTCGGCCTCAATCGCCTGGATCGCGGCGACGACCTCACGGTCTTCCCGGATGGTAGGCACGACGACGTTCTCCACACCGGCGACAATCAAACCGATCTCCAGGAAAAGCACGACCGCAAATAATGCACCGGAGCGTTGATCGCGGGCATAATCGCGCTCAAGCTCGAAGTTTGTCGCCCGGTAAGCGTAGCCTGCCATCAACCACTTGCGGATGTACCACACCAGGCCAATGCCGACGAAAATGTATAAGCCAATTGATGTCTGTTCGATAAAAAACGCAATTGATTCCACCACTTAAAGTCTCCTCAAAACCCCTTTCAGGATGGCCGTGAGCTTGGGAACGATGACTTTACCCGTTTCCAGCACTTCCTCGTGGTTGGTATCCAGCTCAGTATCCAGCGTATCAATCGCCTCATTGGTGATCCCGGAAAACGCCATCACCCGCAAGCCCGCGTGCCGGGCGACGATCACTTCTGGCACGGTAGACATCCCGGCGGCATCTGCCCCTAATGTACGGAGCATCCGCACTTCCGCCGGTGTCTCAAACGTCGGCCCGGCCAGGCAGACGTAGACCCCTTCACGCAGTATCATCGCTTGCTCCTGTGCGACGGACTGGGCCAACTGCCGCAGATCACGGTCATACGTCTGCGACATGCCCAGAAAACGCGGCCCCACCCGGTCATCGTTCGGCCCGATGAGTGGGTTCATCCCGGCCAGGCCGATGAAATTGATGTGATCGGTAATCAACATCACATCCCCCGCGCTGAAGGTCTGGTTCAACCCACCGGCGGCATTCGTCAAAATCAAGGTCTGGATGCCGAGGGCGTGCATCACCCGGATGGGATAGGTGATCTCTTGCTGGCTGTAGCCTTCATAAAAATGGGCGCGGCCCTGTTGCGCGACGACCGGCTTGCCTTCCAGCGTGCCCAGCACCAACTGCCCACTATGACCGTGTACCGTAGCGACCGGCCAACCGGGAATATCTTCATAGGGGATGGCGACTCGATCTTCCAACTGGTCGGCCAACTGGCCTAACCCGGAACCAAGAACTAACCCGATCTCCGGCGTCATATCGGTTTGTTGTTTTATCGCGCTCAGCGCGGCTTGATAATCTGTTTGTGTCATGGTGCCATTCTGTCCTTTCCGTTCGATCTGATTATAGCAGACGGCCTATAACCGCTTCTATCCGCACAATTCTGATGATAAATCAAATGAAAACTATAGAAATCTTAAGCGAAACATCGGTATAATTACACAAAACGACCAATCAACGCTTGGAGCGATAGTCCATGAGACGTATAGTGTGGATCGCGCTAATTTTACCGTTAGTGTTCGGCGCGGCCAGCAGTCAGGCACAAGAAGAACCAGGCCCACCGTACACCGTCACCGACGCAAACGGCGAAACCGTCACCATCACCGATCTCTCGCGCATCATTACCATCGGCGGGGCCGTCACTGAAGTCGTCTATGAGTTGGGGTTAGATGAAAACATCATCGCCGTCGATGAGTCCAGCATTTACCCACCGCAAGCCCTGGATAACCCGATCATCGGCTATTTGCGCTTTCTCTCCGCAGAGCCGATCCTGGCTTATAATCCAACGCTCATTATCACGACTGAAGACGCTGGCCCGCTGGAAACCTTACAACAGTTGGAAGGGGCCGGCGTCACCGTGTTGATCGTCCCGGCAGAGGACACCCTGGCTGGCGCAGAGGAAAAGATCCTTACAATTGCGACTGCCCTGGGCAAAGAAACCGAGGGCGAGTCCATCATCACCGAGATGCGGGCCGACATTGAGCAAGCCCAGATGTTAACGGCGACCATCGAAGATCGCCCGCGTGTGATGATCGTATTTGCAGGGAGTAGCATCGCGACCGGTGTCTTCGGCATTAATTCCGGTGCCAACAATATGTTGAATCTAGTCAATGCAGAAAACGCCGTCCAACAGACACAAAATTACATTCCGATGTCGTCCGAAGCCATCGTCGCCGCCGCACCCGATGTCATCCTCACCACCACACTGAGCGTCGAGCGAGTCGGCGGCTTCGCGTCCTTCCTGGAATTGCCGGGGATCTCGCTGACGCCCGCCGCCCAGAACCAGCGTATTGTGTATGAAGGCATGGATGAGCTTTATCTCTTCGGCTTTACGCCCCGTCTGGGCGAAGCCATCCTCGACCTGGCTTACCTGCTCCACGAAGACCTGCCGCGCCCGGTCTCAGCAGTCATCCGGTTAGAGCCGGACTTAGAACAGTTCCAGCAGGCCCTGCTTGCCGGCGGTGTTGAATCCACCCTCAGCACAGATACAGAATTTACCGTGTTTGCGCCGACTAATGACGCGCTCCCGGCAGACTTCGACGCACCGGCGCAAGCCTTGCGTTACCACATCGTAGAAGGCACCTACACCACTGATGATCTACGTGAACTAGACGGCCAGAGCCTGACGACCCTTTCCGGCGAGTCACTCGGTATCACTGTTCAAGACGGCGTCTTGCAGATCAACGATCAAGCGACGATTATCCTGGCCGATCAAGCCGGGGAGAACGGCGTCGTGCATGTCATTGACGCTGAATTAGTCCCGGTAGACTGATGGCGTCAATCAGCGAAACCAGCCCCCAGCAAAGACGCGGAGCCGATAGCGAACGCTCCCAAATTAGGGTGATGGAACGGCGCGGCTTCGTAGTGCTGATTCTATTGAGTATCGCGCTGGTGGCCGCCGTCATCGTCTCTGCGGGCACTGGCCAGGTGACCATCCACCCGGATCAAGCCATCACAATTTTGCTTGATCGCTTCGGCATCCGCCCTGGCTTTGATCTGGCGATCCCGGTGGGGGACGGTGTGTTTAACATCCCAGCAGAGTATGAATCTCCCCGGCAAGATGGCGTGTTGTTGAACATCCGCTTGCCGCGTGTCACGCTGGCAGTTCTAATCGGTGCATCATTAGCGGCGGCGGGCACACTGATCCAGGGCATGTTTCGTAATCCACTGGCCGACCCTGGCTTGATCGGTATTTCCGGCGGGGCGGCGTTCTTCGCGGCCCTGGCAATCGTGTTCGGCTTAAGTGCTTACCTACCCTTCGCCGCGTTCATCGGCGGGTTAATCACCACCTTTAGTATTTACCAGATCGCGACCATTGCCGGGCGTACCAATGTCGCGACCATGCTCCTGGCCGGGATCGCGCTCAACGCGATGGCCGGAGCCGGCATCGGCATGTTGATCTCCCAGACGGGTGATGCCGAAATCCGTGACATCACGTTCTGGAATCTGGGCAGTCTGGTCGGCGCGACCTGGGAAAAAGTGCGGTTAGTTTTGCCGTTTATCGTGGTCGCCGTCGCCCCTATGTTCTTGCTGGCACGCCCGTTAAATGCCTTACTGCTCGGTGATATGGAAGCCGAACACCTGGGTTTCAACGTAGAACGAACCAAGCAACTCATCGTGATTATCGCGGCAGTTGCTGTGGGGGCCGGGGTGGCGGTCGCCGGTATCATCGGCTTTATCGGCCTGGTCGTCCCCCATCTCACACGGATGCTGGTCGGCCCGGATCATCGTTATGTGATCCCAGGGTCGGCCTTACTCGGCTCGATCTTGTTGGTCTGCGCGGATCTAATCGCCCGTAGCGGGGCCACCGGTGAAATTCCGCTGGGGGTTGTCACCGCCTTAATCGGCGCACCATTTTTCATCTTCTTATTGTTACGCGACCGGAGGCGTAGAACTTTGGCATGACATTACAAGGCATTGATCTAACCGTAACCGTCAAAGACAAGTATTTAATCCGTGACATCTCTATCGAAGTATATCCCGGCGAGATTCACGCCGTCATCGGGCCGAACGGAGCCGGGAAATCCACCCTGCTGAAGGCACTCAGCGGCGATCTCAAACCAGAGCATGGGTCCGTCTTGATGAATGGCAAGCCTCTGCGGCAGTGGCGGCTCCGTGATCGGGCGCGAGTGCGGGGCATCCTGGCACAATCCAGTAACCTGACGTTTGGCTTCACCGTGTTACAGGTCGTCTTGATGGGGCGCGGACCACATACAAGCGGGCGAGAAAGCCGCCGTGATTATGAGATCGCGCAGGCCGCCTTACAAGAGTGCGAGGTCTTACACCTGGAAGACCGTCTATATACCACGCTTTCCGGCGGGGAACGCCAGCGGGTACAATTGGCCCGCGTGCTAACCCAAATTTGGGAACCGGTCAACGATATGCCGCGTTACCTGCTATTGGATGAGCCAACCAACAACCTGGATCTGACTCATCAACATAAGACCTTGCAAATCGCCCGCGAATTCGCTGATAATCAAGTCGCGGTCTTCGTCATCTTGCACGATCTCAACATCGCGGCGGAATATGCCGACCGCATCACGGTTTTGAAGGATGGCGAACGGCTGAATCATGGGCCAACCCAGGACGTGCTAACGACCGAAACCATCAACACCGCGTTCAATATGCCGGTGATGGTCATCAATCACCCCTTGCATAATCGCCCATTAATCGTTCCAATTACAACATCTGAACTTGTGGAGGAATAAATTATGATCGTTGTCAATAACCGTATCCCCGTCAACCCGGAACATGCCGCCGCTTTCGAAGAGACCTTTGCCAACCGCGCCTCACTGGTCGATGGCATGCCGGGGTTCATCGCATTCAACCTGCTCAAACCGAGTTCACCCGATGATCCTTACGTCGTGATGACCTTCTGGGAAGATCGTAAATCATATGAAAACTGGATCAACTCGGAAGAATTCAAGCAGGGTCATGCTCGCTCTGGCACGCTACCACCAGATACCTTTATGGGGCATCCAAAGTTAGAAGTCTCCGACGTGATCATCTCCACAGCGGAGATCAAACGGGCAGAATAACGTTACAGATGATAAAACAGTATAAACAAACCGATTTTTCAGACCCAAATTTTGCGCCAATTAGGCTACAAAGAGTAAATTCGAGGTGATTGAGCCTGTCCATAAGATAAAAGCACCACCCAATATCAAAGGACAGGTCAATCATGTTA
>DAOTTZ010000101.1:0-31574 GCA_034437535.1 Anaerolineae bacterium | reverse complement strand
GCGATCTGCGCGCTTATATTTCGACCGCTCGTAAACAGGGCCAACGAGTGATCCACGCCTTGCATCATGCCCTGCTTGGACATCCCTTCCTCCCTGCCTGAGTAGTTACCCGCGTTATGAGTAAAAGTCTTGAGGAAATACGAAATTCTCTTGAAATATGTTAAGAATCACAAGAATTAAGGTGAATCCCTTTGACAAGCGGTGAAAGATCATGATATAGTCTAGACAGTTGAGATTACTCAACATCATCCATTCATAAGGAGACTTCATCATGCTGTACAGACCGCAAGAAGAAGGCCAGGGCCTGGTAGAGTACGCACTCATCCTCGTGCTGGTCGCCGTTGTCGTGATCGTCATCCTGACCCTGCTCGGGCCGGTTATCGGTAACGTGTTCTCCAACATCCTGTCTACCCTCAACTAAGAGGAACAGGTGTGATGGGAGGGTGGCCGCGTGCCACCCTTTTTTGATTCCTGGTACAATCACATCATATGTTATTGGGTGTAAAAGGGACACGGATGATCCTCTATTTGCTACGGCACGGCCATGCAGAAGACGGTAACGGCAAACCAGACCATCAACGCGAATTGACCCCACAGGGTATTCAACAGTTAAAAGTTACAGCCAGGGTCTTACAAACGCTCGACCTGGGGGTTACACACGCTTTCACCAGTCCGCGCATCCGGGCGGAGCAAACCATGCAACAGATCGCCCCGACCCTGGGCGTTGAATACACCGTGCATGAGGGTGTGAACTTTAGCTTTAGCGTCGCGGTGCTTCAGCATATGCTGGCGGATTTTGACCGATCTGCCCGTGTGCTGTTGGTCGGCCATAATCCTTCGATGAGCCAGGTCGTGGGCGACTTGACCGGGGCGATTGTCTCCATGCGGAAAGGCGGCCTGGCCCGGATTGACATGTTGAGTTGGTCGCCTCCACGCGGCGAACTGGTCTGGCTTCTCGCGCCAAAGGTCTTTGATGCGTTGGCACAATGAGTGACTTCAAGCGCGGGCAGATGGTTTCCGGGGCATTGTGTTACCTGCGGCAGGCGGATCTTGTGCTGATGTTGTGTCGCAACCGTCCGTCCAACCAGGGCTTATGGACGGTACCCGGCGGCAAGATCGAATTGGGTGAATCACCAGACGAGTGCGTTTACCGAGAAATGACGGAAGAAACCGGCCTCAAGATCATCGCGCCGCGTCTGCGGGCGGTCGTCACGGTATATGATCGTGACTGGCCCATTCACTGGGTCTTATTCATCTACCGGGCAGATCAAAGCACCGGCAATCTGATTGCATGTGAAGAAGGGGAACTGCGCTGGATACCGATCCGTGATCTGGCGGATTATGCCCGCCCACATGCCGACCAGCAATATTCCCCGCATGTATTAGGCGATGCGCCGGGTGTATGGCGTGGAAAGTTTGTCTACCATACACCCGATCAACTGGTTGCGGAAACAATTTATGGGGTAGAGTGATTATCGCATTTCCGGCGGGATGTAATTGCCAGCGGCGATTTGATATTGTGCCGTGTTGGGGGCGGCGTCACCTGCGCTGACTGTGATACTGTAATCCGCGTAATTACAGGCACTCAAATCGTCGTCATAGGCGGTGTTGATCGCGATCACATGGGCATGGGTATAGGGCGTCGGGTCGAAGGTCTCGCCATCGTTGATGACATAAACAGATGCTGTATCATCTACGATGCCCACGCCTAACAACACGATGGGGATCTCGGTTGTATCCGCCAGGGCGAAACGATATGCCTGGTCGGTCGCTAGGTTGAAGTAATTCGCGCCGAGTTCCTGGATGCCTAACCCGCGATAGGTATATTCCCCTGGTGCGTTGATGTCATTTTCGACCCACACCGTCCAGTTTTCCATCTCATCAGCCAGTGCATAATTCCGGGCTAAGTTATTGACATGGTAGCGTGTGATGACATCATTCAAGGTCAGGTCATTGTTGGCGAGGATAGTCTCCAGCGGCGTCCAACGTTCGGCAATGGCGATCTCGGCCCATAAGTCTAATAAAAAGTCCGGGCCGATCAAATTCTCCAGCATGTCCATAAAGCTCCACCAACCATACATCAACTGGCCGCCGGTGGGGTCTGCATCACCCTGGGCACCAAAGCAGATTTCGGGGTAGTCGAAGATACTTTGCATATATCCGGTCGCGTCCTGGTCGGGCGGCAGGGTGATTGTCTCCATGTAAGTTGAAGTCGCTTCATAATACCAACCATGTGGTTCGGATTGGTCGAAGCCAAATTGTAGGACGTGGTGAAGTTCGTGGGCCGCTGTCGCCCGTAAGATGCGGCGGGCGTCGGCGTCACTGTTGCCCAGGTCATAGTCGTTATCCAAGACCAGATACCCAGGAACCGCGTTTGTTTCGACGGCTATGGTGTTCGGGTTGTCCCCAGGTGGATATTCTTGGGAGGCAAAGCCCAGTTCCGTCCCTTCGAACTCACTCAGCAGGTTGGTGATGTAAACGTCCATGCGGTCATCCCCGCCCCGGTTGCCGTCACTGGGTGGCAACGGCCAGCCTAATTCGTTGATCTGCACCTGATACACCGCTTCAATTGTCTCTGCGACGCGCTCGATATATGCTTCGGTAGCGGCGTCATCGCCCTCTAGCGTGTAATGAATGCGGAAGTTCTCTGTATCGCGCACCTGCACCGGCCCGCTGAGTTGCTCCCGGCTTTGTGCTTCGACGGTTTGGGCGTCCGTCAGCCGAATTTCCAGCGTGTATTCACCGCTGGTACCTGGGAAGTTGGTCATAATCACGTTGACGGTTCCGGCTGTGGGCGCGACATAAAATGCTTGCGAGTTGGTATTGCCGAACTCCCGGTCATCGTTGAGTGAGAGCGTTTCCCCTTGTTCATCCTGGATAATGACATATGTATCTAAGGCTCCGACGTCTGTTGCCTGGGCGGTGACGATCAAGCCCTGGTTGGCTTCCAGGTAGACCGGGTAGACCTCATCGCTGACGTCATCGCCCATGTACCCGCTATAGATCATCACCTGATCTTCGGCATCGGTTTCATCCGGGGCGGCTTGCGCTTCGAAAGCCTCCGGTGGCGCGGAAATCTCCACGACCAGGCGATATTCACCGCTGGTTTGTGCGATATTGCTGACGACGACATCATACTCCCCGTCGGTCGGCGCGGTGTAGACGATCTCTGAATTCAAGTTGCCGAATTCGACATCATCATTTTCTGCTACCGGGGTACCACTAGGATCTAACAAGATCAAGTAAGTATCCAGGTTGCCAGAGGTCGCTTCTAGCGTCAGGGTGAAGGTCTGCCCGGCGGTCACGTTGAACGGATACACATCATCTGGTACATCATCCCCCATGTATCCGGTGAATTCTTCACTGGTTTGTGCCGCAAGCGGCAAGGTCATCAAAAGGATGCCACACAGAAATACTAGCTTTTTGAACACGATATTGACTCCATAGGCAATCATTGACTGATGACATAGTTGTACAACGAGCTTTCTCTCTTGGCAATTATGGGTAAGTTGAGCCACAATAGAGATATATATCTAACAGGATAGGTGAAAGCAATGGCAAACCCTAACGTGAAAGCCGCACGTTCGGACTCACAGATTCAATCTGCGATCAATAAGCTGATGAAAAGTTACCCACCCCTGGCGCATGATCGGCATCGCATCCAGACGACCGTCGCGGATGGCACAGTGACGATCACCGGGTATGTGAAGGCCATGCCAACCTATACTTACGTGCGAAATAACCTGAGCCGGCTCAACGGCATCCAGCAGATCGACGCGAAAGAATTCTTCAACGATGAGGCGTTGCGCCTGGATATAGGCCGGGCGGTGCCTAGCGGGGTACAGGTGGTGGTCGAATACGGCGCGGTCATTCTTGCCGGCAAATTGCCAGCAGGCACCACCGCCGAAGACGTCGTGCGTAAGGTCGCGCTGGTGCCGGGGGTTCATCGGGTGTTGACGACGTTCGACTAAAGCAGGTCGTAGGGGGTTGCGCGGCGGTCGGCAGGTGTCAGGTGATGATGTCGCCGCCGCAAAGACCATGTCCGCCAGGCCGCTTCCATCGCAATCCGCGAGTCCATCTTGGATTCACCCACTTCACGATCTGGAAAGTGGATCGGAACCTCTTTCACATGGTAGCCTAGCTTGACTGTGACATAGGCCATTTCGACCTGGAAGACATACCCGCTACTGTCGATGCGATCCAGATCCAGGCCGGCCAGGGTCTCTTTGCGCCAAATCCGGTATCCGCCGGTTGCATCATATACCGGGATCTGGAGCAGGGTCGGCACGTAAATCCGGTTGGCCCACCAGCTTAACAGCTTACGGTACAATCCCCAATCCGGGTCTACGCTCCCACCTTTGACAAATCGAGAGCCAAGCACCATATCCGCCCCTGCTTCGATCTCTGCCAGCATCTCCGGCAGATAGCGCGGCTGATGAGAGAAGTCGGCGTCCATCTGCACGATGTAATCGGCCCCGTCACGGATGGCTTGCTTGAACCCGGCGATATAGGCTGGCCCAAGTCCGTTTTTCTCAGTTCGATGCAAGACGTTCATCCGCCCTGGGAACTCCGCCACGAAGTCATCGGCCAGTTGGCCGGTACCATCCGGGGAGTTGTCATCTACCACCAGCAAATGCAAATCATCCAGCGGTAGAGAAAAAAGGGCCTGCACCATATTGGGCAGGTTGCCGATCTCATTATAAGTTGGTAGCACAATGGTTAACTTGGGCATAGAATTCTTGTATCCAGGCGTAAAACGCGATGGAAACAGTCTAAAGTATGGGTGGGGTTGCTGGCAAGTGCTAGTCCAGGATCTTGTACAATAGGCGGACAATAATCCGCTTGACATCGGCACGTCGCTTGGCGTTGCAAGAGATTACGTCGATAAAATCCGGGATGCCCAGGCCGATTCGAATATCATCTGCCGGCCAGGCGTTGAGTTGGTCATCTTTATTGGTCACCAGGACGCACGGTACACCAGTATGATTGTAATGGATTGTCTCCAACAAGCCGACGACTGCACCGAAGTATTCCGGCTTGGTGCTATCACATACCACAATAAACGCGGGCACTTCCACATGCTCGATCAATTCACGCAACCACATAAAATCGAACTGGCGCACACGCGGCGGTTCCAGCAATTTGAGTTGTAAGTTGGTGTCTACGTTCAGGTCGCCCGTCGTCCAGCCCTGGGCTTCGCGGGTTCGCGTGCTGATCGTCTTAACAAAGGTTGATTTACCGGAGTTTGGTAAACCAGTCACCAGAATTTCAAGAGTCTGCGTTGCCTGGGTGATGGGTGCCATTGGAATAAGTCATTTCCACAAATTGATTACACTAGAACTATAGTATCAAATGCTACACACTGTCAAACGATTCTAACTGTTCCCCCAAAAGATTTGGGGGATTTATGCTTTTCACTCTACCAGATCAACCTGGATCGCGACATCGAGGGTAGCGCGGTCATAGGCAATATCCTGGATGACAAAGACATAACTGCCATCAACTGGCAAGATTAACTCGACGGTCATATCTCGCATGGCACGCGAGGCTAACGTTAAGATCTCATCATCGGGCGAAAGAATCGTAAGGGCCGGTGCGCCCGTCTCAGAAAGTTGACGTAATTGCACGCGGATTACATCGCCCTGCATCCCAGCGTACCGGTACTGCAAGTCGCCAGTTTCCGTTGTGAGTGTGGCCGTCTGCTCGATGCCATCAACCAGGCTTACCAGGGTACTGGCGGCCAATGTCAGGCTGACTGGCTCTGGTGCTTCGATCAAATCACGTACCAGCGCGATGTAATAGGTGCCGTCTTCCGGCGCGACAAACCCGCTAATACGTGGGTTCCCGTTCGGGCCGGAGCCGAAATCACTATAGACCACTGTGTCCCAATACGGACGGTCATTGAGGTAGAACACATACATCGTGCTAGCATTGCCGGGTACGAATGTTGTGGTGATGTCCCAGGCTTTGCCTGCCGCACTTTCGAACGCGACAATTTGTAGATCGCCCGGTCGGATCTCACCGTCGAGCGTTTCCCCCGGTGTGATGCGTGGCGGATCATGTGCCGGCACATAAAGCGTGTAAGGTGTCGGGCCTGGTGTTACGGATTGTACGACCACCTGATAGACTCCATCCATCGTCATCTGATAGAGCAACGTGCCAGGGTCGTCATAAACGCCATCGACAAAGGCGAACTCACCCGTTGGGTCTACCAATCCGATAATACCTTGCGGTGCGCTAAGCAAAAAGCTATGCAGATCACCGGCCTGGGCCGCAACGGTGTAAAAGTCGAAATCAAGTGCATTATCGAACGTATCGCGGATTTCGTCACTGGCCGGGGTGAGGGTGACCGTATTTAACAAGAGTTCAAATTGGCCGTAATCTTCACTATCTGCCCGCCGCCCCACGCTGATGATGTATTCGCCTGCCGTTTCGATTTCCACTGGCAGGAGCAGGCTCATACCAAACCAATCGGTCGCTTCTGCCAGTAAGGTTTGCTCTTGGTTGAACAGACGAACAGTCAGGAAGAGATCACTTTCAGGATTGGAAGGCCGCGCCGCCATATAGATGACATCGCCTGCGGAGGCCGCCATACGGTACGTCACTTGCTCCTGAAACGGGCTGACTTCGCCAGCAGTCAGTTCGCCATAAGCAATCGGGTCGAAAGTTTGCGCGGTCGCCTGGGATACGGCCAACAAGACAATTACCAACAGCATGAGCTTTCGCATCGTCGTTCCCTCATTCCTCTATGATTCGGAATCAAAAAGGGGTTGTGTATGCTCACAACCCCTGTAGACTGTTATGCGATTGTCACATCATCGCACAGGTACACATCCTGGATGGCATTCAGTAGTTGAACGCCTTCTTCCATCGGTCGCTGGAAGGCTTTCCGCCCGGAGATCAAGCCGGTGCCGCCTGCCCGCTTATTGACGACTGCCGTCCGCACGGCCTGGGCGAAGTCGTTCTTGCCGCTGGCCCCGCCGGAGCTAATCAACCCGGCCCGGCCCATAAAGCCATTGGCGACCTGATACCGTGTCAGGTCAATCGGGTGATCGGTCGTCAGTTGGTCGTAGATGCGGTCATCCAGCTTACCATAACTGGAGTCGCCGGTATTCAATGCCCGGTAACCGCCGTTGGTCGTCGGGAGCTTCTGCTTGAGGATATCTGCCTGGATGGTAGCACCCAGGTGATTGGCCTGGCTGGTCAGGTCGGAGGCAGTCTCATAATTAGTCCCGTTGATCTTAAAGTTCGGGTTCCGCATGTAGCACCATAGCACCGTCGCCATGCCGAGTTCGTGCGCCATTGCAAATGCTTCCGCCACCTGTACCAACTGGCGGTTGCTTTCATCACTGCCGAAGTAAATCGTCGCGCCGACCGCCACCGCGCCCATGTTCCAGGCTTCGCGGATGGTGCCGAACATGATCTGGTCGAAGGTATTCGGGTAGGTGAGCAGTTCGTTATGGTTGAACTTCACCAGGAACGGGATCTTGTGTGCGTATTTACGCGCCACCGAGCCAAGCACACCAAATGTCGAGGCGACCGCGTTACACCCGCCCTCAAGTGCCAGTTTGACGATATTCTCCGGGTCGAAATATTGCGGATTCGGCGCGAAAGATGCCCCCGCACTATGTTCGATGCCCTGGTCTACCGGTAGGATGCTCAGGTAGCCGGTGCCACCCAATCGCCCATGACTGAACAATTGGCTCAGGCTCCGTAGAACTTGCGGGTTGCGGTCGGTCTGGGTGTAGACGTCATCCACAAACGTCCCGGATGGTAGATACAGGGTATCCTTCGGGATCGTGTTGGATTCGTGCGTTAGCAGGTAGTCGGCCTCATCGCCGAGTGCTTCCGTAATCTTGTCAATGTTGTAAGTTGTCTCCTGGGGAGCGGCAATTACCATCTGTTAAATTCCTTTCGAATTGGATTCGCCGTTACTTTAGTATAACAAATTATGCGCCACACCGTAGACTCAGCTCGGTCAGGCGCGTATTCGATGACAATTGTAACCCAACCTGACCGGCAGATGCATCCAACGCGGTGATAAACAAGGTCTCCTCGTTGAGCGTGATCTGCAAACGCCCATCCATCAGGGTTGCGCGTAGACTATAGCTGGGTTGCGCGGTGATCGGCGGTGCGGTAAAGCGAGCCTCGACCACGCGCAGTGTCCCATCTGTAGTAGATAATGTGACGATGGCCGGTGCAATGGCCCCGTCTTCGGTGGGTTCTAGCCGTAGGGCGACTCCTGCGATTGATTCATCCGTCGGCAAACTGAGGATCACCAGGAGCGGCCCATCGAGCGTCTCAACCGTGACATCCAACACGTAATCGTCATAATCGGCCTGGGTGGTGATGATCTGTGCGTCATCTTCCGTCGCGGTGAGTGTGCCGTCGGCTTCGATGCGCCAGCGCGTCGCGTCCGTCACCTGGAACGATTCCGCGCTGGTCTCGATGATGGCCCCATCCGGCATCATCGGTGCGCCGGGTGGGGCATCTGTCTCGTCGCCGGGGTTGCCCTCTGCCGCCTGGGTGGCGAATCCTTGCGCGACCTGGGTAGATTCTGCCGCTAGCGCGGCCTGGGTGGCGCGGTAACTCTGCTCTACCTGGGTAGCCTGGGCAGAAAAAGCGGTCTGTGTGCCGATGAAATCCGCGGCGGCCTGGGTGGCCTGGGCCGCGTTCACAACGGCGATCTGAGTCTGGGTGGCCTGGGCATTTTGAGCAATTTGTGTCTCCTGCCGCAAGATTGCCGACTCACGATTTGCCAGCGCGACTGCCGTCCCCTCATTGGCCGTCTGCGTCTCGATTGACTGGCGGGCGGTGTCGGTCGCGTCTTGCGCCAGTGCGGTCTGCTCTCGAACCAGAACCGCCTGCCGGAACTCTAACGTGGCGTCCCGCTCGACATTCTGCAATATTCCCACTTGATTCGCATCTGCGGTGGCCGCCAACGCGGTGATCGTCAGTTGTTCGGCGCGGTTGGCCGTTGCGACGCTATCCGCTGCCGCCGTCTGCCGGATGAAGCCGGCATCTAACGTACTGCGGGATTGATCGGCTTCGCGTGTCGCGGTGCGGAAGACCGCCGTCGCCGCTTCGTCCTGGGTCAGCACCAGGTCGAAATCACGGGTCGCCCGCACATCAAGGGCCTGGACAGTGCGGACGACCACATCGAAGCGGTCGCTGAGGGCGGTTTCAGTGGCACCAGCATCGACCACTTGCGTTAACCCGACTGTCTCCGGGCGGGTAATCAACAGGCCAACGCCGATCATCACGGCGATCAACAGCGCGACATAAGCCAGGATGAGCGCGGTTATGGATCGTTTCATCGGGCGAATACCTCCGGTTAGCTCAGGGCAAAAGCGTGGTACGGATCACACGGGCGGAATCAGGCAGTTGCAAGCCGACGGCACCGGGTGTTATCGGGGTGTCGAGCGTCGTCTCGAATAACATTGCGCCGTTGCCATCCAGGCGCAGGGTGTCATCGCGCAAGCTCAGCCGCAGGTCGAGCGTCTCCGCCGGGGCCGCCTGGATCTGTCGCGCCGTCACGGGTGTGAGTGCCTCCCCTAGCAGGCCGTCCGCATCGAGCAATTGCATCACATCGAAGCGAAACACCCCGACCGCCGTGATTCGTTCTCCATTGTAACTCAAACGCAGGGTTAACCCATCACCGCTTTCTGGTACGGTCACCAGCAGGAAGTAATCAGCGGTCACCCCGGAGACCGGGATCAGCGTCAGGTCGAAGGCATAATCGGTCAGGTCGCCGATCTGCGTCAGGAGCCATGCGCCACTGCGGGCGGCGGTCAGTTCACCCGCCGGGTTGATCGTCCAATCGGCTTGATCGCCAAAACGCCAGATGCCACTGCTCACGCGATCTCCACTAAAGCCGTCTTCGAAGAGTGGAGCTTGGGTAATGGTCGGCGTCGGGGTGAAAGGATTGTTCGAGCTGGGGGCCTGGGTGGCGAACCCTAACGCGACGGCGGTCGCATCCCGGTTGAGCGCGGCCTGGGTCCCGCGATAATTCAACTCTACACGGGTGGCCTCTTGCTGGAACGCGACTTGAGTTCCCCGGAAGTCAAGCGCGGCACGGGTGGCCTGTTGTGCGTTGGCGAAGGCGATGGCCGTTTCCGTCGCGACAAAATTCTGCGCGATGCGGGTTTGTTCCCCGATGAAGCGTTGCCCGGCATTTTCCAGGGCGGCCCGGGTGTTTTCCACATCGAAGTTTTGCTGGCTCAAGCTCTGCGCGGTCCGGTTGAACACTTCCACCGTCCCGTTGATCTGCTGGCTGGTGGCCGTCAGGTTGTTGAAGGTCGCCAGGCCCAACAGGTCAGGCCGGTAGATGATGACCGACGCAACCGATCCCAGCGCGATCAAAAAGAGCAACACCAGCACCCATAACCAGCGTTCCAACCCGCGCCGGGATTGGCTGGCACCGGGGCGGGTGTCGGCATCCAGCGCGGGGTCATTCGGCAGGAGCGGCGGCTTCTGGCTCATAGAGTCAGCACACGCTCGTAAGTATCCAGCGTGGCCCTGGCGACCTTGCGCCAACTGTAGCGCGTGGCCTGGGCTAATCCCTGGTTCGTCATGGTGTCTTGCAACGGCTCCTGGAGCAAAAGCGCGATAATCGCCCCGGCCATCGCACGGGCACTATCGACCAGGTAGGCACCATCCCCGACCACCTCTTTGAATACGTCGGTCTCATTGGCGACAACGGGCGTACCACAGGCCATCGCCTCTAGGACTGGCAGACCAAAACCTTCGTACTCACTGGGGTACACGAAGACATCGGCCAGGCGGTAGAGCGCGGGTTTATCCGCTTCGTCTACGTAGCCGATCCAGCGGACATAATCCGCGATGCCTAATTCTTCGATGTAAGCTGGTAGATCCGGGAAGACACTGGTTCCCCAGGCCGGTTGTTTGCCAGCCAGCACCAGCGGGATATTGTCGCCTTCCGCCTGCCCGACGTAGGTATAGGCCAGTAGCAGTTGGTTAACTTGCTTGCGGATGTCGAAGCCGCCTAGATAGAGCACGAATTGATCTGGCAAGTCGTATTTTTGGCGGATTTCGTCGTCGTTTTCCGCGCCGATCTGCGGGTGGAAGCGTTCGTCTACGCCCAGGTAAGTGTTGGTGATGCGCTCCGCCGGGATTTCCAGGTAGTCGGTGATGTCCTGCTTGGATTTTTCGCTGATCGTCAGCACGTGGGCAGATCCAACCGCCGCCGAACTGACCAGGGACGTGTACAACCGCGCCCCGATGCCGTCGCTATAAGCCGGGTAGATGAGCGGGATCACATCAAGCACGGTCGTCACCAACCGGGCGGGTGAACTGAGCGGGGGCCCCCAGTAGGGCACATGGGCGATTTCCGCCCTGCATCGCTTGACCTGCTTCGGGAAGGTGCGCTGTTCGAACCACAGCTTGCCCCAACGGCCCCGGTTGCCGCGTGTCGTCACGACGTTGATGTCTGCTGGCAGGTCGTCGGCAGTCGTCAAACCGGGCGGAAGAACCAGCGTCATCGTCAAATCCGGCGCGATCCGCCGCAAGGTAGAGACCAACCGCCGGATGTATTGTCCACTCCCGGTATGCGGTTGATCCCAGAACCAGCCGTTAAACGCAACGTGCATACATAGCTCCCTGATGGCGATAATCGCCTTGAGTGTAGCACGTTACAACCGGTTTCGTCACGAGGCGTCCATCTGTTCGATGGTGCTTTCGATCAACTCGACGGCGGAACCAAGCGTCTCAGCATCGAATGCAAACTTGACGCCAGCGGCTCCATATAGATCGTGCAGGTTGCGCGTGCCGCCCAATGCCAGCGCGTCGAGGTAATCCGCGACGGCCTGCGGTTGATTTTCCAGCGCGTTGGCCCACACCTGCACCGCACCCAACTGCGCCAGCCCATATTCTATGTAGTAGAACGGGTAGCGGTAGATGTGTTGTTTGCGGTGCCAGCCGGTCGCCCTGATGTCATCCAGCCCGGTATAATCAACCTGGATGAAGCGATCCCATAATTCGGCCCACTTGGCATCACACGCGGCAGGATCCTGGGCCGTGTCGCCGCTGGTATACGCCCAATGCTGGAAGCCATCCACGACGGCCATATACGGCCAGAAGAACAAAATCTTTTCCAGATGGGCCACCCGGTCGCGCTTGTAATCGGCGTCGGTGTAATATCCGCCTTCTCGTTCCATCAGGTATGGTGCGGCCAATAATTCCATCGCCATGCTGGCGACTTCCGCGAATTCAATGGGGTAGGCGCGTTGTTGCTGGTAAGGGAGATGCTTGAGCGTCTCAAAGTTATGGAAGGCATGACCAGCCTCATGCAAGAGCGTCCGCACATCGTTGCGCTTGCCAACCGCGTTCATGAAGATAAACGGACGTTGCCGGTGGGGCAAGCTGGTGCAGTAGGCACCGGGACCTTTGTTCTTGCGGTTGGGTAGATCCAGCAGATTTTCCTGCCGCATCGTCTGGAAGTAACCGCCCACAGTCGGGTCAACCTGGTTGAAGATGGTCTCTGCCGTTGCCGCGAACGTCTCAATATCTTCCCAGGGGCGGAGTGGTGCCCGTCCTAACGGGTCAACATCCAGATCCCAGGGACGTAGGGTATCCACGCCTAGCCGCGCTTGCCGGCGTTGGTTGGCGCGTTGCGCCGCTGGAAGCACCACCTCTTCAATAGCCCGATGGAATGTCATACAATCGTCCGGGGTATAATCAAACCGCTTGAACTGTTGCCAACGGTATGCGCGGTATGTCTCAAAGCCGGCGTTTTCCGCCATCTGCCGCCGCACGTCGAATAGATTCTGCCAGACATGGTTAATCGCATCGCGATCTTCTAACCATCGATCCATGACCAATCGCCACGCGCGTTCGCGGGTATCCCGGTCGTTATCCTGGTAGAGCTTTTGTGCTTCCAACAGGGTCTTTTCTTCACCGTCCCATTCGATTGTCTGCCGGCTGACGATCTTTCCGTATTCCATGCCCAGGGCTTGCTCCCGCACGTTGAGCGGCAGATTCTCCTCCCGGAACAATGCAATGTCGGTTTCCATCTTCTTAAGTGGTAACGCGAAGTTATCTGGCGTTAGCCCACTGGTGACCAACTTCCGGCTTAATTGGGTGTTCGCTTCGATTAATCTGGGGAAGATGCTGGCATAAAGTTGCTTGAGGTAAGTTTCGGCTTCTTCGTCGCTGGTGTCCTGGTCATTGGCAAGCCGAGCCAGTGCGAAGTTTTCGAACATCAGGGCCATCAGGCCGTTCCAACCGTTCATCCAGTCGTCCAGCGTTTCCGCTGTCAGGTCATGGGCCAACAGCGCATCAATGTGCGGTTGAATGTCGTCCCAGTTCCAATCGTGGACGATTTCTACCGTATCCGGTAAGTTCAGCAACATGAAACACTCCTATTTGAAAAATATTCAATATTCAAAAAAATAACTTGACCGGGTCTGCGGGTCAAGTCAAGCGGGGCAATTCTCACCGGTTGCTTTTGTAGTGCCGGTTATTCACCGACGATCATGCATCGGATGAGAGCTTATTGTAGAAGGTATGATAATTGTTCTCACTGTTCCATGCCAGGAACTTGAACACCTCATAGAGATCACGCATATGCGAAAAGATCGCATCGACCGTCAACGCGGGATCTTCTGGCTCATACCAGAACCCCAACCGGAACCAGTCGTTACCGGGGGCGAAGGTACTCAGGTATTCCAGCATGACCGAACGCGGCGGGAGTTTGTTGATCTCCAAGCTCATCTCCCCCGGTTGGATGCCGCTCCAAAAACCCAGGCGATACTGAGTCGGTAATTTCTTCAGCATATCGTAAAATTCGTACTGATGGGGCTTCAGGCTCAGCTTGCCGACCAGATTCTGCTGGTCGTACCAGGCAGAGGGCGCGATGACCAGTTCGACGGCGAAATGTGTTAACGTCAAACGGAGTTCGATCACCGCATGATGTTTGGTTTCAATCGGCAACAGGCTACCGGCACCCTCACGGCCCATCGTCTGCTCTACCAGGGCGGCTTGTTGCGCGTCACGGGTGTATATCAACGTCATGGCATCCACCGGGAACGGGGTGCATAGCGTCAAAGTGTCGATCCCTTGTTCGGCTGATGGACCCGGTATAAGTTGGATGGCGTGTTGTGTCAGGCGTGGTTGTAGCCTTCGGTGCAATTCAGCAAACCGCTGGTGGATGTGTTCGAGGCTGGGTGGATTATCCGACGCGATTCCCAATGTCCCGTTATGATGCACTTGCGTAAAGTAGACCATTCCTTATCCCCTAGAGTGTTGTTTGACTAATCTAACACATTTAAGACTGACTTCAAAGTGAAGACGATCATTTTTTCGAAATTTTAGGATTTGCTGGCCGAATGAGCAGGATATGGTATACTCGCCAAAAATGGATGAGTTGTGCAAAATACTGTGATTAATTCGGATATTCTATATAGTCAAGCGGCGCAACACCTGCAACGGTCGGTGATGCGCGACCTGATTAAGCGCACCGCAGACCCGGAGATTATCGCGCTTTCCGGCGGCCTGCCAGATAGCCAGTTGTTGCCAGTCGCACAGTTGCAAGATTGCATCACGACTGTACTCAAGCGCGAGGGCGGTGATGCCTTACAATACCGTCCACCGTATCCCCCGCTGGTAGAATGGATTAACCGGTGGATGACCGCACGCGGCGTCCGCTGTACGCCAGAGCAAATCTTCATCACCAACGGCAATCAGCAAGGGTTGACGATTCTGTCGCGCTTATTGCTCGACCCGGGTGACCCGGCCATAACCGAAGCGGTCACTTTTACCGGCATCCAGCAGGTAACTGCCGGGCGTGGGGCTATCGTGCGCCCGGTCAGGACGGATCTTGAAACCGGTGTCGATCTCAAATCACTGTCACATGCCCTGCAAACGGAGCCAAGACCCCGCCTGGCCGTGCTCATCCCGGATTTTCATAATCCGCTGGGTGTCAGCATCACTGCGGAAAAACGCGCCCAGGTCGCCCAAATGGTTGCCCGCCACCGCGTCCCGCTGGTTGAAGACGATCCGTACTCTGCCCTGCGTTTTGACGGTGAGCCGGTCCCGCCGATTAAAGCCTATGATCAGCACGAGATGGTGTTTTACATGGGATCGTTCAGTAAGATGCTGGCCCCTGCCGCCCGCCTGGGCTGGATGGTGGCCCCGGCGGCCTTAGTCCCCCGCCTGACAGTCATCCGCGAGTCGATTGACCTGGAATCATCTGCGCTGATGCAACGGGCCGTCGCGGAGTATTTACAGCGGGGTTTGTTGGATGAACATCTGGCCCGGCTCAACGCGACCAACCGCACCCGCCGCGACGCTCTGCTGGCGGCCCTGGCCGATCATCTGGAGGATGTCGCGACCTGGACCGAACCGGACGGCGGATTATTCGTCTGGTTGACGTTGCACGATCCGGCCATCAACACCTGGGATTTGTTCGAGACGGCCATTACTCAAGCGAAGGTCGCTTTCATCCCCGGTGGGGCCTTTGCCCTGGTTGATGGCTACCAGCACACCATGCGCCTGAACTTTAGCAAGGTCACGCCCGACCAAATCACGGATGGGGTGCGCCGCCTGGCGCAGGTAATCAAACAAACGACCTGAGCGATACGCGCTCGGTTCTATCGATAATAGGTTATTTTTGAGGAGATAAAGACCAATGGTTGACGCAGTGAATGCACGCCCGATGACCGAAGAGGCCGACTTTTTACAGATCAAGTCGATTGATCACATTCATCTGTGGGTAGGCAATGCCAAGCAAGCGATGTACTGGTGGTGGAAAGGCTTCGGCTTTAAGCCGGTCGCTTACTCCGGCCTGGAGACAGGTAACCGGGAATTCGCCAGTTACGTTTTGGAAAGCGGTAAGATCCGTTTCGTGGTCAGCGCACCCTACAAGCCCACCAGCGAGATCGCGGCCCACCACATGCTACACGGTGACGGCGTCAAGACGATTGCGCTCGGCGTGGAGGATGTGGACGCGGCCTACGACGTGACGACATCACGCGGGGCAACCGGAGCCTGGAAGGGACGCGAAGAACAGGACGAGCAGGGCGTCTACCGGACGTCGGCCATCCGGGCTTATGGCGATACGTTGCATGTCTTTGTGGATCGCTCTGATTATAACGGAGTCTTCGCGCCACGCTACGAACCGATTGCGATGCCAACCGAACCCGCCGGGCTAGCGGCGGTGGATCACATCGTCGCCAATGTGGAACTGGGTAAGATGAATTATTGGGTGAATTTTTATCATGAAGTTATGGGTTTCCGGCAGTTGTTGGCCTTTGACGACAAGGACATCAGCACCGAATATTCCGCGTTGATGAGCAAGGTTATGCAAAATGGCAATGGGCGCGTCAAGCTCCCCATCAACGAGCCAGCCGAAGGCAAGCGCAAAAGCCAGATCGAAGAATACCTGGATTATTACATGACACCCGGTGCCCAACACATCGCGATGGCGACCGGCAACATCCTCGACACCATCAGCAAGTTACGCGAGAACGGCATCGAGTTCTTGCGCGTGCCGGATACGTACTATGATCTCCTGCCGGAGCGGTTAAAAGGGGTTAATGTCAAAGAAGACCTGGATAAGATCAAAGAATTGGGCATTCTGGTCGATCATGATGACGAAGGCTATCTGTTGCAGATCTTCAGCCGCCCCCTACAAGACCGCCCGACTATGTTTATCGAAGTCATCGAACGGCACGGGGCACGCGGCTTTGGCAAGGGCAACTTCAAAGCCTTGTTCGAAGCCTTAGAGCTGGAACAAGAACGCCGGGGCAATCTGTAAGTTTATGCGCCTGGTCGTCTATGATGATGGAACCAGCCTGCGCCAGGGCATTCTGCGCGAACAGACCGTGTTGGATGTTCCGCAGATGGCCCAGGCCAGCGGCCAGCCAGTGCCGGAGCCGTTCGATATTCCAGCCCTACGACAGATATACCAGGCGGCTGGGTCTAAAGTTCGGCCTATTCCGCTGGAGTCAGTGCGGTTGTCAGCACCTATCACCCGCCACAGCATTAACAGTCTGCGGGATTTCTATGCGTTTGAGACGCACGTCCGCACCGCAAATCAAAATCGTGGGCGCGATGTCCCCCCGGCTTGGTACGAGATCCCGGTGTTTTACTTTTCCAATCCACACGCGATCTTCGGGCCGGGGGATACGATCCCGTATCCAGCAGGGTCAACCGCGTTGGATTACGAGTTAGAAGTCGCCTGTGTCATCGGCCAGGCCGCCCAGGATGTATCCGCCGAAGACGCCGAAGCGATCATCGCCGGTTTCATGATCTTCAACGATTGGTCAGCGCGGGATCTGCAAAAGCAGGAGATGAGCGTCGGCCTGGGGCCAGCCAAAGGCAAAGACTTCGCCTCATCGTTCGGGCCATATCTCGTCACGCCGGATGAACTGGCGACCGCGCACACCGGGCGGCCCGGTGTTTACGATCTGGCGATGACGGTACATGTCAACGCTGAAGAACGCGGCGGCGGCAACTGGTCTACGCTACATTATGACTTCGGCCAGATGATCGAACGCGCCTCTGCCGGTGTGATGCTGTATCCTGGTGATGTCATCGGTTCCGGTACCGTCGGGGCCGGGTGCCTGCTGGAAACAACACGCGCCCAGGGACCCTATCTACAATCCGGCGATGTCGTCACACTGTCGATTGACAGGCTGGGCGTTTTGAAAAATACAGTTGGATAAAATAGTTTAAGGAGCGAACAATGCCTTTTTATACACAACTGGGTCAGATCCCGCACAAGCGGCATACCCAATTCCATAAACCTGACGGCAAACTCTATCGTGAAGAAGTCATGGGGTTGGAAGGCTTTCATGGCATCCAGTCGATCTTGTACCATCACTTTTTGCCACCTCGTGTAAAACACGCGGAATATCTGGGGCCAGCCCAGGTGGATTATGCAGATTTCGGCGCGATCCGCCATCGGGCGTTTACCACCCAGGATGTCGCCGCCGGGGGAGATCCGGTCTCCGCCCGACGGATGTTAATGGGCAATCGAGATGTGACACTCAGCATCAGCCGCCCGACCGATAGCATGACCTACTTCTACCGCAACGCCCAGGCTTACGAGACCTGGTTCGTCCATGAGGGCAACGGCATCCTGCATTCGCAGTTTGGCGAACTCCGCTTTGAGCCAGGCGATTATGTGGTGATTCCGTTTGGCACCACCTGGCGCATGTCGTTGCAAGCGGGTGATACACGATTCTTCGTCATCGAGTCGCCTTCGCAGATTGAACCGCCCAAGCGTTACCTGAACAAGTTCGGCCAATTCCTGGAGCATTCCCCTTATTGCGAGCGTGACATCCGGGTTCCGGTGAATTTGGTGACGCACACCGAAGAAGGGGATTTTGAGGTACGGGTTAAGGCGCGGGATGGCATCAGCCGGCACATTCTGGATCATCACCCGCATGATGTGGTCGGGTGGGATGGGTGTTTGTATCCCTGGGCGTTTAACGTCCGTGATTTCGAACCGATCACCGGGCGCATCCACCAGCCGCCGCCCGTCCATCAGACGTTTGTCGGGCATAACTTCGTGGTGTGTTCGTTCGTGCCGCGCCTGTTTGATTACCATCCAGACGGCATCCCGGCCCCGTATAATCATAGCAATGTGAACAGCGATGAAGTTATCTACTATTGCGATGGCAATTTCATGTCACGCAAGGGTATTGATAAGTACGATGTGACCTTGCATCCGTCGGGTTTGCCGCATGGCCCGCAACCCGGCACGACCGAAGCCTCCATCGGCAAGGAGAAAACCGAGGAGTTAGCGGTCATGGTCGATACCTTCCAACCCTTGCATATAGCGGTCGATGCGTTGGAACTGGAAAAACCGGAATACATGGAAAGTTGGCTGGAAGGAAACCCCGCCGGTGACCCAGGCTGAATCGACACGGTTACAGGTCTATGTCACACGCAAGATCCCCGGCCCGGACCTTGACCGGGCGCGGGCTTTCTGTGATTTGACCGTCGGCCCGGATGATACCCCGCCCGACCGGGCGACCTTGCTAGCACACATCCGGGATAAGGACGGTGTGTTGACCTTATTGACCGACACAATCGACGCTGAGGTGATGGACGCCGCACCGAACTTACGTGTCATCAGCAATATGGCGGTGGGGTATGATAATATTGACATCCCTGCCGCGTCTGCGCGGGGCATCCCGGTTGGCAATACGCCCGGCGTCTTGACCGAGACGACCGCTGACCTGGCCTGGGCTTTGCTGATGGCGGCGGCCCGTCGCCTGCCGGAAGGCCAGCGTTACGTTAAATCTGGCCTGTGGGAGACCTGGATGCCGGATCTCTTGCTCGGCCAGGATGTATATGGGGCTACCCTGGGTATTGTCGGCTTCGGGCGGATTGGTGCCGCAGTGGCCCGCCGGGCGCGGGGCTTTAACATGCGCGTGTTGTATGATCAGGGTGACGACGCGACAGCGGCAGAACTCGGCGCGGAGAAGGTTTCGTTCCACGCGCTTTTGAGTACCAGTGATTTCGTCAGTTTGCATGTCCCGTTAGATCAAGACACACGCGGGTTGATCGGCGCGGCAGAACTGGCCCTGATGAAAAATGACGCGGTACTGGTCAACACTGCACGCGGGCCGGTGGTCGATGCCAAGGCCTTATATGGTGCGCTCAAGACCGGCCAGATCGGGGCCGCCGCGCTCGACGTGACCGACCCGGAACCCATCCGGCTGGATGACCCGCTTTTGCGCCTGGATAATTGTTTGATCGTGCCGCACCTGGGCAGTAGCACCGTCGCAACCCGGCATCGGATGGCCGCCTTAGCCGTCGATAACCTGTTAGCTGGCCTGCGCCAGGATCGTTTACCGAATTGCATTAACCCGGAGGTGTATACCTAGTGGAAATTAACCCGGCAGACATCAGCCAGAAGTCAATGTACAAGCTCTTATCCGGGAGCATTTTACCGCGCCCGATTGCCTGGGTCTCAACGGTCGATCAAGCCGGTGAGCATAACCTCGCGCCGTTCTCGTTCTTCAACGCGGTTTCATCTAACCCGCCGTATGTGTTGTTCTGCCCCAATGTACGCGGCACCGATGGCCGCCAGAAGGACACCTATTACAACATCCAGGCGACCGGCGAATTCGTCGTCAACATCGTCACCGAATCGACCGCCGCCGCGATGAACCTGACCGCGCAAGAACTCCCCGCCGATGTGGATGAATTTAAGCTGGCCGGGGTCACCCCGGTGCCATCACAGGCCATCCAACCGCCGCGTGTACGAGAAAGCCCGATCAACTTTGAATGTGTCTTGAATCAGATCGTCGAATTAGGCGACGGCCCCGGCGGTGGGAGTGTGATTATCGGGCGGGTGGTGCATCTGCATGTGTCGGATAGTGTGCTGATGGACGGCGATAAAATCAACCTGGAAGCCCTACAACCGGTCGGACGATTGGCCGGTGCCGATTATACCCGCGTTACAGATCGCTTTGCCCTCACGCGCCCACCGTCAAAAGTGAAATAATCGTTTATTTGAGAAAGGATCAATCGCATGACCAAGCGACCATTTTTTCAGTTTGATGACACCGCACACCAGACCTGGCGGCGGCTGTGGGAACACCAGTGGCCGCTAGCGCAACGTTATGCCAGCCAATTATGGCTTGATGGCGTCGATCAAATCGGCCTGACTGGTGATGGCATCCCGGATTTTCAGACGATGGATCAGGTTTTACAGGATCTCGTCGGTTGGGAACTCGTCAGTACCGATGTGCAATTTTCTGACGGTCAGGAATGGTTCGAGCATCTGGCGGAGCGCAAATTCTTGATTACCGAATACATCCGCGACCAAAGCGACCTGGATTACACGCCACTGCCCGACATCTGGCATGATGCTTTCGGTCATCTGCCGTTTATGGCGAACCAACGTTATGCCGATTATATCGAACACTTCGCCCATCACGCGCTGAAGTTCACCAAGGAACAACGTAAATCCCTGGGGAGCCTGTGGTGGTATACCATTGAGTTTGGCTTCATGATGGAACAGGGTGAGATGAAATCCTTCGGCACCGGGTTATTATCGTCACACGGCGAAATCCAGAAGGCTTATTCTGATGCGGTAGAAAAAGTGCCGTATTCGCTGGCGGCCTTTGAAGAGATCGACCCTAGCCCTCACGCCATGCATCACAAGTTGTTCATCCTTCAAGATATGGAGCAGTTAGAACAATCCGTCGATGATTGGGTGACTAAACACCAGGATTTAATCCAGACGTAGCGGTTTAGCGTCGCCGTTCGATGTCCACCAGGGCTTCCCCCGCCAGACGACAGAGCAACTTCATCAGTTGCAGGCTATCGGCATCGAACGGTGCGACCTGTTGGCGCAAGACTTCGACTACGCCAACCACACGCCCATCGCCAATCAATGGGGCGGCGGCCACCGAGCGCGTTACAAACGCATGTTCATCGTCAATCCGGCGGGAAAATCGCTCGTCGGCCTGGGCATCCGGCACTAGGATCGCCTGCTGATTCTGTACGCACCAGCCGAGAATGCCTTCGTCTGCTGGCATCGTCATCCCGGTCAGTTGATCCGCCAGCCCGCCCGACACGATAGCGAACATCAACGCTTGCTTTTCTGCATCGAGCAGGGCCAGCACGCCGATCTGCGCCTCTGTCAGGGTCATGGCCCGTTCCAGGATGTCGGCCAGCATCGGCATCAATTGCGCGTTCGTGGTGACGTTCGCGGCTTGCTCGGAGATGGCTTCCAACGCCGAGACGAACTCCCGGTAAGCCTGGATCTCGGCCTTGAGCCGTTCGTTTTCCGCCCGGAGGTCATCGCTCATGCCTGGTTCTGGATCTCCCCGTCTTCTGCCAGGAACGGCAAATCTTCGATCTCGCCGTCATCGGTAAGCCGGACGGCGCGTTCATCCGTGTTAGTAGTGCGCTTGGCCTTTTCTGTCATCTGGTTCAGCAGGCCATATTTTTCTAATTGCGCGTCGATGGCGACTTCTGCCCGTTCTTCAAACCAGGTATGAATGCCATGACCGATCAACCCGGCGAACCACAACACGCTGAAGATCTGCGCCGCTTGCGCTACCCCGCCGGTCGGCATCCACACTCCCCAGATGCCGATCATCAGCACGATGAACGTCGTCACATGGATTGTGATTTCCATCCGTTTTTCGTAACGATGGCGGATGCGCCGCTTGATGTCTTTGTAGATCTTTTCCAGATTATCGTTTTGATTGCTCATCGTTTACCCCTTTCGATCCCCTATACGCGATTGAAGGCCATCGGTTGCAAACCGGTGCGGAATCTGCTGATTCCACACCGGATGCTTGCGTGGCTAACCGCCCAGGGGGTCAATCGTCGGTGATGGCCCGGCGGGGGGTTGCTCGGTGATCGGGTCAAACGGTAACGGATCAGTTGGCACGACGGGCGGAGCCGTCGGTTGTGGCAACGGTGTATTGGTCGGCGGTGGCAGGGTCGGCGTGGGTGTGGGTGTCGGTTCCGGGTTATCCAACGTCACATTGGCCGTGCGGAAGATCACCCCGCCGTAGTTGTTGTTGGCGAATACCGCTAACCGGATGGTGTATTCACCGTCTGGCACGCCGGTTGTATCCCATGTCGCCAGCGTTGAATTGGCGTTCGGCTGGGCCTGGGTGCTGGATGTAATCGTCGTGAAGTTCGCCCCGCCGACCGGGCCATACTGTACCTCATACCGGGCGAAATCGGGTGCGCTCACCTGCCCGGTAATCGACACACTGCCCTGGATGGTCTGCCCACCTTGCGGGGAGGCGATCCGCGCTACCGGGATCACTGTGTCGATGGTGCAAGCCTGTGAGGGTGGTTGGATGGCCGGGAGCGGGATGCCGATGCGGTTGGCATAGGCGCGTCCGCTTGGGTCCTGGTTCAGCCAACGGAACGCCCAGGGATCATCGATGTTGACGAAGGTTTCGGTGATGACGTTATCCGGGCAGAATTGATTCGCGATCAGGCCGCTCCAGGCATCGATCTGCCGTTGCACCGTCAAGCCCTGTTCGGGCGGCGGGGGCCGCCGGTCACCCAGGAAGAAGGCGTTGACGATGGTCGGGCAGGTTGGCCCTGGTGGGGCCGTGCCCGTATCCGCGCAGACCTGACCTTGAAGCACGTTGCTATCCGGCGGGATGGTGAAACCAGCGGTCTCTGTCCCCTGGATGGCTGTCCTCATGATCTCGTTCCACACGGGCGAGGCAGAGACGAATCCCGTTAAATCGTTGAGCA
Organism: Anaerolineae bacterium; assembly: GCA_034437535.1. Classification (GTDB taxonomy): domain Bacteria; phylum Chloroflexota; class Anaerolineae; order Aggregatilineales; family Phototrophicaceae; genus J038. The sequence continues at coordinate 8,363 of DAOTTZ010000101.1, read as the reverse complement.
CCCCGCTATCGTTGTTACTGCCCAGCCACACCCCAACGACCCGGTTAGAGGTAAAGCCCATCGTCCACAGGTCACGGCTGTTGGAGGTGGTAGCCGATACAGCGGCGGCGTCAACACCGGGTACTGTCAGTGGCGAATTCGCCGGGAAGATCGGCTGGCGGGCGTTGTTATCGCTCAAAATGTCCTGGATGAAGAACGCCACACCCGGCGGGATCACCTGCACCGCTTCAGATTGCAACTCCGGCGCGACGGCGATATCGTTGCCGCTGCTATCGACAATGCTGTTGATCGTCCTTAGCGGTGTGATGCGGCCATCATTGGCGAACGTCCCATAGGCCTCCATCATGTCATACAGGCGGACTTCGGTCGCGCCGAGGGCGGTTGGCTCCCCGATTATGACTTCTTCCGACGCCCAACGGATGCCTAATTCTTCTCCATAGGCCCGCAGGCGTTCCGCCCCGCCATAATCGCGGAATAACTTAACCACCGGGGTATTCAGGCTGTTGCCCAGTGCAAAGCGTAGCGGAACCGCGCCGAAGGTGCGCCCCCCCTGGTTCTGGATGGGGGTGCCGTCAGAAAATTCGGTATAGACATCGTATAAGATGCTGACAGGCGTGACATATTCGCCTTGTTCCAGCCCGTTGCCGTTGCTGTCAATGCCTTGAAGGGCCATCGCATAGACGATTGGCTCCATGATGTCGCCCGGTTGCTGGTAAGTACGGCCTTTGTCTTCCTGGCCGTTGATCTCATCGTTGTTGTAATTGGGGCTACCCACCAACGCCAGGATCGCGCCATTGCGCGGGTCAGTCACCATCGCCGCGCCGGTATCCACCCCGTTGATGTTCAGGTTGACGACCTGCTGTGCGATGGCGTTTTGCGCCACATCTTGCACAGTGGAGTCTAACGTCGTGGTGACGACGTAGCCGCCCTGGTACATCGCGTTACCATAGGCCGCTTCAAGCTGATTGCGTACCAGCGTGACGAAATGGGGATATTCGCCCAGGTCTTCCGTCTCCGCTTGCGTCCGCAAGAAGCGGATCACGCGACCGCGATCTGCGGCGGTCTGCGGGGAATCCAGGTCACTTTCACTCACACAGAGTTCTGGCACGCCACCCGCTGGCAAGGGATCTTCAAACTGAATACATCCCTGGGCCGCCATTGCGTCCATCACCTCTTCCATCCGGTCAAGCGCGAGTTCACGGTTGCCGATTGGTTCGAAGGCAGCGGGGTCTGCCAGAATGCTGACCAACAACGCGGCTTCCGGGAAGGTCAAATCGGCGGCGGGCTTATCGAAGTAATAATCGGCGGCGGCTTCGACACCGTAAGTCTGGTTGCCGAAGAACAACAATTCGTTGAAGTAATATTCCAGCAACTCCGCATCGGTAAATTCAACCGCCATTTCGTTGGCGATGATGGCCTGGGCCAATTCGCGCTCATCACCGGCCAGCGGCGAGTCACGCAGGACAAGCGCGTCGATCACGGCGATGGTGATCGGGCTGACGCCGTCGAGCAGGTCTCCACCCAGCAACGACTTACGGAACGCATCCAATGTGCCGACAAAGCCCCATTCGCTCCGCTCGTAATAATCCGGGGCTTGCTCGACGGTGAGCAGGGCATGGACAAAGTAAGGCGAGACTTCGGTGATCTCGACCGCACGGCGCAGGTCGCCTTCGCGGGTCAGTTCGGCGATCTCGTTGCCGTCGCTATCCAGCAGGATCACCGGCTCGAACGACTGCACGACCGCTCCGGTCTGCACATCGTTGATGGCCGCCGCCCATTGTTCGGATTCGTTTTGATACCATAACGATGCGATCCCGATGAAGCCCCCGATGAACAAGAACACCAGGCCGACCGCAATCACGGTGATGAGAATGGCGACTCGGCTGGTGGAAGCGCGTTGCCGTTCGCGGGCCTCTGCATAGACTTCGCCTTCGTCGCCCTCGTCGATTGCGTATTCGGGCGGCTCGGTACGGTCATAAGGCGATTCAATCGCGCCGTAATCCACCGGGGTCGCCATGACCGTCGGTTGGTAAGGTTCTGGTTCTTGTTGGCGTTCGCTCGGCACGGTCGCTTGATTATAAGCACTGCTTGGCACCGTCGCACCAGGATCAACCGGTTGCGTCTCCATGTTGAAGACGGATTGACTCGGCACGGTAGCTTCTGGGTCGGTGTGCGGCACCTGCTTGGGTAGGGGCATATCCGAATATGGATCATCCTGGGCCGGTTGGGAATATTCGCCGTAGCTGGGCGCGGTGCCCTGGGGTTGGTCATCTGGCAGGTAGGGCAAAGAGCCGTAATCGCCAGTCTGCTGGCCTTGAACCCGTTGTTCCTTTTCGTAGACATCGGGCGTGGCCGGCACCCACTGGCCGTTTTCTGATTTGTACCAGTTGTCGTCATCCACCCCCATGATCCACCAGTTTTGATCGTCATCCCGGATCATCTGGTCACGTAGGGCGGCGGTATAATCTTCCTGCGATAGCTGGCCGTTGCGGTACTGCTGGCGCAGTTGGCCGATGTTTTGTTCCACCTGCCGGAACTTCTGCAACAGATCGACATCACGCGGGCTGAGTTCTTCGCGTGGGGCTTGTGGCTCTGCCGGCTGGCCGCCCTGTAAAGCCTGAAGTTGCTGTTGGGCGTAAGAACCGGGGTCATCTTGGGCCGCTTCGACCGGTTGCGTGCTAGAGCCAAACCCGGTTTCATCCATATCCAGGTCGCCGCCGCCTTGCAGGGCTTGCATCTGCTGGCGGGCGTAGGCGGCAGGGTCGTCTTCCGCCACATCATCTCCCGGTTGGTCACCGCCTTGCAGGGCTTGCATCTGCTGGCGGGCGTAGGCGGCGGGGTCATCCTCATTGATGACTTCCGCTTCGACTTCTTCCGTTTCCCCGCTGGCGTCTTCGCCCATCACCATGCGTTCCGCCGGGGAAAGCATCTGGATGTCAACGTCGTCATCGTCCAGCGAGTCGCTTGAGGCCAGGGCTAAATCGGCGGAAATAGGCGATTCTTGACCTTGTTCGATGTTCCCTTGAGTCTCGTCATCGGCCAGCGATGCCAGCGCGACCAATTCGCTCCAACCGACGGTGTTAAAATCATCATCGTCGTCGGTGTCGTCGCTCTGTTCGATCATATGAAGCAGGTCTTCCGGCGCGAGCAGGTCTTTCGGCTCGTCTTCGGGGGGTGTTTCTGCGCCGGTGTCTTCGGGGGGGGCTATGTCCTCCGGCGGCAGGATGTCGTCCTCTGGGGCGACGGGCCGGGGGGCCATATCCTCCGGCGCGATGGACTCCGCGTCTTCCGGTAACGTCTCTACCTGCTCGTCTTCTGGTCGAATGTCGAGTTTATCTTCAGCGGTGAAGCGGGTATCGTCCGCCGCTGGGCGATGCCAACCCCCGGTCTCTGCCGGTTCGTCCTGGATGTCAGTCGGCACTGCCGGGACTCGCCATCCACCGCTGGTATCAGGTTGTTCCAGCTCACGCCACATGCCTGGTACATCGGGTTCGTGCCAGGGCGTGGAGGCACCGTTGGGGGGTGGACTGTCCGTCATGGGTGATGAACCTTTTGTCGTTAGACGATTGTTTGATAAAGATTATACACCAAACGTCACCCGAACACGAACACCCTCACGGAGCCATGTCATCCCGGCCTTCTCCGGGCACATAGTTACCACTCTCCGCCGAGGTATAGTCCTATATCGGGTCGATTTCCTGCGTGTCTCGGTGGGTAATGGCCGGGGCTTCGGATGCGCCGAGGTTGCTTTTCTCGCCGGGGATAGTCGCTTCGGATGAGGCTTCGGCTCCGCTGAGGTCGAATTGCTGGCTGTCTTCGCTGAGGATCTCCTGCTCGGCTTCGTCGCTTTCCAGCTTGATGACAATCACGCTGATGTTATCGCGCCCGCCGCGCTCGTTTGCCAGGTCGATCATCTGCTGGCTGGCGACCGCCGGGTTTTCATGTTGGAGTGTAATCTCTGCGATCTCCGCCGGTTGCACATGCAACGTCAGCCCATCCGAACATAAGACGATGCGGTCGTCCGGGTCGAGTTGTTCATAATAAATATCGACCTCAATATCAGGGGTTTGGCCTAGCGCACGGTAGAGCACATTCCGCATGGGGTGATCTTCTGCTTCTTCGCTGGTGATGTGTCCTGCTTCTACCAGGGCCTGCACAAAGCTGTGATCGTAGGTGATCTGTTCGATGGTTTCATCACGGGCACGGATGCGATACGCCCGGCTATCCCCCACATGCCCGACGATGACCTGCTGGGCCTGGGCGACGGCCAGCGTGACGGTGGTGCCCATGCCTTTTAACTCCGGGTTGGCCTTGGCATGGTCGATGATATTAAGATTTGCGTCATGAATGGTATCGCGTAGGTTGCTGACAAGATCGACCGATTCAAACAACTGGTTGCCGTGTTGATCAACCAGGCGCGTGGTGATCGATTCAACCGCGATGCGGCTGGCCTGTTCCCCGGCTACCGCGCCGCCCATTCCATCGGCGACAATCGCCAACACTAGCTGGTCATCTGACGACCAGACATGCACGCTATCCTCATTGTTATCACGGACTCGGCCTGTGTCGGTACGTCCACTGCTCCGTAGACGAATGCCCCGTCCCGGATTTCCCATACCCGGCTCCTTGCCAATTTGTCTTACTTTATTCTACGCCGATGTATCTTGAGCGCAATCACCCTCTCAGTATAAACCACATCGGCGTGCTATGCATAACTCTGTAAAATGTGCTGTGAAAATGGTACAGTTTGGGCAATCAAACCGGATGGAATGGAAGCGTAGCCGATGACGGACATTGCCGCGTTATATCGACTCGAAAATTATATTGATACCTTCGCGTTAGGGCATTATGCGCGGGTTTTCGCGGCGGAAGACCTCACCCACCGGCAATCAGTCGCGTTTAAGATCATGCGGCTGGAACATATGACTCATGGTGGTGAGATCAAATGGGAATTCCGGGCGTTCCCCAGCGAAGCTGAATTGCTCATCAAGCTGAAGGACAACCCGCATGTGATCGACCTGTTGGATTGTGGGTATGTCGCCGCTTATGACGAAGTGCCGACTGCCGGCGAAATCATCTCTTTCAAGCAAGATGTCGCCAGCTTTGCCCAGGCGATGCCCGATTATGCCGAGCGCAATTGGCGACCGTACCTGTGTATGCCTGCACTCCCCCGGACGGATAATCTATTTTATTTGATGAAGCCTACCAGCCAGGGCAAACGCTGGCGTCTGCCCAGCGAAGAAGGGCTGGCCCTGGCTTTGCAATTCGCCCAGGTACTACAAAACGCACATCAGCAGAGTATCGTCTACCTGGATCATAAGCTAGAGCATGTCTACTGGGATGGGCAAAATCTGTCGATCATCGATTGGAATAGTTCTCGCCAGTTAGATAGCCGGCGGGAAGATCGCCAGGATTACCGCAAGGACATTCATAATCTGTGTGTCGGCATCCTCTACCCGATCTTCACCGGCTTATCCCCGGTCAGCACGACGCTACGCCCGCAACCGGGCAACATGGCACAGGTCGAATCACGCTATCGAGATGTCACCACGCTGGATTTTGGGGTAGAGCCGGATCTCAGCAGAGCCTTGCAGAATTTGCTCCAACGCGGCGCGGCAATGCAGATCGACGGGGTAGAGGCCTTCACCGACGGCTTGCGCGAGGTCGCGGCGGTGCATGGCTGGGATTTCCCCGGCTTGTTTACTCCCCCTGCCAGCCGGGATGCCCGTGACCACATGCGCCAGGGATTGCGTGCCCTGCGCGAAGGTCAGGCCAACATCCGCGAAGCCCGCGCACTCTTCCGCGAAGGGGCCATCCTGGACGACATTACCGATGATCTGGAAGCAGAGTTAAGACGGTTGGTGGTCGCCGCCAACGAGATGTTAAATCAGCGGGTGATCCCCTGATCGTCGCCCGCATCAGAGCAAATAATAGTATAATCGAGACAACCAAAACAACATGAGCGAGTAAAAAGTTTATGACAATCAAAACGTTATTGATCGAAGATGATCCGGCCCTGGCAAATCTCTCAAAATTACGCTTACAACGGCTCGATATGGAAGTCTTTCATGCTTCTGATGGCATGCAGGCGATGGATTATCTGGATGAGAACCAACCCAACCTCATCCTGCTGGATATTAACATTCCCATGATCGACGGGTGGGGCGTGCTGGAAGCGGCTAAAAATCGCTACGGCCAGAGCTTCAAGGTGATCGTCACCTCTGCCCGTAGAGACATCATCAGCCGGGCCAAAGGGGAGATCGAAGGTGTTGATCGCTATCTCGTCAAGCCGTTTACCAGCGAAGAACTGATTGAGACCATCCAATCAGTCATGGAAGAGGCCGACGAATAAGCCCGTTGGTGGATGCTGGCTATAAAATCTGCCTGAAACACCTTGTATAATATCGACAACTCAACCGCGTCTAATCGGGAGCAACTGCTATGTTAGATACGAAGATGACCACCACAGATTACATCAAGCTGGAGGCGCAATATAACGCACGCAATTATAAGCCGCTGGATGTGGTGCTGGCACGCGGCGAAGGCATCTGGGTGTGGGATGTGGACGGCAACCGCTATCTTGATTTCTTGAGCGCGTATTCTGCCGTGAACCAGGGCCATGCTCACCCACGCATCCTGGAAGCTCTGCGTGAGCAAGCCGCCCGCCTACCGTTGACCTCTCGTGCTTTCCGTAACGATCAACTGCCGCTGTTTGCCCAGACTCTGTGTGAATTACTCGGTTATGACAAGATGCTCCCGATGAATAGTGGGGCGGAAGCGGTAGAAACAGCCATCAAGATGGTGCGTAAGTGGGGGTACAAGGTGAAGGGCATCCCGCAAGATCGCGCTGAGATCCTGGTCTGCACCGGTAATTTCTCCGGGCGGACGACGACCATCATCGGCTTCAGCGATGAAGACCAGTACCGGGACGGTTTCGGGCCGTTTACCCCCGGCTTTAAGCTGGTGCCTTACGGCGATGTCTCCGCGCTAGAAGCCGCCTTCAATGAGCATACCGTCGCCTTTATGCTGGAGCCGATCCAGGGTGAAGGCGGGGTGGTCGTGCCGCCGGATGGTTACCTTAAGCGGGCGCGGGAACTCTGTGACGAGTATGGTGCGTTGCTGGTGGCGGACGAAGTGCAGACCGGCCTGGGGCGTACCGGCAAATGGTTAGCCTCGCATTGGGAAGACGTGCGCCCGGATGTCTTCACGCTTGGCAAGGCCTTATCCGGTGGATTTTACCCGGTGTCGGCGGTCGTCGCTGATGACGCGGTGATGCAGGTCTTCACGCCGGGGGATCATGGCTCGACCTTCGGCGGTAGTCCGTTGGCATCGGCGGTGGGCCGGGCCGCCCTTCAGGTGCTGGTCGATGAAGATCTGGTAAAGAATGCCGCTGAACTGGGTGCCTATTTGATCGAGCAACTCACCGCCATCCAGAGTCCGCACATCAAGGAAGTACGCGGGCGTGGTCTGCTGGTTGGGGTAGAATTGCACGACTCCGCCGGGGGGGCGCGGCGGTTCTGCGAAGCGTTGAAAGATCAAGGGTTGCTGTGTAAAGAGACGCACGAGACAGTTATCCGTTTTGCGCCGCCGCTGGTCATCCGCAAAGACGATATTGATTGGGCCTTAGAACGCATCAAGCCGGTGCTGATGATGGATTAGTTAATCAAGAAAATCCGCATCGTCAAACCGCCCAGGTGAATCAAATCTTCAGTCTCGATTTGCCTGGGCAAATACGGAATCAACTTATCATCGCCCACCCAGGTGCCGTTGGTGCTATCCAGATCTTTGAGATACCATTTGCCTTCTCGATAATTGACCTGGGCATGTAAGCGCGAGATCCCCGCATCATGCCCGCCCATCGGTTCGAAATCCACATCTGGCACGATCTGGCGTCCGGGGTCACTGCGGCCCAGGAATAACTTGCTTTTCCCCTCAATGATGATTGGTGTTGCTTCGGTGGCAAGCATCAAGATGACCGCTGGCAGGTCTTTGATGTCAAAGCGATTCTGTAAATCACTAAAAACAGCATCATTAATGTCTGCCTGTTGTTGGTTGGTGAGTTTTTTCGTATTGAGTTTGTCGGATCTTTTTTCTTCCATTGTTCTCATCCTTGCGACGAACCACATGCATATACTATGCCTGGGATTGTTACCAAAGCCCAGGGGCTATCTGACCCAAATGACATATACCGCTAATTTAGTCGTTGCTCATAGCTAATTTAAACCTTTTTTACATAAGGTCAAGCCGCTGTTGGTATAGCCACAAGACAGCGTGGTCATGCGACAACCTCCAAATTTCGTTTTTTAGGTGGTCGTCCGCGCCGTTTGGGTGGCACATAGGGCGCTGGGACGACTTTGAACGTC
>DAOTTZ010000100.1:0-3669 GCA_034437535.1 Anaerolineae bacterium | reverse complement strand
ACTCAGCGTATATGTGAACGTCTCCCCCACTGTCGCCGTCCCGACTGAGGCAGTCTTCGTCAGGCTCAGGTCGGCATCTGTTGGCGGCACCGGGTTGATCGTCACTGTCGCGCTTGCGCTGTTGTTCGAGACGTTGCTTTCAGTCGTCGATGTCGAAGCGGTCATCGCCATGACCGCAGTTCCAGCCGTCACAGACTGGGTAACGATGCGATAAGTCACTGATGCGCCACCTGCCATCGTCCCCGGTGAGCAAGTCACCGTCCCGCCACTCTGGCTACAGCCGCTCGATAGAATATAAGTTACGTTTGATGGCAAACTACCGGACAAGAAAGTGGTTTGAGCGGCGGTTGAGCTGAGATTGGTCAGCGTGAAGTCATAAGTGATCGTTTCCCCAGTTGTTACCGTCGATGGCGACGCGACAGCCGTCAATGAAAGGTCGGTTTGTGGTGGTGGCGGCACCGATGACACCGAGATCAGCGCAGTTGCCTGGGTAGAACCAGTCGCACTGAAAACGGTCAATGTCACCAGATACGTCCCTGGCGTCGTATAGTTATGTGAGGGTGAGGTCGCCGTGTTGAGTGTGCTACCATCCCCAAAATTCCACTGGTAGCCGGTAATCGGCCCGCTGGATGTGTTGCTAAATGAAACCGCCAACGGCGCAAAGCCGCTGGTCGTTGACGGCGAGAAAGACGCTATCAGCGGTTCCTGTGTCGCCGTTGGTATGGACGTATTCGTTGGGATGGGCGTATTCGTCGGTGTGGTTGTCGGCGTTGAAGTCGCAGTCAGCGTCGCCGTCGGTGTTGATGTTGGGGTAACCGTCTCAGTCAGTGTTGGTGTTGGCGAGACAGTCTCGGTAAGTGTCGCCGTCGTCGTCACTGTTACCGTACCGGTTGAAGTTGTGGTTAAAGTTGCGGTCGGAGTCTCATTATCAGCGTCGGGCGTTTCGCTGGGTAAAGCAGTCGCGGTCTCATCGGCTTCGGTCGTCACAGCGACGACGACATTGACCGGGGTCGCTGTCGCGTCAAGGCCCGGCGTGGTAGATGGCAGACGTGCCACCAATGGGAAGGTGGCGGTCGGTTGGGCCGTCTGGCCGGGGGCCAACGTCGCGTCGCTTGTAGGTTGCCGCTCAAACGCCGCAATCGTGGCAATACGTTCATCAACCGGGCGAATGCGTAAGAAATCCCAGGGACCATAATTCGCGGTCTCCAATGGGTTGATCGCTACTTCCAACGTATCTGGCTGAGAGGTATCCAGCGCAATTTGAGAGGCGATAAACACGACCCCACATAACAGCGGTGCTAATGCTAAAATCATTGGCCAAGATCGCCACCCGCGTGTTGTTTTGTTCGTCTCTTGTGTCACGATTCCGGTTGCTTTATCGGTAACGTAATAATAACGATTGTACCCAGATCTTGCTGACTATCAATCGTGATAAGCCCATGATGTGCCTGGACAATGTACCGGCTGAGATAGAGGCCCATCCCCATTCCAGGGGCATCGGTTTCGCCGGCCTCCGCAGATTGACCCCGGTAAGCACGGTTAAAGACCAATTCTAATTCATCTTTCGCAATGCCGACCCCACAATCGGTTATGGTGATTATCGCGGCACGCTCGGTGGTTTCCAGCGCGATTTCTACCCAACCACCCGCTAAGGTGTAGCTGTTGGCATTCCGCAAGACATGATCCAACACCTGGTTGATCTGGTCAGGATCCGCTTCGATCCAGACAACGCCCTGTGGAATACTGGTCAGGGTCAACCGTTGGTCTTTCTGCTGAAGCACAGGTTGCCATCGATCAATCGCCTGACTGATTAACGCCGTCAAGTTTACATCGTCGAAGTGCATCTCCAGCCGGTCATTCAAGATCGTGCTGACGTCAACCACTTGGTTAATCAACCGCTTTAAGGTCTCCAGCCCTGCTTGCACATTATCCAGATACATTTTACCCTGATCATCCAGATTTGTTTTGTGCATAAAATCTAGCAATTGTGCGAATCCTGTTGTGCGGGCCAGTGGCGTGCGGAGTTCGTGCGAAATCTGCAAGATCATCTCGTCTTTTAACTGCTCCGCTTCCACCAGGGATGTAATGTCACGGAAGACGATCACATGCCCCAGGGTATCGCCAGTCTCCATCAAGACACGCTTTGCCAAAACACTATAATGTCCTTCACCCAGCGTCACAGATTGCGGGGTGAAGCTCTGTGATGTGTTCAAGCACAGAGCTTGAAACTGTTGATACGCCTTCGGATGATCTGCCCGGAGCGATTGTGCCAATTCCTGAGCGGCATCATTACGCAAGAGAACCCGGTTATCAGCATCCATCACCACCAATGCATCACTGACACTGGTGAGGATAGCCTGCCGCTGGGCAGTTTCCTTTAGCTGTTGCAAATAGAGTTGCTCGATTTCATCTCGTTTTTGCACCAGTTGGTCGGTCATCGTATCAAACGATAAGCTTAACTCGCCCAGTTCGTCGGGCGTGCGCAAGTTCACCCGGCGGGATAAATCTCCCTCACGAATATCTCGCGTCGTCGTAACCAGACGCGCAACCGGACCCGTGATCGACCGGGCAACACCTAAGCCTAACAACGCCACCGCAAAGAAAAACATAGAAAATAACAAGGCCAGTGTATCCCGGCTCGTGCTGATGCGATCAGCGATAAAATCAGCCGGCAATGCGACACCCAGTACCCCGACAATCTGACTCCGCAGGCGAAATGGAGAATACAACACCTGATACTCCAAACCGTCAATCGTTATCACTTCAATCGGAGAGTTATCAATTGTCTCTTGTACCAATGATGTGAACTGTGCGGCGGGAATTTCTAAGTTTTCCTGCACGGCGTCGCGAAAGCTACTACCAATCACCTGCCCTGCATCGTCATAAACAATGACCGAAGCGGCGGCCTGCTCTCGCAGTCGAAAGGTTAACGCCTGGCTGTTAATCCCAATCGCAATTCCACCCACGACAACATTGTCTATATTGACCACCGGCGCGCTGATGTAGATGGTCGTATCGTCGTTCTCGTCGATCAAATCCGCAAATTTATCACCCAGCAGGTCAACCTCACCCCGCGTGACCCGCTCAATTGCCGGCAGATCTAACGATTGATCGTTCACACGATACGTCACCGCCTCCGGCGTCACAGTGCGCGTCAAGCGGAAGACCAACTCCCCTGTGATGTCAAAGACATAAACATCGCCGATGTCGTCGTTGGCCGCCAGCGGAGTCAGAATATCTTGCAGGGTTGCAGTATCCCGGTCTAATACAGCCTGATCAATCCCTTCGCTGAATGTCATCAGCCGCAAGGCCGCCAGTTGTTGCCGTTCAATGTCAACAATCGTGCTGGCAACAGCCTGGGCACTGGTCGTCAACTGATTGTTCAACCGTTCTTGAATGTTGCCAGCAACCAGACGAGTCGCGAAAAAGATCCCCATTGCGGCGATGACGATTACCGCCAGCAAAAAGGGTGCTGTGATCCGCGCTCGAATGTTAGGATACAATCGTCTGAGCATAACACTCTGTTATTCTAGAAAAATAACCTCTTCTATATAGTACGGTATAGCCACAAGACAGCGTGGTCATGCGACAACCTCCAAATTTCGTTTTTTAGGTGGTCGTCCGCGCCGTTTGGGTGGCACATAGGGCGCTGGGACGACTTTGAACGTC
>DAOTTZ010000099.1:0-1557 GCA_034437535.1 Anaerolineae bacterium | reverse complement strand
GTCAAATTCGTTGATACGCAGTCCCGTCATCTTCAAGAGCACATTCGGATGTTGCTTGAGGTGTATATATCGCATGATCATGCCTGCCAGTTTATCTCACTTCACGCTATTTTGAAGGTTAACTTATGGGTAAATACCGCGTGTCTCTACGGCAGATGCCACACGGTCAATCGCCGCCAGTTGCGCGGCTGTTCGAAGATCAACACCGTGTACTTCTGCCGTATGGAGCGTCAGGTCATATCCGCGCACCATCACGCGGCGTAATTGCCGGAAGATCTCTTCTTCTTCCCAGAAGAACGATTGGAGATCTTGCACCCACTCAAAGTACGAAACTGCGACTCCCCCGGCATTTGCCAGCACATCCGGCACAACCAAGACCCCCCGATCATTCAAAATATCGTCGGCGTCGGGTGTCGTCGGGCCGTTGGCCGCCTCCACCACATACTGCGCCTGGATATTGCGGGCGTTATCACGGGTAATCTGCCCTTCCATCGCCGCCGGGATCAACACATCACAGTCCAGCGTCAACAATTCCGCATTGGTCACGAATTCCACATCACGGATGCCGTGTATGCTCCATGTCGCCTGCGCATGATCGTAAATAGCGGGAATATCCAATCCATCAGGATCATAAATACCGCCGTCAACATCGCTGACCGCAACAACTTTGAAACCCAGGTCATGCGCGTAACGGGCGGCGTTCGAGCCGACATTACCAAAGCCTTGAATCACAATTTTGATGGTGTCTGTGTCAAAGATGCCATTCCGTTTAAGGGCTTCCAACATACAGATAATCACACCGCGCCCGGTGGCGACAATCCGGCCTTCGCTACCACCAACGCCAATCGGCTTACCTGTGACGACGGCTGGAACCGAATAACCGACGGTCATGCTGTATGTATCCATTATCCAGGCCATCACTTGAGAATTAGTGCCCATATCCGGTGCTGGAATATCCGATTGCGGGCTGATGAGTGGTATTAATTCGGAGGCGTAACGGCGCGTCAGGCGTTCAAGCTCACCCATACTTAGCGTGCGGGGATCAACGATGACGCCTCCTTTCGCCCCACCATAAGGCAGGTTCATCAAGGCACACTTCCACGTCATCCACATCGCAAGGGCGCGGACTTCATCGAGATCGACACTCAGGCTGAAGCGTAACCCGCCTTTGGATGGGCCAAGCACCGTGCTATGATGCACTCGGTAACCGGTATACATCACCAATTGACCATCATCATGCCGCACCGGGAAGTTGACGGTGAACTCTCGACGCGGATACCGTAGATACTCGATGATATTGTCACTGATGTTCAGGTAGCGGGTGGCATGTTCATATTGAGCGAGGGCGGTCTCATACGCATCAGGCGTATGACGATCTGTGGCAGGTAGGGACAGGGCAGTTGCCATAAAAATCAATTCTCCCCCGGTTTATACCGGTTTAGTAAATAGTTAAACTTCAGAATAATTTTACAGGAGCGCAGAAAAAATACCGCCAAAACTGATCTGAAGACGTGAAAACGCTGAAAAATGCGCCTCTAATATCAAAACACAAGCGGA
>DAOTTZ010000098.1:0-2732 GCA_034437535.1 Anaerolineae bacterium | reverse complement strand
TCGCTGGGCAACAACATCCAGGAGACGCAGGCCGGCTCGGTGACCTTCCAGGTCGATGCGGCTGAGTTCGAAGGCTTGGGCTTCTACTATCGTGGCAATACCAAGTATGGCTCGGTACGTGTGTGCCGTGTGGGTGGTTCGTGTGTAACTTTCAATCAGTTCCGCTCGACCCGCATTGATGGGCTGTTAGAGTTCATCTCTGCATCAGATCTGGGTATGCCAGGGTCGGGTATCCAGACGATCCGTATCGACCGGCCATCTGGTAGTGCATTCATCAACATCGAAGGGTTGGAGATCGTCACGATCTTACAACCGGATCTCTACCAAGACTACAGTGCGGGCTTGAACTACGCGGGTAGCTGGTCATCTGTCAAGAATACAGCCGGGCCAGTCGGTGAATCGTTTAGCAGAGCAGAAGCGGCTGGTGCATCCATGACCTTCACGGTTGATGGCGATGCAGTAGACTACATGGCGATTTATCATACGATGAACCCGTTACATGGTAGTTTCCGTGTTCAGGTGCAGGGTACCCCAGATGGTGGCGGTGCTTCTACGGAATACATTAACGAAGTTGTTGATGTGAACAGCGCAACTGAGCGGTTCTGGTCACAGGTCAAGGTCATCCCGAACATCGGGCCGGGCACACAATCTGTGACGATCACGAGTTTGTCGAATGATTTCGTACAAATCGAGGCCATAGAATTGCTCGAAGAAGCCCCCGTGTTGCAACCAGGGCTTTACAACAGTCACGAACCGAGTCTGCAATTCCTGGGTAACTGGCAAAATCGTGAGCGCGACGGAGCCGAGTTTGGGAATTACTGGCTCAACTTAGATCGGCGTGTATCGCTTGTCTTCGAAATTGATGGAGATGGTGTGGTCATCTTCCACACGATGAATTCTGACCGAGATCGCTTCGAAATCTGCTTCAATGGGGATGATGCGACCTGTTCACAAATCGTTGCCCAGGTGGGGACGCGCTGGTGGAGTAACCGTCAGGTGATCGCCGCGCCGTCGGATGGCCGGCACACCGTAGAGGTTCGGTCATTCAACCAGAGTGCCTTCAGCATTGAAGCGATTGAAGTGCTGGATACACAAGCACCATTGGCCCCTGGCTATTACGAAGAAGACAACTCTGAGATGCGGTATGACGGCTTCTGGCGTCCGCGCTTGAGCCTGACATCACTCGGTACCAATATCCAGGTGGCAGAGACCGGTGGCACAGTGTCATTCCTGGTTGATGCCAATAACTTCGGTGGCCTGGACTTCTTCTATCGTGGTGGGCCAGAATATGGACCAGTGGAAATCTGCCGTATTGGTGGAAGTTGCGTGATCGTTGATCAAGAGCGGCCATCACGTCAAGACAGCTTGTTACGGTCGATCACTCCGGTTGAATTGTCGATGCCAGTGTCTGGGATCCAGACCATCACCATTGAGCGTCCATCTGGTAGTGCTTTCATCAACATTGAAGCACTACGGATCTTGCCGCAGACGCCGCGTGCCCTTGGCCCAGGCTACTATGAGCAAGAAGACCCGAACTTCACGCCGACCGGAAGCTGGTTCACGCTTACGAACTTCAACTATAGCAATAAATCGGTACTTAGAACCGTACAGACCAATGCTGAATTCCAGTTCACCATTGGTGGTGGGACAACGGCTGAAGAACAAGTGACCGGTTTCGCTGTGTTCACGACACTTCGCACCACGCCGACCACTTTCGACATCTGCTACACACGGCAAAGCACCGGGACAGAAATCTGTAAGATCGGGTTATCTACCCAATCGCCAATATCAACGTTCGTCACGCCGTATGGTAACTCAGTCTACGGGTTGCATCCGCTAGAAGGGGACGATACGACGAACGAAACCTATACCGTGCGTGTTATCCATCGGGGTAGTGGGCCGTTCGATATTGATGCGATCAGTGTGTATGGCAACTATGGCGCGTCGCTGGCGGAGAACACGACATCGAACCCGTTTTATAACGATGATGCTGATGAGATCGTCTATCCGTTTGCCTGGTCGCGTTTGTTCGATGACCAATATCAGGGCGGTACAGGGGCCTTCGTGGAAATCGTCGGGGTGCCCCAGCAGGTGACAGTTGAGGGAAGTTCGGTGACGATCTATATCCCAATCGCTGAGGATTTGAGTAATCAAGTTCGCTTCTGTGTCATCTCAGACGGTGCCGCTGATCAACGGTGTGCAACCTTCAGCCAGAATAGTGCGATTGGTACAGAGACAACCAGCGTGCCGCTCACATTCTTCGGGCTGGGAACCGGAACCAAGAAGATCATCATCGAAAATCTGGATCCAACACGACGGGCGGTTATCGAGGCGATAAGCGTACACTAAAAGAACACAAGCCCTTGTGTAATCGCACAGGGGCTTTTTTCTTGCACAATTCAAATTTGAGCGAAACTTGATGTATCCATCATCCGCCGGAGACGGACTTCTCATCCTCCTCAGTTAATCCGCTGGACAAGTTTTTCGACCGCCTCGTCAGCATTCCCTTTGACCGGGGTGCCATGACCCAGGCAGAGAACCAGGATATTCATGGTCGCCACCCGCCGAATCGACTCTTTGGCCTGTTCCCAATCTGTTGCCGGGGCGCGGAACGGCATCCGTAAACCCCAGGGGAAATGACCCATGACATCACCACCGATCAAGATGCGCGAATCTGGCATACGCCTCCTCTGACCTAGATTTCGCCCAAATTAAGCGTCGAATCGGATTGT
>DAOTTZ010000097.1:0-1695 GCA_034437535.1 Anaerolineae bacterium | reverse complement strand
GGAGATGCTCAAGCGGCATCGACGTATTTTCATCGCGTTGGACAACACTGATGAGGCACGTGCCAAGGCCTTTGAGATTGCTCGACAGTTATCAGATCGTGCCCACATCCCGCAGTTTCCTGAAGGCGTGAAAGACGCCAACGAGTGGCTGTCACAGCATGGCGCAACCGCCGAAGATGCCGCCAGCCTGCTCAACACCGCGCCGTCGTGGATCACGCTGGAAATCGACCGGGTTAGTGATCTCGAAGGTATCGAGCGACAGGATGCGGTGCACCAGTTGTTCACGCACGCTGTCTGCCTGGATGACTTTGCATTGGCGGAGTTCAAGACGGCGGTGAGCAAGATCGGCATCAAGGGACGGGCGTTCACCGATCTGGCGAAAGCCGCTCGTTCAGAAGTGGAGGAACAAGAGGAGGACGATGTGCCCCAGATACTGAGCGATGACATCCCGCTGTTGTCCCCGGCGCTGGGGTTCCGTCGGGATGTAGCGATGGTAACGGTATCCATCACCGAGCGGACGAAGGGCAACAAGCTCAACATCCAGCCCTATCTGGTGACCAGTACCCGTGAGCTGCGCCGCCTGACGGATGAGCAGATCATCACTGTCAGTGACAAGGAAGTTGCGCTGAAGGTCATCCCGGAAGGCTCTGAGTTTCTGATGCGCTGGCGCTACAGTGATCTGCGGCGTTATCTCGAAGGCGAGACGGTGCAGCCGGGCGAGGTGTTCACCAGCATCCACGATCTGTTCAAGCAATATATCGACTTTCGTTCGGAGATCGAGAGCCGCATCCTGACGCTGTGGACGGTGGGTACCTACTTCTACACCCTGTTCCCCGCCTATCCATATTTAGCGTTGAACGGCCCGAAGAACAGCGGCAAGAGTACGGTGCTGCGTGTGCTACAACCGCTGGCGTTTAACATGATCACAACGTCCGATCCAACCGGGCCGAGCATGTTCCGACTGATCCATCACACCTCATGTACTGTCGGCATTGACGAGGCCGAACGCTATCACAACCCGCGTGATCCGGGGATGCAGCAAATTCGCCAGCTACTGAACAGCGGCTACAAGCAAGGGATGCCTGCTATCCGCGTCACCGGTGATGACTTCAAGCCGCAGGCATTCGACGTGTATTCGCCGAAGATTCTGGCGGCAATCATGGGGCTGGAAGACATCCTCGCCAGCCGCTGCATCGCCATTCCGATGCGACGCACCAACAAGAAGATGCCATCGTTCCCGCCCGATTTCGACGGTGCGGCGATCCGGCACCGGCTCTACACGCTGGCGTTAACCCACTTTCAGGCGGTGTATCGCAACTACTTCGAGCGCCCCGAACTGCACAAGCTGCACAACCGGTCGGGCGAACTGTGGTCGCCGTTGGTCGCGTTGGCTGCTTTTTTCGAAGAGCAGGGCCACGTGAACGGACTGCTGGATGCCGTTTCCAACGCGGCGGAATGGGACGAACAGATCAGCGAGGGCAAGTCGCTCAGCGAGCGTGAGGAGGCAGTACTACAGGCGTTGGAATTGCTCACACGAAACTCAGAAGACATCACCTGGATCAAGGGCACCGACTTGCGTGAGCGGGTACGCGGCATCCTGGGGCAGACAGCCGACCAGATGGGCAATTCCCAATGGATTGGGCACATCCTGAAGCGTTTGCAGTTGGTGGATAACTCGCGCCGTAAACATCATGT
>DAOTTZ010000096.1:0-17486 GCA_034437535.1 Anaerolineae bacterium | reverse complement strand
ATTATCCTTCCATTGAGACTTTATATGCAATCGCCCTATCTATGGGGGAGGAAGATTTGCTCACATAGCAAGTATACTGTATAATCGTATACGATTATACACAATACATGGACACAGACATGAGCTTAGGGATTGGATCATCTATTTCACCGACAAAGACCACTGCCGACCGCATCGCAGATGCACTTCGGTCTGCCATTTTGCAGGGCAAGCTTCACAGTGGACAATCGCTCAAGCAAGATCAGATTGCAGATGAGTTTAGCGTCAGCAAGATCCCGGTGCGGGAAGCATTGGTTCAACTCCAGGCTGAAGGCTTGGTAGAGTTAATTCCCAGTCGCGGGGCGACTGTCTCACATCTCACATACAATGACATCGCAGAAATTTACATGATCCGCAGTGCGTTAGAGCCAATCGCTCTACGCCGCGCCATCCCGCATTTGACCGAGAAAGATTATGCCCAGGCTGAGCATATCCTGACGCAGATCGACCATGAAACTGATATGACACAGTGGGCAGAACTCAACTGGGAATTCCACGAAGGACTATATCGCCCAGCAGAGCTACCCTTGCTCTCCGCGACTGTGCGTACGATGTACAACAACGTAGCCCGCTATCTGCTCCACAATTATCTGGATGCAGATTATCTGGCAGAGTCTCAAAAACAACACCGAGATATTTTAGCGGCTTGCCGGGCTGGTGATGCAAAACTGGCCTGCGAGCGATTACTCGATCACCTGGGTGATCCAGTCAAGGTATTCGCTGATCTGATCGAGAACGACAAATAGAGCTTTATTTCAGGAGGCAAAAATGACACTTCACCTTTCCGACTTCGACTCACGCCCGACCGATATTTTCGATCACCTGACCGATGATGAGATCCTAGACGATTATCGCACCGCTTATCGTAGCCGACAGATGAGTCTGATTGGCCGGCAAGAAGTCTTGAGTGGCCGGGCGAAATTTGGCATCTTTGGCGATGGCAAAGAGATACCCCAACTGGCACTGGCACGCGCCTTCCGCCGGGGGGATTTCCGCAGTGGTTATTACCGCGATCAAACGCTTATGCTGGCCCTGGGGGAAATTTCGATCCGCACATTCTTTGCCCAACTTTATGCCCATGCGGATCTCGACGCGGAGCCGGCCTCCGGCGGGCGCATGATGAACGCGCATTTCGTCACCCGGAGCTTGAACCCGGACGGGACATGGCGCGACCTGACCCAGCAATACAATACATCGGCGGATATTTCCCCGACGGCAGGCCAAATGCCGCGTCTCGTGGGTTTGGCTTATGCCTCTCGGCTTTACCGTGAAATTGAAGATCTGCAAGCACTGACGCAATTTTCAAACAACGGTGATGAAGTTGCCTTCGGCACAATCGGCAACGCCAGCACCGCCGAAGGCATGTTCTGGGAAGCGATTAACGCGATTGGTGTCTTACGCTCTCCCGCAGTTATCAGCATATGGGACGATGAATATGGCATTTCCGTCACCAACGAGCATCAAATTCTCAAGCAAGACCTTTCCGCCCTGCTGGCTGGCTTCCAGCGGGAAGGAGACGGTCCTGGTTACGACATTTATCAGATCGCTGGCTGGGATTACGCCCAGTTGGTGATGGCTTACATGCAAGCGGCCCAAACAGCACGCGAAGATCATACCCCGGCGATTATGCACATCGTCGAGCTAACGCAACCTCAAGGCCATTCGACATCTGGCAGTCATGAGCGATATAAATCAAGCGAACGGCTTGAATGGGAAACCCAGTATGATTGCTTGCGGCAAATGCGCGACTGGATGATCCAGGTCGGCATTATCACATCGGAAGAATTGGTCAAGCTGGAAGAGGAAGAGCAGAAGTTCGTCAAGCAAGAACAACGTGCCGCCTGGGATGCCTTTAAGCAATCTGTCGCCAGCGACCAGCAGACGGTCATAACGATGCTCGATGACCTTGCCTCCTACTCAGCGCACCGTAATAGCATCACCAAGTTGATTACCAAGATCAACAGGGCGCGTTATCCGCGCCGGTGTGATCTTATGGAAGCTGTGTTTGAAGCTCTTAAGCTCACCCGTGATGAACGCATCCCGGCACGAGATGACTTGATTACCTGGCGCAATACCAACAAGTCACAGTATCAAGATCTCTATAGCACCCACACCCACAGCCAGAGCAACCACTCACCTCTCGCTATTCAACCGATTAACCCTAACTATCCACCCCAACCTGAAAGCATCAACGGGTTTGAGATCCTTAATCGTTATTTCGAGATGATGTTTGAACGCGATCCGCGTGTCATCGCCTTTGGGGAGGACGTCGGCTTCCTGGGTGGAGTCAACCAGACGATGGCGGGCTTACAGGAAAAATTTGGTGATCTGCGAGTCTCGGATACAGGAATTCGTGAGACGACGATTCTCGGTCAGGCGATTGGGATGGCCTTACGCGGTCTGCGCCCAATTGCGGAGATTCAGTATCTCGATTACATCTTGTACGCACTTCAAAGCATGTCAGACGACCTGGCAACACTGCATTGGCGGACGAAAGGCGGCCAGAAGGCCCCGGTCATCGTGCGGACGCGAGGCCACCGCTTAGAAGGCATCTGGCATTCAGGTTCCTTGATGGCTGGTTTGATCCATCTGGTACGCGGGATGCACGTCCTGGTGCCACGCAACATGACACAGGCCGTCGGATTTTATAACACCTTGCTTCAGGGTGATGATCCTGCTGTTGTGGTGGAAGTCCTCAACAGTTATCGCAAGAAAGAAAAGTTACCCACCAACCTGGCCGATCTCAGCGTGCCGCTAGGTGTGCCGGAGACCCTGCGAACAGGCCGTGATGTGACCCTGGTTACCTACGGTGCAATGTGTGCCATCACGTTAGCGGCGGCGGATATGCTGGTCGATGTCGGCATTGAAGCCGAAGTGATTGATGTACAGTCGCTCCTGCCGTTTGACATTCACGGGCATATCGTGGAGTCACTCAAGAAAACTAATCGCATCATCTGCCTTGATGAAGACGTTCCCGGTGGGACTTCGGCTTATATGCTCCAGCAAATCCTGGAAGTACAAGGCGGGTATCACTGGTTAGATAGCGAACCGCGTACCCTGAGCGGGCAACAACACCGTCCGGCTTATGGTTCTGATGGCGATTATTTCTCCAAACCGAACAAAGAGACGATCTTTGAAGCCGTGTATGACCTGATGCACGAGGCCAACCCAAACCGCTACCCATTATTCTACGGGGAGGTTTAACCCGATGGATGTCATTATGCCGGAGATGGGAGAGGGTGTCGTTGAAGGCACCATTGTCTCTTGGTTGGTGCAGGAAGGCGATCATGTCGAGATTGATGATCCGATTCTGGAAATTGAGACTGATAAGGTAACGGTCGAAGTCGCGGCGGAGGCGTCGGGCATTATCACACAGATCAACGTCGCCGAGGGAGAAACCGTCTCCGCCGGGACGACGCTAGCCGTGATCGGTCAGGCCGACGGTACCCCTGTGACCGAGACCGCCAGAGAACCCGTGACCCAATCCGCCGGGAGCCAACCCGCACCACAACCCTATGGTAATGGGATCCATCAGGAAGAGGTCGCGCCGAAACGCGGATACACACGGCAGATCGACGGCGTGCGCGTCAGCCCGGTGGTGGCCCGGATGGTGGAAGAACATAATCTCAACGTGCATGACATTCATGGCACCGGTCGGAATCAACGCATCACCAAGCGTGATGTCCTGAATCATTTACAGCAGATCGAGCGTCAAACGACCGCACCACCGAAACAGCCCACACCACAAAAAGCGGCGGTCGAACCGGAAGCATCTGATGGCGATACGATCATGCCGTTGGATGGCATGCGTCAGGCCATCGCAGAGCATATGGTACGGAGCAAGCAGACAAGCCCGCACGTCACAACCGTCTTTGAGTTTGACTACTCAACCGTCGCCGCGCATCGTGCCGCACATAAAGAAAAATTCGCGCAAGATGGTGTGAAGTTAACCTACATGCCGTATCTGGTGCAGGCGACCGTCCACGCATTAAAAAATCATCCGATGGTGAATGCCAGTTGGACGGATGATGGCATCTTGTTGCGGCAGGCGGTTAACATCGGCATCGCAGTCGCCATGCCGAAGGGATTACTCGTACCAGTGATCCAGAATGCGGACCAACTCAATCTCTTCGGGTTGGCAAAAGCCATCAATGACCTGGCCGACCGTGCCCGCAATAATCAACTGAAGCCTACAGAAGTACGCGGCGGCACATTTAGCATTACCAATCACGGGGCATCAGGCAGTTTGATCGGAACACCAATCATCAATCAGCCGCAGGTCGGCATCCTGGGCATCGGGGTGATCGAAAAGCGCGTCAAGGTCATTAATGATGCGATTGCCATCCGCCCGTGTGCGTTCGTCAGCTTTAGTTTTGATCATCGAATCCTGGATGGTGCCACCGCCGACGCTTTTATCATGGACGTCAAAACCTATATCGAAGCCTACAATTAAGCTTTACATTCAACACCCTGGGTGAATTGCGGTACAATAGAAGTGCTTTAATTCACTCAGGATCAACCATGCGACACAAAACTCTGCTGATCGTGGCATTCATTTTATCCGCCCTGTTGTTCGCCCCAAGACAACCGGCATATGCCGCCGTATTCGTGGTAACCTCTGCGGCAGATACCCCCGGCACCTGCCCTAGCCCGACGGACTGCACCTTGCGGCAGGCGATTATCGATGCGAACAGCAACGGTGTAAATGACATCATCACCTTCGACGCGGCAGTTCCGTCAATCAGCTTGACAACAAATCTTGACGCGCTTAACACCCCCATCATCATCGATGGTAATGATCTGGTCACCCTTAACTCTGCCGGGGCAACCGTTGGTTTGACCATCACCGGAGCGGATCCGGTCAGCGTCCTGGGGATGCGACTCACAGGTTTTGACGATGGCATCCGGGTTGACGGTGCCAGCAGTGCCACAATCGGCGGGGCCGGAGCTAACGAATTCAACACCATCTATGATAATAATAATGCGGGCATCCGCCTGACCGGGATAGGCACAGACAATGTGCAGATCATCGACAATACCATCGGCCTTGATCCATCAGGGGTGAGCGCGGGCAATGGCACCGGCATTCTGGTCGAAAATAACGTGATCAACACACACATCACCGGGAACACCATCGCTAGCAGTGTCAACGCTGGTATTCATGTCATCGGGGGTGACGAGACCAGCATCGAGGAAAACGTGATCGGTATACGGTTGGGCCTGCTCCCCGCCGCCAACAACACTGGCATCCGAATCGACAATAGCACGCGGACGCTCATCCAGCAGAATATCGTCAGTGGCAATGCCAGTAGTAGCGGCATCTTGCTGTTGAACGGATCGTCTGAAAATAACATCATCGACAATCAAATCGGGCAAACCAGTGCCGGATTCCCGCTATTGCCGGATAATTTCAACGGGATACAAATTAGCAATGCATCAAATAACCTTATCAGCGGGAACACTATCGCCGGTAATGAGGCCAACGGTATCCTGATTGATGGTGGCAGTACGGATTTAACCCTCAGCAACAATATCATCGGCATCAACATCAACAATAACCCGACAGCCAACGGGCAGAACGGAATACGGGTAGAAGATAGCGGGCCATTGACCATCATCTCCAACACGATTCAGAACAATACCGAGGATGGGGTTGTAGTCGTCGGAGCCTCTGCCGGCGTACAGATTTCCCGCAACAGCATTGATAACAACGGGGGCCTGGGAATCGACCTGAATGATGACGGCGTAACCCTCAACGATGCTGGCGATGGTGATAGCGGGCCGAATAATCTACAAAACTTCGCGGATAGTCTCACGATTTTGAGTGATGGGACGCAACTTACAATCAGTGGCGATGTTTCGTCCACACCGGGGACGTATGCATTAGAACTTTTTGAAGTCAGCACCTGCGATCCATCAAACTTTGGTGAAGGTCAAACTTATCTATTTACAGATGGCATCGGCGTCAGCGGCGGCACCTTTACGACCGTTGTGCCCATCGCCCCGGCCCTGGGTACCCTCATCACGACCACTGTCACTGACCCCAATCAAAACACATCAGAATTCTCTCAGTGTGTGCCAGTGGCTCCAGAACTACCGGTCGCGGACTTTACTGCTATCCCGACAACGGGTGTAGAACCACTCAACGTCAGCTTTACTGACCTATCAACCGGCTTTATCACCGGCTATCTGTGGGATTTCGGCAACGGTGATACCTCAATGTCGCCTACCCCCCCGAATGTCGATTATCTAACCGCTGGGACGTATACCGTCACCTTGACGGTCACGGGTGCCGATGGCATCACGACTGATACCGCTACCCAAACAATCATTGTAACCGAGCCAACCGCGACGCCTTCCAGCACGCCGACAGCGACCAACACACCGACCCCGACCGAAACACCTATTCCAACTAGCACATCAATCCCGACGGCAACCAACGTTCCGCCATCCACCACGCCTGAGCCAACTGCAATTGCGCTCCTACCGTCGGATACCTTCACCCCAATCCCAACCAATACCGACATCCCAACGGTGACACCCACGCGCACAAACACCGCGACCCAAACACAAACAGCAACGGCGACAGCGACTCAAACAGCGACCGCGACCCAAACGGCGACGGCCACATTAACCCGTACCAACACGGCCACACCGACCGCCTCCGAGACGGTGACGAACGAACCAACCAGTTCGACAACACCCACTGATGAACCGCCCGAATTAGAGGTAGAGAAACGGGAAGACGAAGACGGCTTCGAAGTCATCATTGATAATAACGGTGGTGATGCCCAGGGGGTGATCTTGCAAGAGGAATTGCGCGAAGGGGTGCGTTATATCTCATCGCAACCGGGCGCACCACTTTGCATCCAAGATCGCGGCGTCGTGGTGTGTGAGCTAGGCGTGATCCCGGGTGGAGATAGCGTCGAAGTCGATTTTAACGTCGCCGCCGCCGGGGTTGATCCAGCATCAGGCCGCACAACAGTCTCCGCCGACGGCATCCCGCCGGTGGTGGTGGCGGAGCCATTCATTATCAAAACGGGGGATCCCCCCATCGCAGAACCGGGCGAACGCCTGACATATACGATTCGAGTCATCAACCCGACGGATTCCACCATTCGCGCCATCCGGGTGACCGATACACTGGCGGATGCCGTCGAAATTTTAGACGCTAGCGCATCATCCGGCACATTAACCGTCGATGGACAGGCTATTCTATTGACGCAGGCACGGCTAGAAGCAGGTGGACGCATCACCCTGACGATTGAGACGCTGGTCAACGAAGACGGCATCGCCAGCCAGATCAGTAACCGGGCGTGTTTGAACACAATCAGTGGCTCCGAGCGGTGCGCGACCATCAGCTTCTTGCGCGTCTCGGAATTGCCCGCAACCGGCGAAACACCCTACTACCGCGATTGGCTTATCGCTGGCTTAGCGGCAATCGGCGGGATCGTACTGCTCTTAGCCGCTTACCAGCGACAACGAAAACGCTACCGTTAAGGTACACACTGGTTGAACCAGATCCAGCACCTTTTCGCCCTGGATGAAATCCGGGGCGACAACTTGCAACGTATCTTGATGCAGATTGCCATTTCCATCAGCGTAAGTGGCTTCATAAACGCCTACAGTAGACTGCGAATACGTCGTCGCCCCCCAGACTATCGCCTCTGCTTGCACTTGTAAAACACTGGCATTGTCTGTGCTGGTAAACGGCACCGCTGTGCCATCCGGGCAAGTTAACTCCGGCACGGCCCACGCAAAAGCCCACTGCCCCTCTAACGGAACACCCGGTTCAATTATGGCTGGTTCTGGCACTGTTGTTTCATCATCAAGTAGATTAACCGGTAAGGCGGAGACATCATCCGCATCGAACGGGCGCGGATCACCTGGTTCATCCGCCGCCCCTAACGACTCAGTTAAAGGGACATCGACCGCCATACCGGCCAATGCGGTACTCGTCTCCCCCATCGCCTGTACCTGGGCCGACCCAGCAATGACATTGACCGAAAGATTGCCGCCTGGTTCCGCCTGCAAAAAGACGGTATCGTCCATTTGAATTACCGCTTCATCCATCCAGATGGAGAGAGATCCGACACCTTCCGGCGTCTGGATCAAAATTCCGCTATTAGGGGCCTGGGCACAGGGCGAATCATTCGTCCCACTCTGGAAATAAAAGGCTTGCATCGGCCCATAGATCGCCAATTCGTCAGGTGTCCCACTCAACGCCGCTTCATCCGGGATTACAGTCAATGCGTCAAAGTCGCCATCGAACGTCAACGACTCCGCCGCCAGCCAACCAAGTCGATTATCGACATCATCTAGCAAGACACGCACCCAGGAGCCATCTTCCAGGCGGCCATTTGCTACAACTGTCTCATCCGGGAGGAGCGCACGAACAATCTCACCGTCTAACGCCGGGATTTGCCGGATGTTGACTCGTACCGCTGTACTCACTTCCACGAAGGTGGTCGCATCGTTTAGTTCGACATCCCCAAACAGGATGACCTGAGTCTCCTCTTGAATGGTTACGGCCTGGGCCTGGGCCAGGATCGCCATTGCGACAATACCCCACTGCCCGGTGAGTGTATCCATCGCGCTGAGCCGCAGACTGCTCAAGTTCACCGCCCGGACGACATCCCCCGGCATACTGAATTCGAATTCACGAATGCCCGGTTGGGCTTCCGCCTCCAGCACAATATGGCCATAGCAAACCTCATTATCACCGATGCCATCACAGTTCCGCTGGGTTAGATCAATGGCAGATTGGACAATCGCCGGGCATCGATCTGGCTCCGGTTCGGGTGTTTCTTCCTGGGCCATCAGGCCGGATGCAGTCAGCATGAAAAGCATCACCAGCACAAACACTCGTCGCATGGTCTCAACTCCTACAGGTTGATCTTGCCGTCTCAGATTGTAGATAAATGGTACGTTCACGCGGGGTTAAATTACGATTGGCGATAGCACAGGCGATTTGTTGCCAATCACTCAGCGTGACATCCCAACGGATCACCGTACCATCGCGCCCGCCAGAGATCAAATAATCACCAGTTGGGTTAAAGGCCACCGCGTTGACCCAGTCTGTATGCCCGGTAAATGCCCCGCCCAACTGACGGCCCGTTGCTACATCCCACAACGTGACCTGCCGGCTCCCATCCCCTACTGCCAGCCAGGCACCATCCGGGCTAAATGTGACAGACATCGCCCAGTTGTCAAAGGCGGTGATCGGCTCTCGTAGAGGCTGGCCGGTCGTCACATCCCACAGTTGCACCGAAAGATCACGACTGCTGGATGCTAACAAAGTGCCATCCGGGCTAAAGTCCAGGCTGAGGACTCCATCGGTGTGCCCGCTAAGTTCGATAGATTGGGCGGTGCCATCTTCCGGGTTCCAAAGACGAATCGTGCCATCTCGCCCGCCAGATGCCAGTGTCATGCCATCCGGGGCCAGGGCTAACGCCGTAACACGGCTATCATGGGCCGGGATCTGGGCAATCTGTTCATCGCCAGTTGCATTCCAGAAGGTGATGGAGCCATCATTACTCCCAACGATCAATTGTGACGGATTCCAGACCATACTGAAGATCGCGCTGATGTCCGTCAGCATGTGGTCGGCCTCACCTGTCGCTGTATCCCAGAAGATGACCTGACCATCGGCCCCAGCGGAAATCAACCGTCGGCGTTGCGAGTCAAAGGCTAGCCCGGTCACGGCCTCGGTATGGGCTTCCAGGGCTTGTTGATGATCGCTGGTTGTAGAGCGCAAGACGACCGAAAAATCAGTCTGGAAGCCACCGGCATAGGCGAATTGATCTCCCGACGGATTAAAAGCCAGCGTCAAGAGTTGGTCGGTGTGTTGTCCCCACACATCCCCCACAGCAGATGTCTTGGTCAACGACCAGGAATAGACCGCAGATCGACCAATGGCCGATAATATGGCCTGATCTGCCAGGGCAATATCACGGACTGGCAGGTTATCAACGCTCGACCACTGTGCCTGAACTGACGCTGAATTGACATCCCACAGAGACAACAAGCCATCATTGCTGGCCATTACCAGTTGGTCACCGGCCTGTGTAAACGTCAGATCACGCACCCAATCCGCATGTGCGACCAGTGGCCGGGTCAATGCTTCACCACTGGATGCATCCCAAAAGATAATCGCGTTATCCGCCCCGCCAGAAACCAGCAGATCCGCAGTCGGATGGAAGTCAACGGTCAGTACCCAATCTGTATGACCGCTTAACTCTGTAATCGCCTCACCTGACTCCAAATCCCAGAGCCGAACCATGTTATCCCCCCCAGCAGAGGCTAGCCGTGTACCATCCGGGCTAAAAGTCAGGCTGTATACCGCATCGGCATGGGCAGATAAGGTGTCCGGTTCGCTCTCATCGTCTATGTCCCATAAGATAATTGTCCCTTCAGTAGTCCCGGCAGAAAACCAATTACCATCCGGGCTGAAGGCTACGGCATCGACAACGCTCTGTTCAAAACGTGCCACTTGCTGTTCATCAGCCACCTGCCACACGGTCGCGCCGCCATCCCCGCCGGAAGCGATAAACGCACCATCCGAACTAAAAGCCAGTGCATTGATCGCCCCTGTATCGACAAATTGACGCTCAAGCAGTTGATGAGATGTGCGATCCCACAACGTAATGATCCCGGCCTGGCTCCCTAGCGCGATGTAGGCATCACTGACGGCGACGGTTCGTATCACGGCATCCGGTTGGTACAATGTGGTCTGTAGTCGAGCGGCGTCCTGGAGTAACGTCAACAGACTATTTCGTGCGTCAAATGTATCGGCATAGGCCAGGGCTTCCAGGCTGAGGAGTAACGCCTGATCGATATGTTCACGATTGATGATGGCAGAAGTCGCCAATTGGCGCGAGCGCGAAATGGACGCTTCACGGTCGGCTCGTTCGCGGGCAGTCTGGGCTTCGTTACGCTGGTTAAACGCGACCAGGGCGGCCCCCACCGCTATTGCTGTGATGACGATCAAAGTGACAATGCTCAAGCCAATTGTTCGTTGCTGGCGGCGGCGGAGCGCGACACTCCTGCGAACATAATCAGTCTCATCCGCGCTGAGTGTTAACGCCTTCGTCACTGTCAAAGTTTCGAATTGCTCTAGCTGAGACCCGCGCACCAGATAATCAGCACTTTGCTTATTCTGCAACCATTCACGGGTCCGTTCCGCCAGCTTGCGCTGTAAGCGCAGGTCATCCCGGTTATCGTTCAGCCACATGCGCAGGGTCTGCCATTGGCGCAGTAGGGCCTCGTGTGCAATTTCAACTGTTGGTGCGCGGGTCTCCGGGTCGTTATCGAACGTAAGCAGACGATATTTGCCGAATATCTCTAGGACAGACTCTACGACGGCACGTTGCACACCAAGCGTAAATAGTTCTTGATAGCGGGCACGGCGGCGAGTATCTTCTTCGTTTTCGCCCAGTGTCACCAGGCGCAGGAAAATTGCTTGAGTCGCGGCTTGTTCATCTAGTGTCATATCGGTATAAAGTGCCTGTGCCCGCCGGGTAATGGCCCCGGCCACGCGCCCAATCGCCTGATAAGATTGAAACGTCACTTGATTGAGTTCGTCCCGCCGTTCATAAAGCTCTGTCAGCATATACTGTAAAAGTGGCAGGGCACGGGCTTGTTCTTCCATATCTTCCAGAATGAGATCGACAAGTCCTGGTTCAAACGCCAACCCAATCTGGCTGGCCGGTGCGACAATGATCTGCTCCATCGCCTGTCGATCCAACGGGAGGACGACCTGGGTACTGCTTTGAATCAAATGACCAATCGCCGGGTACATCAAAGGCCGGTCGTAGAAATCCGCACGGAGTGTGACGATAACACGCAGTCGGTCGTCTTCAGTGGCGATCAACTTGATGAATTGTTGCCTTTCCTCTTCATCAGTGGTCTGTGTAAAGACTTCCTCGAACTGATCGACCACCAACAGCAACGTATTTTCGCCGGATGGTAAGACGCGATTCAGAGCCGGGCCGATGCCATCGCTCAGATTCAGATCATGTGCGCTCAAATCCGTCGCCACGCTTAACAAGGCCAGCTTGAGATTGGTGACTGGTTGGCTCCCTGGCACCATATCCACGATGAAGGTATTGGCCCAGCGCGGTGCATGGCTCTTGCGGAGGCGGGCGATCACCCCGGCATGGACAACACTCGATTTGCCGCTACCACTCGGCCCGACAACGGCGACAAATTGTCGTCCTTCCGTCAGGGAACTGACAATGGATGCGATCAAATCATCCCGACCGAAAAAATTACGTGTATCCGCCTCGGTAAAGGGCCTTAATCCTTTGTAGGGATTGCTGATCGGTATGCCGATGCTATCGAAATCAATAATAGCGGTATTGTGTTGCACATCATCGGTTGATGCTTTAGGGGGAGATTTTGAGACCGCACGCGCCAGAACAGCGGCATCTGAACCACGCTCAACCACATCCTGGAAATCTGATGCCATCGCCATGATCGTCTCGTAGCGGTTGCCCGGCACTTTCTCTGTTGCCCGCCGCAGAACAGCGTTTAGGCCAGCCGGCAAGCCGGATGCAAATTCTTCCAGTGGTGGTAGCTTTTGACTGAGTTGTTGTTGCAACAATTTATCGATGGTGGATCGGTCGAACGGATAGTGGCCGGTTAACGCTTCGAAAGCGACAATGCCCAGGCTGTAAATATCCGCACGCGGGGTGATCTCACTCCGTGTAATCTGCTCTGGGGGGATGTAAGCAGGAGACCCATGTATGATGTCTTTATCGTCATCTGCGGCCAAATTCAGCGAGTTTTTGAGGTTGAGCGCAATGCCAAAATCTGACAGGTACGAATTGCCAGCCTCATCTAGCAGAATATTCGCTGGCTTAACGTCCTGATGGACAATCTCATTGGCATGCGCGAAAGCTAAGGCCGAAGCAATCTGTTGCACCATGTGGGCAACCTCTGCCGCAGGCCAGGCTCCGTTGTCCTGGAGCGACGTCATCAGGTTACCCCCTCGTAGGAAGCGCATGACCAGGTATGCCCCGGATGGCTCCCGCCAATAATCATAAAGGGGGACGATATTGATGTGCTCTAAGCGAGCGATCAATTGTGCTTCAGCTTCAAAATTGCGGATAAATGTTGGATCGTTGATATAGAGCGGATGGATGGCCTTGACGACGACTTCACGCTCAACCATTGGTTGGTATGCACGATAGACGACGCCGAAGCCACCCTCTCCAATCCGGTCTTTGATGTCATACCCGCGTATGACTTTTTGATCCATAGCCGTTAGTTACAATATGCCGGTTGGCTCGTCAAAAATGGCGTGTAATTTGCGTTCCCGAAAATCGCATCGCCTGATCCGGTACCAATGCCAGACGGCCCATCCGCCGCGCCCCACCAATTCAGGCGCACGTCGATTGGCGTTCCAGTGGTGGTCAGGTTTGCCAGGCCGCCACCAATAGGAGCGGTGTTACTACGAATGCAACTATCGTTGACAACCATCGCCGCGCCATTTGTCGATAACCCACCACCATAGGCTGATGAAAGATTATTCGACAAATCTGTGAAGGTGATCTTAAGGTCGCCCAGATTACTATTGTATACACCACCGCCCAAATTTACAGCGACATTTTGTGAGATCGTACTGGTGGTGACGGTCATCTTGCCATTGATGTTGAATAACGCACCGCCGACATCGGCCTGATTAGCGGTGAACTGGCTCGCTGATATGTCCACCATCGACAACCCACTGACGCTAGCCAGACCACCACCCGATCCCGTCGCCACGTTGCCGGTAATCGTGCCGTTAGTGATCGCCAGTTGTCCACCATCATTATAAATGCCAGCACCCGATTGTGCGGAATTGTTGGTGATTGTGATACCAACCATTTGCAACGATCCGCCGACATTGAGCACACCACCGCCGTTTTGACCAGATACGCTACCATTGGCAACAGTCAGGCTGTTGATGGTCACATCCGCCGCACCACCGATTTCAAGCGCACGAACACTCCCGTTACCATCAATCGTGGAGCCGTTGCCATCAATTGTCATTTGCCCGGTCATTACTGGTAAGCCGGTCGATCCAGCATAGGCAGATGTCAACGTATATGTGCCACCCCCCAGGCAAATCAAGCTATTGATGCCATCGACGTTAGCCTGCTCAATCGCCCAGATCAGACCAATCGAACCGTAGACGTCACTTGCTGGCACGTCGTAATCACAACCTGTTGGGGTCGGTGTAAACGTCGGTGTATTTGTTGGCGTGTTGGTTGCCGTTGTCGTGAACGTCGGTGTAAAGGTCGGCGTATTGGTCGCTGTCGCCGTGAACGTCGGTGTCTCGGTTGGCGTATTCGTCGCCGTCGCCGTGAACGTCGGTGTCTCGGTTGGCGTATTCGTCGCCGTCGCCGTGAACGTTGGTGTAAACGTCGGCGTGTTGGTCGCCGTCGCCGTGAACGTTGGTGTAAACGTCGGCGTGTTGGTCGCCGTCGCCGTGAACGTCGGTGTCTCGGTTGGCGTATTCGTCGCTGTCTCGGTTGGTGTATCCGTCGCCGTCGCCGTGAACGTCGGTGTAAAGGTCGGCGTGTTGGTCGCTGTCGCCGTGAACGTTGGTGTAAACGTCGGCGTGTTGGTCGCCGTCGCCGTGAACGTCGCTGTATTTGTCACTGAGTCTGGAATATAAAGTGTAAATGTCTGAGTATCACACGCATCAGGCTGGAATGCGGTAATCGTCAGCGTGTAAGTACCAGGCGGATAAAGCGTGGTATCCCAGCCATAGGGATTTCCATTGTTATCACCGAGGAAATAATATGGCGTTATGCGTTCAGTATGGGTCTCATTGACAGGCCCCGCAAGCACGAATTCAACACGATGCGGCAAATCAGCACCACTAAATGATGCCTGCACATTAACCGTGCCACTTAAGGTTTGTCCATCAGTGATCCCGGATATTGTCATGTCGCCAATCGTACATTCGGCGGGATCGCCGCAATAACCACTGCCCTTCAGATGGCGTGCCGTCAACAAACGTGGGCCATATCGTCCGCCATGCGGCCCGTAAAGATCAGTGCGTCCAAATTCCGGCAGGACCAGTGGCACCATATCATACGCAGGGTCATCACCGAGATGACTGGCATCAAAGAAGACATCTAACTGCGTGGCGCAGTCTGGAATTTGCATCTGTAGAACCGTTTGTCCCTGCCCGATCTGAAGCGCAGTAGCACTGTCGAAAAGCACCTGATTGTTCAGGACTTCATCAAATTTGAGATAGGATGCTATACCGACATCGTAGCGACAAACTGCCGAACGATTCGTAATAATGCCAAACCAAACACCCGCCGTAGTGCTAGGTGCTAAATGCGCACTCAGATCACGTTTAGGATTCGGGTCGTCACAAACCGGGGCATCAGTTGGTGTGGGTGTGATAGTCGGTGTAGTGGTCGGCGTGTTCGTCGATGTCGCTGTAGACGTTGGTGTCTCAGTCGGCGTGTCCGTCGATGTTGGCGTAAAAGTCGATGTCTCGGTCGGCGTGACAACACCCGGACAACGATCATCTTCTGACGCATTAATTGTCAGCTCAAAACGCGCTGGGTTACCGTTTCCAGGGACGGACAGATACCACTCAACGCGCAGACTTTTAGCATAAGCCGTGTTGACCAATACATCGCCATTTGTATCCCATGCGGTGGCTTGCTGGACGATTGTCCCCTGCGCGTTAAAATCGCTATAAACAAACCAATCGTAGAGTACCTTAACCTGTGGTGAGGCTGAAATCGGCAGTGGATTCAAGTTTGTGATGTTCCATTGCGTACTACCCTGGCCGTTTTGATGACCAATCCAACAAGCCGATAGATCGACCGCACGAACAGGCGTCGGTGTTGACGTATTTGTATTCGTCGCCGTCGCCGTGAAGGTCGGTGTCTCGGTTGGCGTGTTCGTCGCCGTTGCCGTGAAGGTCGGTGTCTCGGTTGGCGTGTTTGTTGCCGTTGCCGTGAAGGTCGGTGTCTCGGTCGGCGTGTTCGTCGCCGTCGCCGTGAAGGTCGGTGTATTCGTTGGGACAGCCGTTGCCGTCGGAGTTGCCGTTGGCGGCGGGCCACAGGACGCAGGTTGGCTGGCTTTCACATCTTGCTGAACACCATCCGCGAAGATCACGGTTGTGTTCGGGCCAGGAACTGTATTGGTCGTGAAGAATACATCTTGATTTGCCAGAGCCGTACCAGACCCTGATTGTGACGTGCCATATACTTGCCAGGTAAATGGAATATCGACCGCGTTCGCGTTACGTACCCGCCAGACTCGATGTGAATCTGGCTCTGGCGAACACATTGACGTCAGGCGGAGTCGTTGGTTTTCTGATGAGGCTTGTGAGCTAGCCATCGGCCACAAAATGAAGATCACCAGCAGTAGACTGGTCGCTTGTAAAATTTGCCTTTGTGAGTGTGTCAGCTTATTCATAATTTGCTTCCACTCAAATAAGTTCGAGGTTATGCCTTAACGCAAGCATCAATAAAACATCAACGATAAATCAGAAAATTAATTTTTTATTATTTTATATCTACATCTTTACGTTTATCATATCACTAAAGTCAGAATTTACCATTAAGCCTGCAATTTTCTACAATTTCCGTACAAATGCCTGACAAGTATAAAGGCGAAATTAATTTTTCGTTCATTTTTAGTCGAGATTATCAGTTGTAAAAGTGGGATGAAAATATTGGGGCAGATGCAAAACTTTGTCTATAATTTAAATGAATGATCGAATTGTAATTCAGGATTTAGCTTTATGACAGACAAAGTCCGCAAGAGTGAAGAAGAGTGGCGTCAAATCTTGACGGCAGAGCAATATGCGGTATTGCGCCAACAAGGAACCGAACGCGCATTTACCGGTCAGTATGTTGATACCAAGACTCCTGGTGTCTATCGATGTGCCGCTTGTGGCAATCCATTGTTTTCGTCAGATACCAAGTTTGAATCAGGCTCTGGTTGGCCGAGCTTCTACGATGTCGTTGACAAAGGCAATGTTGAACTTAGAGAAGATAACAGTTATGGGATGAAACGGATTGAGGTTGTTTGTAATCAATGTGAGTCGCATCTGGGTCATGTCTTTGAGGATGGCCCGCGAGATAAGACCGGATTGAGATACTGCATCAATTCTGTTGCGCTCGACCTGGACACCGACGAAGACGAACAATAAGCCCTTTTGGGCTGGCGAAGTCATGATCGACCTCGCCAGCCTGGAACAATTTACCCGCACCCACCACTTGATGGCCCACGCTTGGCCTGGAGTTCTACAACCGGCGCAAAGTCTAACTGAAAAACATCTGGGTTTGGGTCTGATGCGGAATAGCGTGCGCCAAGTGCGTTAGAGAAGCCATAAGCTAGTAGTCTAGCAAACGTTAATTGTCGGATAGAGACGATGTAATTTGATGCGTGCATCATCGGTAGTGAAACGCCAATTGACTGTTGAT
>DAOTTZ010000095.1:0-9998 GCA_034437535.1 Anaerolineae bacterium | reverse complement strand
TATATTGAAGGTCATGACGACAAGCCGAATGGCGAACATGACAACTTTAGTGTTGACAACAAAGAGTGAAGGCGAGTTTCAGTCGCCCTCACAAAGCTACCACCTTTAGGTAGTATGTAGTTTACTTAACTATTCATAATGAAAAGCAAGGAGAAATGACAATGGCAGAGTTAAACTTCCCGGATGATCTGAAATATGCTGAAAGTGATGAATGGGTCCGCATTGAAGGAGACGTGGCGACCATTGGCATTTCGGACTATGCTCAGGATGCCCTCAATGACGTTGTTTATGTCGAATTTCCCGAAGTTGGTGATAACGTCGAAGCTGGCGATAGCTTCGGGACGGTGGAGTCGGTCAAAGCGGCCAGTGATCTTTATTCGTTGGTCGGCGGCGAAGTCATTGAGGTTAACGAAGAACTGGAAGACGAACCAGAACTCATCAATGCCGATCCCTACGGTAAGGGCTGGATCATCAAAATCAAACTGGATGGCGAACCAGACCTCAGCGATTACATGGATGCCGAAGCCTATAAGACATACTGCGAAGAACGCTAGTCGATGCTACTTGTCTGTTTATTGTTAGTTTAGGAGTACGGATGTATGAGCTATATTCCACATACTGAAGCTGAGCGTCAGCAGATGCTGGCGACCATCGGCGTGACTACTATCGAAGATCTCTTCGATGCGGTGCCTGCGTCGCATCGTTTCCCCCGGTTGAATCTGCCGGATGCAATGAGCGAAATGGAAATCCTGGCGGAGATGCAAGCATTGGCGGAAGCCAACGAGCACGCCGGTGATTTTGCTTTGTTTCGCGGGGCGGGGGCGTATCACCATTTCATTCCCTCTATCGTCAACCATATGCTGATGCGTGGTGAATTCTACACTGCCTATACGCCGTATCAACCGGAGATGAGCCAGGGCACACTCCAGGCGACCTATGAGTATCAGAGCATGATGTGTGCCCTCACCGGCATGGATGCCGCCAACGCCAGCCACTACGACGGGGCCACCAGCCTGGCGGAAGCCGTCACGATGGCGTTAGAAGTGACCCGCCGCAAGCGTAAGAAGATCATCCTCAGCCATGCGATTAACCCGCAATACCGTGAGGTCGTCCGTACCTATCATCAAGGGGGTGATCTTAAGTTTGTCGGTGATAAAGGCCAGGCCAGCATCCCTGATTTAATCGACATGCTGGACGATAACACCGCGATGCTGGCGGTCGGCTATCCGAATTTCTTCGGTCAGGTTGAAGACCTGCGTTATCTGGCGGAAAAAGTCCACGACGCCGGTGCCTTGCTGGTGATGGTCGTCAACCCGATTGCACTCGGCCTGTTCAAGAGTCCGGGGGAGATCGGGGCGGATATTGTCGTCGGTGAAGGACAACCGCTTGGCGTGTCGCTCGGCTTTGGTGGGCCGTACCTGGGGTTCTTCGCCACGCGAGAAAAATATGTGCGCAAGATCGCCGGACGTATCATCGGCGAGACGACCGATAGCGAGGGCACCCGCGCCTTCGTCATGACACTCCGCCCACGCGAGCAGGACATCCGCCGGGAGAAGGCCACCAGCAATATCTGCACCAACCAGGGGTTGATGGCGATTGCGGCGTCTGTGTATCTGGCCGCGATGGGCAAGCATGGCATGCGTAAGGTCGCGGAGCTAAACTACCACAAAGCCCACTATGCCGCCGACCAGATCGACACGGTGGCCGGCTTCAGTGTGGACCGGGATAAGTCGTTTTTCAACGAATTCGTGGTGAGTTGCCCGGTGCCAGTCGCGCAGGTTAACCAGGCGTTGATCGAAAACGGCATCATCGGCGGGTATGATCTCGGTCAGGATTACGGACATTTGAAAGATCATATGCTCTTATGTGTGACGGAGATGAACACCCGCGCTGAAATCGACGCGCTGGTCGCTGTTTTGCAGGAGGTCGTGTAATGGCAACGCTAGATATGGTAGAGACCAATGTTGACGATAACCAGAAGGCCCTGGAACCGCTGATCTATGAGATGAGTTCGCCCGGTCGGATCGGTGTCAATTTGCCCGCTCTTGACGTGCCAGAGTCTGATCTCCCGGCGGATCTACTCCGTGATGAGCTGGCCCTGCCAGAAGTCAGCGAGAATCAGGTGGTGCGCCATTTCGTGCGCCTCAGCCAGTTGAACCACGCGATTGACACCGGATTCTATCCGCTTGGCTCCTGCACGATGAAGTACAACCCGAAGATCAACGAAGATGTGGCGCGTCTGCCCGGCTTTGCCCACCTGCACCCCCACACCGACGAAGCAGGCTCACAGGGCGCACTAGCGTTGATGTATCAACTCCAGGAATGGCTGGCGGAAGTCAGCGGCTTTGCCGGCGTGAGCTTGCTCCCGGCGGCAGGTGCCCAGGGAGAATTCGCCGGTATCTTGATGATCCGCAAATATCATCTGGATCGCGGTGATGACCAGCGCACCAAGATCCTGGTGCCCAATAGCGCACATGGTACCAACCCGGCGACAGTCACAATGGCCGGGCTGGATGTGGTCGAATTGCCGTCTGATGACGATGGCAATGTTGATCTGGTCGCCTTGCAGGAAGCCTGTTCCGGGGAAAATGCTGACCAGATCGCCGGGATGATGATTACTGTCCCCAGCACACTTGGCCTGTTCGAGCGTCACATCCTGGACGTGATCGAGACGGTGCATAACGCCGGTGGTCTGATGTACATGGATGGGGCCAACATGAACGCGCTGATGGGCATCGTCAAGCCCGGCGAACTGGGTTTTGATGTGATGCATTACAACCTGCACAAGACGTTTTCTACCCCGCACGGTGGCGGTGGCCCTGGTAGTGGGGCCGTCGGTGTGGCGGAGCGTCTGCTGGATTATCGCCCCGGCCCGGTGGTGGAAATCGTCGAAGAGGCTGATGACGAGCATGATGCTCCGCTGTATGGTCTGGTGCAACCACCAGGCACCATTGGCCGCCTCAAGGCTTTTCATGGTAACGTCGGGATGCACATCCGCGCTTATGCCTACATCCGTGCCTACG
The DNA here is from genome assembly GCA_034437535.1 of Anaerolineae bacterium. GTDB lineage: Bacteria > Chloroflexota > Anaerolineae > Aggregatilineales > Phototrophicaceae > J038. Next base: position 6,975 of record DAOTTZ010000095.1, on the reverse strand, counting down.
GCGGGAGTGGCCTACACGATGTCAGCCGCCACGCGGTCTTAAACGCTAATTATGTTCGCGCTCGTCTTAGCCAGCATTACACCGTTCCGCACAATCGTTACTGCGGGCATGAGTTCGTGATCGAAGGGCGGTTTGAAGGCAGTGACGTCCATGCGTTGGATATTTCCAAGCGGTTGATGGATTACGGCATCCACCCGCCGACGAATTACTTCCCGCTCATCGTGCCGGAAGCCCTGCTCATCGAGCCGACCGAGACCGAGACCAAGCAAATGCTTGATACGTTCATCACCGCGATGGAGCAAATCGCCCAGGAAGCGCACGAGTCGCCGGAGCTTCTGCACCAGGCCCCACACAATACACCGCTCCGCCGCCTGGATGAAGTCAAGGCGGCCAAGCAATTGATCCTCTGTTGTGCGCCCATCATGAAGAACGTCAGCGGCTAAGTCGTCTGTTTGCAGGCACGGTGATAACCACGCCGTGCCTGTTTCATTTAGAAAGCCATCCGCGTGTTGGATTTACTCCAAATCTTTGTCGATAACATCGCGCCGATCCTCATCATCGCGCTGATTGGCTATGGGGTTGGCCGGCGGATGAACGTCCCGCCGAAGCCAGTCGGCACGCTGATCTTTTATGTGTTGTCGCCAAGTATTGTCTTCTTCTCACTTTACGCTAGCGACGTCGGCGGGGGCGAACTGCTCCAACTTTACGCCGCCACGATGATCTTTCAGATCATCATGCTGAGCCTCGCATTTACCATCACGCGCTTTCAACAGGTGGATGCCATCCAGCGTACCAACGTGATGCTATCCGCATTCTGCTTGAATGCTGGTAATTATGGTTTGTCGCTGGTGGCCTTTGCTTTCGGGCCGAATGTCCTCAGCCGGGCGGCGGTTGTTTTCGTCGCCAATGTCACGCTGAATTACACACTCGGCGTTTATGTCGCGTCGAACGGTCGCTCGTCCCCGGTTCAAGCACTGGGCAATGTCGCCACCACACCCGCAGTTTATGCTGTAATCGCGGCGATTGCGCTACGGGCGATGGAATGGCAACTGCCGCTGGTGTTAGAGCGTCCGATCGGGCGGTTGGCAGAGGCGGCCATCCCCATGATGTTGCTGATGCTCGGCTTGCAACTAAGCCAATTTAGCAACCTGGCGCGGCCCCGCTTGATCCTTACCGGCGTCGGCCTGAAGGTCTTGCTGGCTCCGTTTTTGGCGATCTTACTGGCGTCGGTCTTTCTGTTGGAAGGTGACGCCCGCACCGCCTTTATCTTGCAGGCCAGTATGCCCACTGCCGTGCTGACGTTAGTCTTTGCGGTCGAATTCGATCTGGATCGTGACCTGGCCCTCAGCTTGATTCTGATCTCAACTCTAATCAGCCCGTTGACGCTCTCCCTCTTGATCTTGCTGTTGCGTTAAAAGTTACAGTGCGGGTAGAATGGAGTTAGTAGAGGATGCTTACACGGAGGGGCCGTGCCTTATTCGCGTCTGATTCCAAAAGACATCAAACGCCGTCAGTCATTCGGACGATATGTTAAGGCCGTCATTCGAGATTATTGGGCCATCTGGCATGAGTTCAAGATGCCAATTATTTACACATTCCTGGTTACGGTGGGCGGGGGCATTCTCTATGGGGAATTGCACCAGGTCGCTTACCCCGAAGAACAGGTCGCGATCATCGACCGTCCGTACATGATGGTACAGATGATGATCCTGGAATCACCGGCTCTTACACTCCCCAATGAACCGCATCTTATCGCTTTCTGGTATGCTATGCCGGTCTTTTTTCTCTGGTTGGCGGCGCGGGGTGCGGCAGATTTCATCCGTGTATTTGTAAATCGTTCCGAAAGGCAGGATGCTTGGATGGCCGCAATTGCTTCGACTTATCGCCAGCATGTGATCGTGTTTGGGGCTGGGCATGTGGGGATGCGTGTCGTGATTGAACTCTCCCAGATGGGTTACGATGTTGTCGTCGTTGATTTTGAACCGGATGATGGGGTAGAAGAAGCCCTCGACCGCCTGAATATCCCTTTGATTGTCGGCGATGGCCGTTCCAACGCGACGATGGAGAAGGCTGGCCTGCCTTACGCGCTCTCGTTTGTCGCCTGCACTGGCGATGACCATACCAACCTGGAAGCCATCATGAAAGCGCGTGAGCTTCAGCCGGAGATCCGCATTGTAGCCCGTGTGTGGGACGATCAAATCGGGAATCAGATCAAGCAATTCATGAATGTACAGACCGTTATGAGTTCGTCCAGCCTGGCCGCGCCGGCATTTGCCGGGGCCGCGCTCGGCGTGGAGATCTCGCAGACATTGACGATCTGTGGTCTGGAATACAGCATGGTCAATGTCACGGTTGAGGCCGGGTGTTTTATGGATGGCCGTACAGTTGGCGACCTGCAAGGTGAAGAAGAGATGGATATTGTGCTTTATGCACGCGGGGAAATGGCAAAGGTGCAACCAGCGCGTGAACTTAAAGTCCAGGCTGGTGATGTGCTGGTGATATTCGCCCGGCATAGTCGTGTGTTGAGTGTCGTCGCCCGCAATCGCCCGGTCTCAAAGAAACTCAAGCATTGAACTGAGTGCGATGAAGTCGAGCGGGGATACAATCCCCGCCCGTCCTGTTAAAGTTTATTTCTTCCGCCGGGGGAAGCGACTGAGGATTGTCACTGTTTCCGGCACACTCACCCGTTTACCGAGCTTCAGATGGCCGAAGTCAACCGGCTTGGCTCGCTCCGACCCGGCGAAGACGCCCAGGGCGGTGCCCCGTTTTTGATAATCCGGCTTGACATAAGCCTGCCCCAGTTGATACCCCTCACTGTCGATACTGCAACTGGTGATGATGCCCACCACGCGGCCTTTGTCGTCTACCAGCGGATCGCCTTGATGCGGTGGCCGCCCGCGTTTGTTTTCCAGCCGGAAGCGTACTACCTCACCTTCGCGCCGGGCCTCCCGTTGGATGTGAGCCGTCTTGCCGATGAAGAATGGCTTCCACAATTTAACGTAATTGCCAAAGCCAGCATCCGACGGGCCAAGTGTGAGCGGGCCAGCCAGTTCATGCCCATAAAGCGGGAGGCCGGCCTCTGTTCGTAGGCTATCGCGGGCGGCTAACCCACATGGCGTCGCACCTAGATCGACCAATTGCTTAAATAGAGCCGGGGCTTGTTCCGGGTGGACGAAGATCTCATAGGCGATGCGTTCCCCGGTGTACCCGGTGCGGGAGATGATGAGATCGAAGTCGTTGAGCGTGACGCGGATGACGCCCGCCCACTTTAACCCCTGGATGGCGGCTTGATCTGTCTCACTGGCTTTCATCGCCATCAGGATGTCACGGCTGGCCGGGCCTTGCAGGGCAATATCAACCCGTTGCTCATCACCATGTGCCGGGTCGCGTAGATCTCGCATCGTGAAGTCGCCTGTATCCAGCTTGCGTGCCGGGTGCTTCGTGTCGATCTGCACGTCGCTGTTCTTCACCGCCTGGAGCCAGGCCCAATTTTTATCATTGTTGGATGCGTTCACCACCGCCAGGAAGTGATCGTCCGCCAACCGATAGATCATCAAATCGTCCAACGGCACCCCGTCCAGATCCAGCAGATACGTATAATGCGAGTCGCCAACGGTCAGGCCGATCACGTCATTGGTCGTCACCGCATCCAGGAATTCCGCCGCGCCAGGGCCTTTGAAGTCGAACGATCCCATGTGGGTTACGTCGAATATGCCTGCGTGGTTACGTACCGCCAGATGTTCCTCACTGACGGAACTATACCAGACGGGCATATCGTACCCGGCAAAGGGGACGGTCTTCGCGCCTAATTCCTTATGCAGGTCATAGAGCGTGGTCGTCTTGAGCGTCTCGTCTGTTGGTTCTGCCCATTCGAAGCGCGGCAGAGCTTCACCGGTTTGTTCCAGCTTGTTCATGCCGATGAAATAAGATTTGCCCGGCGCGAGTGTGTCTTGTAAGTCGATGCTGTGATGCTCGGTGGCACCCAAAACCTGCACATCGACCGGGCCAGGAAGCCGCGCATATGCATCGTCTTCGTCGATCAACACGAAGTTATCCGACAAAGCCCGCAACCACGCCACCGCATATCCGCCCCGGTCATTGAGGTGCAGACGATAATCACCTGCCGCCGCTTTGCCCACGACACCGGTCGTGATCAATTCGCCATCTGGACGATACAAGGCGGTCGGGTGGGCTTCTTCCACGGAGAGAGCCAGCACATCGCTGGTCAGCGCGTAATGCAAAAATTGCCCGGCTTGCGCTCCGCTGATTTTCAACGTTAACGGGGTGTCGTCCGCTTCGCTATCAAGATAGCTAAAGTGCGGGTAATCGTCTGCGATGGCGTCAGTGTCGATCCCGGCGTTCAGGGCCAGGTCACGCACCCGCAAGCGCACATCTGCCAGCACATCGAACGGTACCTTGGCCCGCGCCAACGGACGCCGCCGGCCATGATAGGCGAAAGGCCGGGCCGCCAGCAGAAGATCCGCGATGATGTCGCCTAACTTGTTGATTTCGGCTTCACCAAAACCGCGTTGCGTGATCCAGGGCGTACCGAGCCGCACGCCGTTGGGCCTCAGCGGGCTGGTATCGCCGGGGATAGTTTGCCGGTTAGCGACAATGCCTGCCAGATCAAGCAACCGGGCCGCTATATCGCCGCTTAAGCTGGTGCCGTCTTCGCCCGTCAATGGCGTGAGATCGACGTTGAGTAGGTGCGAATCGGTGCCGCCGTAGGCGATGGTCAACCCCCGGTCAGCTAATTTGGCTGACAGGTGTTTCGCATTATCAACGGTCTGATGCTGAAGCCGCCGGAATTGATCGGTCTTCGCCAGCTTCAGCGCGACTGCCAATGCCGCGATTTGGTTGATATGTGGGCCGCCTTGTTCACCAGGGAATACGCCCCGGTCGATTTTGCTCGCCAGGTCTTTGCGGTGGGTGATGATAATCGCGCCGCGTGGCCCGTTGAGCGTCTTGTGGGTGGTAAACGTCACCACATCCGCGATGCCAACCGGGTTATTATACGCTCCGGCGGCCACCAGCCCAGCGACATGGGCAATATCTGCCAGCAGATAAGCCCCCACCGCGTCTGCGATCTCACGGTATTTGTGCCAATCCGCTTGATACGGGAAGCTACTATACCCGCCGATAATCATCTTGGGTTGATGTTCTTCCGCCAGTTGGCGCATCGCATCGTAATCAATGTCGCCGGTTGTGGGGTTGATCCCGTAACTGATGATGTTGAAGAATTTACCACTCCGGTTGACCGGGCTACCATGCGTCAGGTGACCGCCTTCGATCAAATCCATCCCCATGACGGTATCCCCTACGTCCAGTAGGGCGGTGTAAACGGCGTTATTGGCCGGTGCGCCAGAAAGCGGCTGGACGTTGACATAGAGGTCGTCGCTGGTCTGGCCATTCGCCGCGAAGACTTCTGCCGCTCGCCGCCGTGCCAGAGACTCAACGATGTTGGCGTATTCTGCACCTTTATAATAACGGTCATCTGCCAGCCGCCGGAATTCCGTCAGGCGGGCATTGTAATCCAGAATCTCGTCTTCGCTCAAATGGCGGTTCGACTCCAGCGGGTAGCCTTCCGCATAGATGTTATGAAAAGCAGAACTGAGTACCTGGCGCACAGCCTGCGGTACGGTGCTTTCCGACGGAATCATAATCAAGTAACGGGCTTGCCGCGCGGTCTCGTGCCGCACTAATTCCGCTACATCCGGGTCCAGGTCTTCTAAAAGCTCGTGAAATAGATAATCGTTGATCGACTCGCGTGTCACCATAATGTCTTGTCCTGTTGCCTTCATCATGCGCGGGGTCATTGTATCAGTCTAATCACCTTGTTTTTAGATGCTTTTTATCCGCTGACAAGTTGGGCCTTACCCGCGTGGTTTATGCTGATAAAAGATGTAAATCAATGAAAGTGAACCTTTATGACTTCAAATGTCCGCCAAGATGCCCGACAAGGGATCGAATATCAGACCGAAACAGCCGAAAACGCGACCGAATCGACCTTCCGCAATCTGCGTATCTTCAACGTTGTAATGGGTGTCTTCCACCTTTTACAATCGTTATTGATGGTCGTACTCAGTACAGATTTCTCTATCCCGTTAACCACGCAATTTCTGGATTTCAACCCGGATGCCCCTGCTACCGAACAGGTCATGCCCAATATGCAGGAAGTGATCGATCTACCGATTGCGCCGCTGGTCGCGGTCTTCTTGCTTTTATCTGCCGTCGCTCATTTTTTGATCGCTGGCCCCTTCTTTAAGAACTACGTCAATCAAATCAAGCAAGAAGTGAACTTCTTCCGTTGGTACGAATACGCGGTGAGTTCATCGGTGATGATCGTCGCGCTAGCAGTGTTTACCGGCATCACCGATATTCTATTTTTGATAACCCTACTTGGACTCAACGCGGCGATGAACTTTTTCGGGCATGATATGGAAAGCATGAACCGCTACACGCCAGATACACACTGGACGCCCTTCATCTTTGGGTGCCTGGCTGGCATCGTGCCCTGGATTGCAATCGGAGCTTACTTCTTCGGCGGCATCGGTAACGCTGATATTGCCATCCCAGATTGGGTCAATCTGGCCTTTGTGGTCGTATTTTTGTTCTTCAATAGCTTTGCCATCAATCAGTTCTTGCAGTATAAAGAAATCGGCCCCTGGAAGCGATATATCTTCGGCGAATATGGATACATCGTGTTGAGCCTGGTTGCCAAATCTGCGCTGGCCTGGCAGGTCTTCTTCGGTACGCTCCAACCCGGCGGCTGATCTCCATAAAAACATGATCTTCGTCATGTTTTGTAACTACTCAGGTGGGTGAAAAGAGTGACTTGGCAAATTGGAACAATGGGTAGAGAATGGCGTTGTTGAATGAACAGGGAAAAACGGGTAAACTGGGCACAGGGCAGACAAGAAGGAAAAGTCGATGAGCAAGAAAGCCGTTTACCGTCCGCGTAACTGGAAAGCCTAT
>DAOTTZ010000094.1:0-91899 GCA_034437535.1 Anaerolineae bacterium | reverse complement strand
AACCGCAAAATGGGCTTTTGCGGCGGCTTTTACACTACGCTCGCACCCATCTGTGGCGACCGACTCCCGTTTGTTATCCGGTCACCGCGTGAGTTTGTTCAGTGGAGTCATATGAAAATCGTCGTAATGATAGAAAAATCTGATGCCAGAACTTCCTGAAGTTGAAACTGTCGTTCGAAATTTGCGCGGGCCACTGGTTGGGCGCACCATTCGTGGGATGTGGTATGACTGGGCACGCACCATCCAGACGCCGGATCCAGTCAGCTTTGCGGATCGAATCACCGGGCAAACGGTAGAAGCCATCAACCGGCGAGCCAAGTACATCATCTGTGCCCTTACGCATGATCTGCTAGTCGTACATCTGAAGATGACCGGACGGCTTTATGTGACCGATGCCAACGCAGTTCATGACGCCGACCGCTGGGTCCATTTCCGGCTAGATCTGGACGGCAACCAGCAACTCCGCTTTTCCGACTCGCGCAAATTCGGGCGGGTATATCTCACGTCAGATTTTGCAGACATCAGCCCGACACTCGGCCCGGAGCCACTGGCTGAAGGCTTTACCCTGGCTGTCTTCCAGGAGCGGATGGCCCGGCGCAAGAAGAACATCAAAGCCCTTCTGCTCGATCAGTCATTTGTGGCTGGGGTCGGCAATATCTACGCCGATGAAGCCCTGTTCCGCGCTGGTGTGAACCCCCTGCGCCGGTCTGAAGACTTACAAGCGGATGAAATCCGCCGCTTACACCAGACGATTCAGGACGCGCTACACGCTGGCATCCAGCATGAAGGGGCCAGCATCAATTGGTATCGCAAACCAGACGGCACCAAGGGCAATTCACAAGATCACTTCTATGTCTATGGGCGTGATGGGCAACCCTGCAAAAAATGTGATACGCTAATCCAGAAGATACGGGTCGCCCAGCGGGGGACACATTATTGCCCGATCTGCCAACCGCTAACCTAAAAGGACACGTCTATGTATAGATGGGTTGCTCAATTTTCCGATACTGGCAACGATCTCTTTGCCGATTTCATCAGCCAGTTGCCGACGACCTTAATCCTCACAGTGTGTGGTACGGGGTTGTTGTTGCTCGTCGCGTTGATTTACTTCGCTTACATCAAGCCAAGACGCAATCGCACGCCATCACCGCCACCCACCCCACCAGACAATCTACCGCCTCAAGATAATGACCCGATACCTGATCCACCCGATAGAAAGGAAGACCCACCGATGGCAAAAAACCCAACACCTGATGACGATATGCCGGATCTCGATCTATTGATCGACAAAAACTCATTAGAGAAAGACCTACCGCCGGTTGATCCGGCCAGCATCCTGAAGAAACCTGCCGCCGAAACCCGCCCACCGGCCAACACCCCGCCACCACCGGTACGCTCTAACCGGCGGGCATACCGGGTGCCGCTGAGTACCGGCGGCCTGGCACGGGCCGAAGAGATGCTTTCAGTATTACGAGATACCCGCGACGGACGACTGATGGTGCAGATCAACGACAAGGCGTATCGTTCTTTGACGGAAGACCCGGAGGTAAAAGCCCGGTTCATCCAGTTGATGCGCGAACTCAATGACACGGTGAGCAAAATAGACGACAACCCACCCTCGCAGGAAGACCTGGAAGCCGTCGTGGAGGACTTCAACGCGCCACCGCCACCCATCGATGCCGATGGTGGTATGCCGGGAGATCTACCGCGTTATACCCTGGAAGAAAGTATGCGCCCTACCCGCACCGGTCGTTACGAATCAACACCGATGCCTGAGCTTAATATCCCGCAGGCCATCGAGTCTTATCTTCAGCACAAGTTGAAGTACACGCCCGGCTTTGAAGGCCGACAGTTGCATGTGCTTTCTGCACCCGGTGGCGGCGTGCGGATTCAAGTCGATGATCGGTTCTTCGAAGCGGTTGGCGATGTCGATGAGCCGGATGTGCGCGAATTTCTCTCCGCAACCATCCAGGAATGGCAGGCCCGGCAGGGTTAAGCGAATGGCTCAGCCAGCGGATCAACCAGCAGACGCCCCCGCTCGTCCTGCCGAACACGACCGGCAGGACGTTTAGGATCATGCGGAAACATCACCACTGCGTCATGCGCCAAAGCCCATTGTCGCCAATATCGCTTGGTCTCTAAAGTCACCAACGGCTCGACATCATAGGCGGTCATCCAGGCTAACTTCTCAAAATGAACGGCGTAGCTCGCCATATCACAGACAAACAGCGCGTGCTGGCCGTCACGCTCAAAGCGAACGGCCATATGACCGGGTGTATGCCCCGGCGCGACCACGCCCCATATGCCCGGTGCAAGCTCGGTCTCACCATCTAGCAGGCGCAATTGATCGTTTTCCACCAGAACATCCCAGTTGGCACTGTAATACGTCCCGGCGGTGCGCTCATTGGGGTGCGTGGCGTCTTCGAATTCTCGCCGCTGAACGACGTACTCCGCATGGGGGAAGGTCGGCACGATTTCTCCCGATTCGGTCATACGTGTATTGCCGGAGCAATGATCGGCATGAAGATGGGTATCAATGACCAGCGTGACATCGCCCGGCGTGACTCCTAACCGAGACAGGCCGGCTATCAGATCGCCATCAGGCCGTGAAAGCCCCCAGCGAGTGCGCTGTTTCTCGTCTAACCGGGTGCCGAGGCCGGTATCAACCACGATGACCTGATCGGCCACTTGCACCAGCAGACAGTTCAACGACATGGGCACCTGAAAGTTTTCATCGGGTTCAAAATAACGCCGATACAGTACACGCGGCACCAACCCAAACGGCCCACCCGGATCGGCCATCGTGATGGCATCCTTGATAAGGTGTATGCGAATATCACCGATTTCGATCATCGTTACCGAAGTACCTTTATGCTTTCTGCGGGTATAATTCTTGCTGGAAACGACGGTACAATATGCGGCGGTCAATATCTGGTAAAAACGCCGCTTCCGCCGCGTTGAGGATCATCTGCTTGATATGGTCGAGATCAAGCGGCAGATGCGTGAGGACACGCACCATCTCATCCGTCAATGTGATGCCACTCACCATCGGATCGTCAGTGTTGATGGTCACCTTTAAGCCCGCATCAATCAGGAGTGGCAACTGATGCGCGGCCAGTTCATCAACGACACCGCTATCGACATTGCTACTGGGGCAGACTTCCAACGGGATTTGTTTCTCTTGTAGCACGCTGATGACACCGTTGTCTTCGTTGGCACGGATGCCATGCCCGATGCGATCTGCCCCGACAAAGCCAATCGCCTCCCACACGCTCTGGGCACCGGCCCATTCCCCGGCATGGAGGGTAACACCCAGGCCAGCGGCCCGCCCCCGCTGGAACAAAGGCCGGAAGTGATGCGCCGGATACCCGGCCTCTACCCCGGCCAGGTCAAGCCCGACCACGCCATTCGACATATTGTCGATGGCGGCGCGTACAGCCATTTCGCCAATTTCGTAGTCTTCATGGCGGTTCATTGAGACGATCAGCCGCACGTCAATATCATAATCGCGGGCGGTATCATTGACCGACTCGCACACCCAGCGCACCACATCATCCATCGAACATTTGATGATGTTACACAGTGCTTTCGGCGTAAAGCGCAACTCCATATACTTGATGTTGTCCTGTGCGGCATCGATCACGGCTTCATGCGCGATGCGCCGGATGATACCCGGTGAGAGGTAAAATTGACGTAAGGTGTGGAATTTGGCGAGGAAGCTTTGCCAATTTCTCGGCTCCTGGGGCATAAGTTGCACAAAGGGCCGCAGGGTCTCGATTTCGTATTCGGGCATTTCGATGTTGTAATCACGGGCGATGTCGATGAGGGTTGATAAGCGCACCGCACCTTCCAGATGGCGGTGCAGTTCGATTTTCGGCATTGCCTTAATCGTCTGGTAGAGTTGTTCCGTCTCCGTCAATGGATGACCCTCATCTTCAATCACGTTCTGCAAGGAGCCAACTCCAATAGCGCCAGGCCGTCACCACGCCAATCGTCAGGCCAAGAGCAGGCGCACCATGATATAACAATACCCATAGAACACTGTCTGTCAAATTTTGTGGTGGTGCGCCCAGGCCATGCACAACCCGTATGACCACGCTGACCAGGATCAACCCGGCACCGACGAAAAACCCGATGTAGTAATCATCGGCGCGGGTGACCCGACCCAGACGTCGGCTCAACAAGCCCATGATACCCAATAACATGCCAATGCCAAACCACCCAAGCGCACTAATCATGTTGTCTTTGTTTTCGCCGGATCACCATCTGCCGGTAAAGGTTAGCACTGAGGGCGAAGACCAGCACACCACTAATTGCCAGCAATCCATCGCCTAATCCGTCGCCGGTCATGCGGTCTATGCTGGCATACCGTACAAAGCTGGCACCCGCCAGGATGACCGGCAACAGAAACCAGCGGGCGTATACTCGCTCGTCGGAAAATCGTTCGAAGAACCTGGCGATCAAATAAGCGAAGATCAGCAGAGCCGAAAGCGGGAACCAGGCATACAAGATCAGGAATTGGTTAAGCGATGAGGCCATTAGAAATCGTGACGCGGTGTAAACTGCATCGCCTGTATAACGTGATGGATGGCTTTCACCCGGAACTCGCGCCGCTGGCAGGCCGCCATGAACTGCTCGATAAACTGCCGGGTGCGTTCATCTTGCGATAGGCTGTAGATCCTCAAGCCGGAGACGGCCTCCGACCGGAGGACCCCGGTCGAGACGAGTCCTTTCAACTCGCGCTCGACCGTGCGGACATCGCGGCTGGTATAACGGGCAATCGTCTCTGCGGTATCGCGTGTGTGTGGGTTATCATGAAAGAAGCGCACGAGATCCCACTTGATGAACGAATTTACCTTACTTTGCAAGAACTCTAACAGCACTTCGTCGGAAGAGTTTGACTGCATGTCCTGTCCTCGATGCTTAAACGCTACGGGCGGCGCGTTCTGCTTCACGATCTTGCTTGTAATGGCAGTGCTTGTACTTCTTGCCACTGCCACACCAGCATGGTTCATTGCGTCCGGGTTTATTGCTGGCGCGGGCGGGTTCGGGCTTCTCATTGCCACCATTCGCGCTGGGCTTGACGGCTTGCATCTGCCGGCGTACAGGTTGCTTCTGTACCTGGGGCAATTGCACCCGGAAGATAAATTGAACCGCCTGCCGGTCGATACGATCCAGCATGGTATTAAACATCGCAAAGGCTTCGCGCTGATATTCGACAATCGGCTTGCGCTGGGCAATCGCCATCAACCCGATACCTTCTCGAAGCATATCCAGGTCGGTCAGGTGGCGTTGCCAGTGCATGTCAATCGCCCGGAGCATCATCTGCCGTTCGGCAACGGGCATTAATTCTCCCATTTCTTCGGCCTTAGCTTCGTAGGCCGTATTGGCGGCGTCTACCAGTGTATCTTCCATCTCATCGAGAGTCATCTGCCGCAGAACATCGGGTGTGATGTCCTCCGGCACCGGGAAGACGGTAAACATCTGTCTGTGCAGTGCGTCTACATCGGTCGCACGTTTGGGGTCGTCTTCATCGGTGAACTCGTCGATGATGTCACCGATGGCGGTCTCCATCATGTCGTAATAACGGTCGGTCAGGTCTTCCGCCTGGAGCAAATCACGCCGACGAGTATAGATAATCTCCCGCTGACGGTTGACCACATCGTCGTATTCCAGCACATTTTTACGCACATCGAAGTTATGGCCTTCGACCCGGATCTGTGCTTGGGTGATCGACCGGCTGATGAGTTTATGCTCGATAGGTTCATTTTCCGGGATGTTGGCCCAATCCATGAAGGATTTAACGCGATCTCCACCGAAGCGTTTAATGAGGTTGTCTTCCAGGCTGAGGAAGAAACGCGACTCGCCAGGATCTCCCTGGCGGCCCGACCGACCGCGCAACTGGTTGTCGATACGGCGGGCATCGTGCCGTTCTGTACCTAGCACATAAAGCCCCCCGGCATCCAGCACAGTTTGTCGGTTGCGCTTGACTTCGGCCTGTGCTTCGACCAGGGCTTTTTCCCAGACGTCATTATCAACTTCGGTCAGATCAATGTTTTGCTTACGCAATTTCTCCCGCGCCAGCCCTTCCGGGTTACCGCCCAGGATAATATCGACACCACGACCGGCCATGTTGGTCGCGATGGTGACAGCACCAGGCCGCCCCGCCTGAGAGATGATGGAGGCTTCGCGTTCGTGTTGCTTCGCGTTGAGGACTTCATGCGCGATATTGGCCCGCCGCAGATGCTTACTCAACCGCTCGGATGTCTCAATGGCAACCGTACCAACCAGAATCGGCTGTTGCCGTTCGTTCCGCTCTTTGATCTCGTTGACAACGGCATTCCATTTAGCCTTCTCATCCGCGTAGATCAAGTCATCCTGGTCGATCCGCGCAATGGGTAGATTGGTAGGGATGGCGGCCACATCCAATTCATAGATTTTCTCAAACTCTTCTTGCTCGGTCAGCGCGGTACCTGTCATGCCGGATAGCTTGTCGTACATGCGGAAGAAGTTCTGGAACGTGACAGTCGCCAGCGTCAGGTTTTCGCGCCGGATCTGTACGCCTTCCTTCGCCTCAATCGCCTGATGCAACCCTTCGGAAAAACGCCGGCCATGCATCAAACGCCCGGTGAATTCGTCCACGATGACGATCTCACCACCCTGGATCACATATTCTTTATCATGCTCGTAGAGCGTTTCCGCCCGTAAGCAATTATCCAGGTAAGGGATCATCTCAGCATTATCAGGGTGATAAAGCTGGTCAATGTTGAGCTTCTTCTCGATTTTTTCTACGCCGGCTTCGGTGAGATAGGCGATACGGTCTTTAATATCGACGACATAATCACCATCTGGTTCGACATCATCGTTATCGACCGTTTCCGGCGAACTGGGCTTTAGCGTCTGCACGATGCCGGCGAACAACTTATAGTAATCCGACGGTTGATCTGCCGGGCCGGAGATAATCAAGGGGGTACGCGCTTCGTCGATCAGGATGTTGTCAACCTCATCAATGATGGCATAATACAAGCCTTCGGCCCGCTGGCTGAGTTGCCTCTCATCCATCACCATGTTATCGCGCAGGTAATCAAAGCCAAACTCATTATTGGTGCCGTAGGTGATGTCGGCGGCGTAGGCTTCGCGCCGGGTGACGGGACGCAAGTTCTGGAAGCGATCATCATCGACATCGTAATTGGGGTCGAACATAAACGATGCTTGATCCGGGTTGCCGCCCGACCCCTGGATAACAGCGGCTTCCAGGCCCAGGTAATGGTAGATCATGCCCATCGTCTGCAAACCGTATTTACTCAGGTAATCATTCGGCGTAACCAGATGCACACCACGCCCGGTCAGCGCGTTGAGATACAGCGGCAATGTCGCGACTAACGTCTTACCTTCACCGGTCTTCATCTCCGCGATGCGGCCTTCATGCAGGACAATCCCGCCGATCAACTGCACATCATAATGTCGCAGGCCAATCGTCCGCTGTGACGTTTCTCTCACGACGGCGAATGCTTCGCTCAGAATATCATCTAACGTCTCTCCGTCGGCCAGCCGTTGCTTAAAATCGTCAGTCTTGGCACGGAGTTCGTCATCGCTCAGGGCTTGCATTTGAGGTTCAAGCGCGTTAATTTCTTCTACGCGCTCACGATACTTTGATAATGCACGCTCTATGGGGTCGCCAAACACCATCCGTACTAAGCTCTTAAACATAGGTCCTCAGTTGTGCTTTATCAGACAGATTTCAGGATCAACAGTATAGCATACCCATATAAGTAACCCGTTTGATCTATCAGTCGATCCTACGAATTATCATAGCAGACAGAAAGGGAAACCGTCTATGACAAAAGAACTCACGCTCAATGCGTACCAGGCACAGGCCAAGACGACCGCACTCTACCCGCAGGAACAGGGCTTGATCTATACCACACTCGGTTTAGCCGGCGAAGCCGGGGAAATCGCCAATAAGGTCAAGAAGATCTTGCGGGGTGATACAACCGCCGCCGAAATCAAGGCTGAGCTTGAGCAGGAATTGGGGGATGTGTTGTGGTATGTAGCACTCGTGGCGGAAGAATTAGGGCTGGAACTTAACAGCATTGGGCAGGCCAACCTGGATAAACTCGCCAGCCGCGCAGAACGCGATCAACTGCGCGGCTCTGGCGATGACCGGTAATCATTCGTTGAACAATTCGCCCACGCTCTGGCCCAGGTGTGCCCGCTTGATGACCTCGCCTAGCATCGGCCCGACGGAAAGTACTGTCACGTTCGGCAGACTGTACTTTTCCGGTTGGACGATGGTATTGGTCATGATGATCTCTTTGAAGCCGATTTCCTCAAAGCGTGAGACTGTCTTTTCTGTGAAGAAGCCATGCGTAAAAGCCAGGTAGATGTCTTTCGCACCGTTTTCACGCAGAACCACCGCCGCATTTTTCACACTGCCGCCGGTGTTCACCTCATCATCGACTAGAAGCACGTTGCGGCCCTCAACCGACCCGATAATTGAGAGGGCTTCCGGGCGTTCGGCGTTATCCACCCGGCGTTTTTCTACCAGTGCAACCGGGACATTGAGCCGTTCGCCCCAGTTGCGGGCTTGCTTGGCATAGCCTAAATCGGTGGAGACGACGGTCAGATCGGGGATTTGCTTCTCCTGGACGTAATCACTGAGCAGATAGAAGGCCGTTAGCGCATCGCCAGGGATGTTGAAGAAGCCTTGGATCTGCCCGGCATGCAGGTCAACCGTGATGTAGCGATCTGCCCCTGCCGCTTCGATCAAATTGGCGATGAGACGCGCACTGATGGGCACACGCGGCTGATCTTTTTTATCCGACCGGCCATAAGATAGATACGGCACGACCAGGTTAATCCGCCAGGCTGAGTCACGCTTGAGGGCATCAATCATGATGAGCATTTCCATGAAGTTATCATGAACGGGCGCACTCATCGACTGGATCAAGTAAACATCCTGGCCGCGCACGCTCTCTTGCAGGCGGATGAAGATGTTCTCGTTGGAAAATGTTCGCCGCTCGTAAGCCCCCGGCCTGACTCCAAGATAGTTACCGACTTCTTCCCCAAGATCTGGCACAGCCGACCCACAAAATAACTTAATATCCCCGAAATAATTGGCCGTCGCCTCGTTACTGAAGATGGCGGTCGCACGCTTATCAATTGTGTATTTCGTCCCCGGTACTTTCACGGTGATACCCTCTATCACTTGGTCAGAATAGTCTCATCATATTGATCGAGCATCTGTTGTACAGCCCTTTGTGGCGGCAACTCACGATTTTGAATCTTTTCGATCAATAACTGGAATGACTCCGCAGGCATATCGTGGATCAAGCGGGCAATCATGGCTTCGCGCAGGCGGTCTGTCAGTTCGATCTGCAACCGTTGCACCTCCAACCGGGTCATCAAGCCGGTTGTTTGCAGGTGCGCCCGGTGCGCGTCAATCGCGTCGATGACCTCTGTAATGCCCTGTGATTCGGTCGCCACTGTCTGCACGACGGGCGGCATCCACAATTCATCTGATGATGGTGGGGCGTTATCAGGCATCAGCACGCCATGATGATCGATCAATTGCAAGCGTGAAGCTGGATGGCCAAGATCTAGCATGTGGTGTAGGGCCTGTACGGTATTCTTCGCGCCAGGACGATCCGCTTTGTTGACAACCAGAACATCGGCGATTTCCAGGATGCCAGCCTTGATGGCCTGCACATCATCCCCCAGGCCGGGTGCTTCGACCACCAGCGTCGTCTGGGCCGTCCGCACGATGTCTACTTCACTCTGCCCGGCCCCGACAGTCTCGACGAGGATGACATCGTATCCGGCGGCATCCAGCACGCGGATGCTATCGCGTGTGGCCCGCGCCAGCCCGCCCAGGCTCCCGCGTGTCGCCATACTGCGGATGAACACCCCTTTATCACCAGAGTGTTCGCGCATTCGGATGCGATCCCCCAGGATGGCACCGCCGGAAAAGGGGCTGGTCGGGTCAACGGCCAGCACACCGACCGTCTTATCTTGTTCGCGGAATGTCTTCACCAAACCGTTCACCAGCGAACTTTTGCCGGTTCCCGGTGCGCCCGTCACACCGATTACCCAGGCCTGGCCGGTATGTGGAAAGAGCGCGGTCAGCAGGTCATCGGCCCCGGCACGTTGGTTTTCGACCATCGTGAGGGCGCGGGCCAGCAGGCGGCGGTTGCCGTTGATGATGGCATCAATCATAGGCTTGGCTCTCCCCGCTGGCCGACGATTTCATGAATTCGAGTCACGATGTCGGCAGTTGCGGTGCCCGGCCCGAAGATGCCTTCGACACCATAATCTTGTAATTTATCATAATCTGCCCTGGGGATAATGCCGCCGATGATGATCGGCACATCGTCCAGATCAGTTTCGAGCATGGCCTGATGGATGGCGGGGACGAGGGCCATGTGTGCCCCACTGAGAATGCTCAAGCCTACGATGTCTACATCTTCTTGCAAGGCGGCCTCGGCGATCATCTGCGGGGTCTGGCGCAGGCCGGTGTAGATGACCTCAAAGCCGGCATCACGCAGGGCACGGGCGATCACCTTCGCGCCCCGGTCATGTCCATCTAATCCGGGTTTAGCAATTAAAATTCTAATTTTCTCGGTCATAATTCCATCTCGTCAATTCAGTCGATGTCAACGCATTATAACAAAATCAGAAGGAATAGCACGCGGTTTGATAGTAGGAGAGCGCAGGATGTGATAGAATAACAGTGGCTTATTATCGAAAAGTGGGGAACAGTTGATGCGTGCAATACCCACAGCGAAATTTCCGCTAAAACAACAAGAATTGACCGTGCGACATGTGCGGCTTGGGATTGCCGTGCTGGTACTGGCGTTCGGCGTCGTGGCGTCTATCGCTTATCTGGTCTTCGCCATCAACTTTTTTAATACACCGTTCCTCGGTGTCACCGTCAATCATACGATGACGGTTAATGCAAGCATCAGCAATGGGAATGCACCCTGGCCGGGGCGCGAAGCTGGCTTGCAAATTGGCGATCAAATCATCGCAATTGATGATGTAGCCGTCAGTAATAGCTCCGCCATCAACACCGACGGCACCCCTTACACCAATATCTTAGATGATTACAATGTGGGCGATGTGGTAGACATTACCTTCGTCTACGATACGATCCTCTACACCGAGCCACGCAACGAGGCCGTGCGTTGTGATGATGTCGATGCACGCGGTTTCGCCACCTGTACAGTGGCTGTGCCGCTTTCGTCTATGCCTGATGTTGATTTCATCACATTTTTCATCGTGCCATTTATCGCGGGTGTGTTGGTGTTAGGACTCACTGCCGGGATGCTCTACATCCGGCCATTAGATGATAGCACGTTCGTCATCGCGCTTGTGCTCGTACCGCTGGCCCTGGCGATGACCGGGATCTTCGATGTCGGCAGTTCTCATCGCCTGCCGCAGATCTGGTTCGCCAGTGGTGTTTTGCTAGGTATGATGATTATCACAACTGGCTTGATCTTCCCACAACCCATCCCGATCATCTATCGCCGTCCTCTGCTCCGGTTTATTCCGGGGGTGTTTGGCGTCTTACTGGTGATCTATACGTTGGTAGAATATCGAAGCGGCGCGCCGATCCCGCTACCAATTTCTAACCAGCTAGCGGTCATCACGGCGATTATCGGCATTGCGATCCTGGCGGCATTGGCTGGCTTTTACCACCGGCGTAACGCCGCAACCCGCATTCAACGAGACCAGGCCAACATCATCACGATGGGCATGTTATTAGGATTAGCCCCGGCTGTGTTCTGGATCGCCGGGCGGTTGTTCCCATCATCATCGGTCTTCTTGTTGAGTGTCGAAGCGACCATGCCGTTCTTGATTACCCCGGCCATCAGCCTGGTTTATGCGGCTCTGCGTTACAATGTGTTTGACACAGATCGAATGCTGAGCCAGGGTGTCACCTATGGCATCTTATTGGTTGCGCTGGGGACTGGTTATCTTCTGCTGGTGCTAGGGGCGACTCTGCTAGCAACGGAAACGATCCAGGCGGATAACCCGTTGTTGATCGTGTTGACGATCTTCTTCGTATCGCTCTTGTTCGTGCCAGTGCGTACCGCACTCCAACGGCGGGTTGATGAGGTTTACTTCCGAGTCCGGCGGGATTACCAGAGCCGGTTGGAAGACTTCAGCCAGCAGTTAACCTCACTGGCCGGGCCAGACATCATGATTAAGACATTCCGCAATTTGTTGAACGATACAATTACACCCACCAACACACTGATCTTCCTGCGGAACCCACAGAGCGGTGATTATGTGGCGTATGGTGATCCTGAGCCGGAAACGGACATCACGTTCTCCGAAGACAGCGGCGTGATTGAGCTACTGAAGAACTCTGATACCGCGATCTACCTGCAACCGGGCCGCCCGTATCCGCCGGAATTACACATCGACAAAGCCCGGCTTGGGATCATCCGCGTGATGATTATCGCCGGGATGCCGGGTGATGCCGTCTTGAATGGCTTTGTGGCGATTGGCCCACCCCGGTCTGGTGCGGAGGGTTACCGCTTTGAGCAATTACGATTCGTGCGCAACCTGGTCGGCCAGCTTTCCATCGCGGTAGAACGCGCCACTGTGATTCAATCGCTAGAGCGCAGTGTGACCGAACTCGAAGTCTTGAGCCAGGTCAGCCAGGCGGTAAACTTCACGGTTGATACCCAGGACTTGCTGGAACTCATCAGTACCCAGGCCCTGCGGTTGATCCAAGCACCGTATTTCTACATCGTGCTGTATGATACGACGCTTGACCGGCTGTATTATGCGTTTTTCCAGGAATACGGCGAACGCCGGCCTGAAGTAGAAGACGTCAAGTGGGCAACCGGTGATGACCTGTATTCGGAAGTCATCCAGACCGGCCAGCCGATCCGTGTGAGCAATTATGCCCGGACGATGGCCCAACGTGGGTATCGCATCCAACATGAGGACGAAGAAACCCAGGCATGGTTGGCGGTGCCAATGAGTGCCGGTGGGCGTACCCTCGGCGTGATGGCAACCGGCGAAACCGACCCGGATGTCCTCTATAGTGAAGAGCAGATGCGCGTCTTCGGCGACATCGGTGCGCTGGCCGCCTCCGCGATTGATAAGAGCCGGTTATTTACCGAAGCTAACGCACGCGCCCGCCAATTGGCCGTGCTGAACGACATCAGCCGGCAGTTGGTGGCAACTGAAGGCGACGTGGAACGCCTGCTTGATCTGGTCACGACATCAGCCGTAGACATTCTCAATGCGGAAGCTGGCTCACTCTTGCTGACGGTGGAAGATGGCTCCGGCGACCTGGAATTCCGGGTGGCAGTCGGTGGAACCGGTGATGATCTGGTCGGTAAGCGGTTGAAGAAAGGTTATGGCCTTGTCGGGCGTGTGGCAGAAACAGGCCGCCCGGTCATCTCGAACGACACCACCCAGGACTCCGACTGGGAAGGTGAAGTCGTGGAAGAAGGATTTAACACCCAGTCGATCCTGGCAGTACCGCTGATCGCTAAAGATCGAGTCATCGGCGTGCTAGAGGTCATCAACAAGTTGGATGGGTCGGTTTATGTGGAAGAAGATGTTGAACTGTTGACCACTTTCGCTGGTCAGGCGGCGGTCGCGTTCGAAAATGCGCGTTTGTTCCAACAAACCGATCTTCAGCTCAGCCAGCGTGTGCGTGAGCTAGAAGCCCTGGAACGGATCGACCGTGAGCTAAACCAGAACCTCGACCTGTTCAGTGTGGCAGAAATCACGGTGCGGTGGGCGGTGCGAAACAGTAACGCCACTGCCGGGTTGCTCGGTGTGCCAGATGACGAAGCACAATATCTGCACGTTGTAGCCCGCCAGGGTTATGATGTCGATGACGTGCCCGAAGGCGCAGAAGGCGACCGCTGGCCGATGGGACGGGGTATTGTCAAGCGCGTTGTGCGTTCCCGCCGGGCGGATCTCCAGCCGTATGTGTCGATGGATCCTGATTATGTGCCGAGCCTGCGCGGGGCCTTGAGCCAGATCACCGTGCCGATGATGGCCGGTAACGAGATCAGCGCGATTTTGATCCTGGAGACTGATGAAGAACCCCGCTTGAACTTGCTCGATCAAGACTGGGTACAACGTCTGGCGGAACATGCGTCTATCGCTATCGAAAATGCCAAGCTCTACGATGAATTGACCCGTGCAAACGAAACCAAGAGCGAATTCATGGGCTTCGCCGCGCACGAGCTTAAGAATCCGCTGACTTCGGTCATGGGGTTTGCCTCTACATTAGGAAGCTCGATGGCAACCGCGATGACCACCGAACAGATTCAAAATTTTGCGACTATCATCCAGAGCAACGCCAACCGTATGGAAAGCATCATCAGCGACCTGCGCGACATCGCCGCGAGTGACGCGAACAAGCTGGCAATCGCGCAAGAAGCCGTCGAGCTTTTGCCGCTGGTCAATGACACATTGATGAGCTTGCAGGGGCAAATCGACGAAAAAGCACAGATCGTCAATAATGAGATCACCAGCGAGTTACCATTGATTTATGCGGACCCCAAACGTCTGATTCAGGTTCTGGTGAATTTCATCAGCAATGCGAACAAGTATAGCCCGCCAGAAGCGATCATCACGATTTCCGCGCAAGTGTATGACAACTATCGCTCTCGCAAGGGAGAGCGGCTCGGCCCGGCTATGCAGATTACGGTCTCAGACAACGGGATCGGGATGGACGAAGAAGACCTGAGCAAGATCTTCAAGGAAGATTACTTCCGTAGTGAGAACGAACTGGCCCGCGAGCAAAAAGGCACCGGCCTGGGCATGATGATCACCAAGCGTTTGATCGAAGGTCACGGGGGCGAGGTGTGGGTTGAAAGTGAAATTGGCGTCGGCTCTAGCTTCCACTTTATCATGCCGCTGGCCCCGGAAGAAACAGAAGAAACGGCGGAAGCCGAAGGTGCAACCGACTGACAGATTGTAATCAGCACAATCATATATTGAACATAAAACCCCGCCAAACAGCGGGGTTTTTGTGTGTCAACCGGGGAGATTAGATGTGTGACTTGATGCGGTTGACGATTTTATCTTTGGTATGATACCCGGTAATGCGAACGACCGGCTCGCCCGCCTTAAACAGAATCAAAGTTGGGATGCCCATAATCTGGTACCGCTCCAGCACCGAGCCGTGTGCGTCAGCGTCAAGCTTGCCAACCGTCAACTGCCCGTCATACTCGCTGGCGATCTCGTCTACGATGGGGGCAATCATCTTGCACGGGCCGCACCATTCCGCCCAGAAATCGACCAGTACCGGCTTTTCTGATCCAAGAACTTGATCTTGGAAATTACTCTCCGTCACTTCGAGGAGATTATTACTCATGGTCGTGTCTACTCCTTAATCAAACCTTTATTTGTCTATCTGCCTGTGTTTCGGCATGATAGTATTTTAATCGAACTTCAGCAACACCTACATGATAGGATCGCTAGAGGTATCTGCATGAGTACAGACGCAAACAAACTCCCAGAACTTACCAGCCGTCAAGAACGCATTCTGTCATTCATCGTCCGTGCCTACACGCAGAATCCCGAACCGGTCAGTTCAAAGTATATCGTCGAGGAGTCCGAACTGAGCGTAAGTTCGGCTACGATTCGGAATGAAATGGCCGTGCTGGAAACAATGGGATACATCACCGCGCCGCATAAATCTGCGGGCCGGGTGCCCACGCAGGAAGGGTATCGCTACTTTGTCAAACGCCTGCTGAATGGAAACGGCTTATCCGACTCAGAGCGAAAGCACATCGCGCAGAAGTTCCAGGCGTTGCCGATGGTCACCGAGCAATGGATGCGGATGGCGGCCAATGTGCTGGCCCGCACCGCACAGACAGCCTCACTGGTGACCGCCCCAATTACGGAGACGACCCGCTTTAAACACGTCGAGTTAATCGTGATTCAGGGCCGGTTGGTGTTGATGGTACTGGTATTGCATGGCGGGATCGTCCAGCAACGGATGCTGAACCTGGCGGAGCCGGTGCCACAACCCCGGCTGGCAGAAGTCGCCACGCAGATCAACACGGTATGCCAGGATTTATACGCGCAACAGATCCGCCTGAAGGGCGTCCACCTGGATCTACTGGGGCGCGAAGTCGTCGAATTAGTCGCCGAAGTGATGGATCAACTCAACAGCACGCCGACCGGCACCATTTACCGCGATGGGTTGAGCGATGTCATCAATAGCTTCCAGGATGGCGAAGGCGCACAACAGGCCGTCCGGGTCTTTGAAGAACGCGCTTTTCTCGACATTATCCTGATGGAATTGGTCGATCCGTTGTTAGAAGATGTTAAAGTGATCGTCGGTGGTAATGGACAATGGAATGAGATCAACCAACTTAGCCTGATTTTGACGCGCTATGGCTTGCCCGGCCAGATGAACGGCACGATTGGGTTAGTCGGGCCGACTCATATCAATTATGGACGCGCAATCAATACCGTGAGGTATGTATCAGGCTTGATGACGACGATGCTATCTGAACTGTATGACCACAACACGTAATCATCATTTATAGAAATCCAATAGTTTCGCTAACGTAATTCTATTGTGCATTCGATAAATTAAAGTCGTTAAAGACGGAACGGGTGCATAGACTGTGGAGGTTTCCTGAGTGAGAAAGCAAGACAAGACCAAAGACAAGGCCCCATCGACCGTCGAAAGACCCGAAGACATTGTCGCGGAGGATGATAACGCCCAGGATGAGGCGACACCCGACAACGCGGCAAGCCCTGCCGAAGCAATCGATCAACGCATCAGTGAATTAGAAGCGGAGATCGAAAAGAATCGTCAGGGTTGGCAACGCACGCTCGCCGAGTTCCAAAATTACAAACGGCGGATAGAGCGTGAGCAGGAATCAACCCAGCGCATCGCGGCGTTTGACGTCATCACCCGGTTGTTACCGATCATTGATGATTTTGAGCGTGGGATGGCGAATATCCCGGATAATCTGGAAGGGGAACCCTGGTTGAACGGCATCGAATTGATCCAGGGCAAGTTTAATAAGTTGCTCAATGAATACGATGTCGAGACCATTGACCCGCAAGGTGAAGCCTTTGACCCGACTCATCATCAAGCCATTACAATGGATGATAGCGACGAAGTCGAAAGCGGTCATGTGATTGAGACTTTGCAAAAAGGCTACATCAGCGGAGAACACATCCTGCGCCCTGCGCTCGTGCGCGTTGCGAACTGAACGATCATCTAGCAGAAATTTTCAGAGGAGACACAACTCATGGGTAGAATTATCGGTATTGATCTCGGTACGACAAATTCCGTCGTCGCCGTGATGGAAGGTGGCGAGCCGACCGTCATTCCGTCAGCAGAAGGTGGTCGTTTGATCCCGTCTGTTGTCGCCATTAGCCCCAAAACAGGGGAACGTCTAGTCGGCAAGGTCGCCCGCAATCAGGCGGTCGTCAACCCGGATAACACCATTTTCTCCGTGAAGCGGTTTATGGGCCGCAAATTCTCGGATAAAGAAGTACAGGAAACTAAAGACATCGTACCTTACGAAGTATCTGGTGCGGCGAACGGCGACGTGCGCGTGAAGATGGGCGACAAAGATTATAGTGCGCCGGAAATTTCCGCGATGGTCTTACAGAAGCTCAAAGCAGATGCAGAAGCCTACCTGGGGGATACAGTTGACCGTGCCGTGATTACCGTCCCGGCTTACTTCAACGATACCCAGCGTAACGCGACCAAAGACGCCGGTAAGATCGCCGGGTTGGAAGTCTTGCGGATCATCAACGAGCCGACGGCGGCCAGCCTGGCCTACGGTATTGACGAAGGCAAGAGTGAGCTGATCGCAGTCTATGACCTGGGTGGCGGTACGTTCGACGTTTCCATCCTGGAAGTGGGTGACGGTGTGTTCGAAGTCCGTAGTACCAGTGGTGATACGCACCTGGGCGGCGATAACTTCGATGAGCGTATCATTGGGTGGATGGCCGAGGAATTCAAGAAAGAAAACGGCATCGACCTGCGGCAAGATCGCCAGGCCCTGCAACGCCTGAAGGAAGCGGCAGAGAAAGCCAAGATTGAGCTTTCCAGCACGACCAGCACCGACATTCAGTTGCCGTTCATCACGGCGGATGCCAGCGGGCCGAAACACCTGAACATGACGCTCAGCCGGGCCAAGATGGAAAGCCTGGTCGATGATCTGGTTCAGCGGACAATCGAACCGTGCAAGGGTGCCCTCAAAGATGCTGGCCTGGAAAAAGGTGAGATCAACGCGGTGTTGCTGGTGGGTGGTATGACCCGGATGCCGGCCATTCAGGAAGCGGTCGAAGCATTCTTCGGTAAACCGCCGAAGAAGGGTGTTAACCCGGATGAGGTCGTCGCGCTAGGGGCCGCCATCCAGGCGGGTGTACTGGCCGGTGATGTGAAAGACATCCTGCTGTTGGACGTGACCCCGTTGACGCTGGGCGTGGAGACGCTGGGCGGCGTAGCAACGCCGATGATCGAGCGGAACACCACCATCCCGACCAAGAAGACGCAGGTTTATTCAACAGCGGCGGATAATCAGACGCAGGTTGAAATCCATGTCGTACAGGGTGAACGCCCGATGGCGGCAGACAACAAATCGTTAGGTCGCTTCATCCTGGATGGCATCCCGCCGGCCCCGCGTGGTGTACCACAGGTGGAGGTCACCTTCGACATCGACGCCAACGGCATCCTGAACGTGAGCGCACAGGATAAAGCCACCGGCAAAGAGCAGAAGATCACCATCACCGCCAGCAGTGGCCTGAGCGAATCTGAGATCGAGCAGATGGTGAAGGACGCGGAAGCCCACGCGAACGAAGACGCCCAACGCAAGGAATTGGCCGAGGTCGTCAACCAGGCGGAAAGCGCGATCTTCTCCGCCGAAAAGCTACTGCGTGACTTTAGCGACAAACTGCCGGAAGATGCCAAGACACAGACTCAAGAGCAGATCGACGCGGTGCGTGCCGCGCTGGAAGCAGAAGACTTCGAACAGATCAAAAGCACGACCGAAGCCCTGACCCAGCACATTCAACAACTAGGTGGGCAGATGTACCAACAACCGGATGCATCACCGGCGGCGGCCAACACCGACAACGGAACCAGCGATAAGAAGACCGATGAAGGTGAAGACGAAGACGTGATCGATGCGGAATTCACCGACGCATAATCGCATTGGTTGATTGACAAGACTCAGGGTAGGTTCGCCTACCCTTTTCGCGTTCCTGACGAGAAATGATAATCGCACGACGAGCAACTTTGTTAGACGATAGATAAATGGTGACCAATGGCGAGAGATTATTACGACGTACTAGGGGTAGAGCGCAACGCCAGCAAAGACGACATCAAGCGCACATTTCGTAAGCTAGCACGCCAGTATCACCCGGATGTGAGCGACGAACCGGATGC
Organism: Anaerolineae bacterium; assembly: GCA_034437535.1. Classification (GTDB taxonomy): domain Bacteria; phylum Chloroflexota; class Anaerolineae; order Aggregatilineales; family Phototrophicaceae; genus J038. Next base: position 72,494 of record DAOTTZ010000094.1, on the reverse strand, counting down.
AGAAGCTCGGTTTAAGGAGATCAATGAGGCGTATGAAGTCCTCTCTGATGAAACCAAGCGGGCACGTTATGATCGCTTCGGCCATGCTGGGGTCAGTGGGGCTGGCAGTGGCGGGTTCAATAACACAGGGTTCGCCGGGTTTGAAGAAATCTTCGAAGAATTCTTTAATAACTTCGGCGGTCGTAGTGGTGGACGGTCAAACCGGCGTGGGCCAAAGGCTGGCTCTGACCGCCGGGTAAACGTCACCATTGACTTCGAAGAAGCGGCCTTTGGCACCGAGCGTGAAGTCGAGTTCGACCGGTTGGAAGCCTGTGAACGATGTGACGGCATCGGCGCGGCGGAAGGCTCGACTCCGATCAACTGCCCACAATGCGGTGGTACTGGGGAAGTACGGCAGGTTCAACAGACATTCCTCGGCTCGATGGTGCGCGTGGCCCCCTGCCCACGCTGTGGTGGCAAAGGGACGATCATCGAAGATCGTTGCAAAAAGTGTGACGGCAGTGGCCGCTTGAAGAAACACGCCCGGCTCAATGTCAAGATTCCAGCCGGGGTACGCGAAGGCTTGCAGATCCAGGTGCGGGGTGAAGGTGATGTAGGCGAACAAGGTGCCCCCCCCGGCAATTTATATGTCGTGGTGGATGTGCGCGAACACGAATACTTCGTCCGGCGGGAAAATGACGTTCTGCTCGAAATTCCAATCAACATCGTGCAGGCGACACTGGGCGACAAGATCATCGTGCCGACGCTTGACGGCGATGTCGAACTTAGCATCCCGTCTGGAACCCAGAATGGCAAGATCTTCCGCCTGCGTGGGCGGGGCTTCCCCCGGCTGAGAAGTGACGGCAGTAACAGCGGTCGCGGTGACCAACTCATCCACGTCCGGGTGGACATCCCAACGAAGTTGACCGATGAACAACGTAATCTCTTCGAGCAATTAGGGGACGCACTGGGTAGTGAAGTGCAACCGCAACCCAATGGCAAGGGCTTTGTAAGCCGTGTGATGGATTGGTTTTCCGGCGAATAAGTGATGAACTGGATCGAGGTCAAGTTAACGGTCGATGGCGAAGCGGCGGAAGCCGTCGCGGAGTTATTGCGGCGGTACGGGCACCAGGGCATCTCCATCGAGCAAGATGGTATTCACCCCGATGTGTGGGATGAGACTGAGGTACCAGCGGCGGATAAGCTCACGGTGCGGGCTTACCTGCCAGATGATGCCGACCTTGACACCGCCAAACGCCAGCTAGAGACCGCCCTGGGCCACATGAGCCTGATGTACCCGATGCCAGAGCCAACTTATGCCCGCGTACAAGACGAAGACTGGGCCAACACCTGGAAGGCTCATTATCAGCCGGTGCGCCTGGGCCAGCGGATACTCATCCGCCCGTTATGGCAAGATGTCGAGACACGGGACGATGACATTGAGATCGCGCTCGACCCAGGTATGGCATTTGGCACCGGCACCCACCCGACGACTCAACTCTGCCTGGTCACGCTGGAAGCTGTGATGCGGCATGGGGTGCGCGTGTTGGATCTTGGGAGTGGCTCCGGCATTTTGTCAATCGCCGCCGCGAAGTTAGGTGCGCAATCAGTGCTTGGCCTGGATATTGACGCGACCGCCGTGACCTCATCACAGGAAAATATCGAGCGCAACGGCGTGAGCGATAAAGTAACCATCCAGCAAGGAAGCCTGGAAACCGTGCTGCATTCGTCCCGCCGGTTTGATTTGATCGTGATCAACATCCTGGCGCGGATCATCATGCAGATGTGTGCAGATGGCTTAGGTAACGTGGTGCGGCCCGGTGGGAAAGCGGTCTTCAGCGGTGTGTTAGATACCCAGGTCGAAGACGTTGAAAACGCCGTGAGAAACACCGGGTTAACCCCTTACAAACGGCACCAACAAGGCGATTGGGTCGCCATCGAAGCCTACCGGCCAGAAGATGCTTAACGCCCGGCCAGCATATCCGCCACCCGAATCCACTTCTCCAACAACGGCCATTCGATCATGGATGACGACAACGTAAAGCGTTCACGGTCTTCCGGGCTAACTTCATAAAGCCAATCATACCAGGACAACGGATTACCGATCACGCGGCCATCGCGCAACCACACCCAGATCATCATATCGTCGATTTCCACCCGCACCGGATCACTAGCCTGCTCGATGCGTGGTGCCGGTCGCGGGCCTGGCCCCGCCTGGAGCACGAACGCCCCCCAACCCATGTAATCACGACCATATTGCATATATTGCTGTTGATTGGCCGCGATCCAGTCTTGCAGGGCATCCGCATCGGTATCATGCGGGTTATCACGCAGGAACTCGTGTACAGCCCGCCAACGAGGGGCCATATACCGGTCGAAATCATCCTTACTTGCCAGGAACATCTCGATTAACTTGAGATCTTTCGCATGGAACCGTGCCAGCGTCTCCCCCAGGCTGGCGAATGTATCTACCTCTACATCTAACGCACGGGCGATTGCCTGCGATGGGGTTTGATGCCAGAACACCTCCCCGACGAGCAATAAGCCGCCCTGAGCATGAAGCGCAGAACGCATGAGATCTAGCGTACCAGCCAGACCACCGCCGATCCAGGTTGCCCCAAGACACGCGACAAGGTTAAAAGCATGATGATCCTCTGGGTAATCCGCCGCATCCCCATGAACAAACTGGAGCTTATCGCCCACATCCATGTGGTAGGCGCGGTCTTTAGCCGCCGCCAGAAAGACTTCGCTAATATCCACACCGACACCCCGGATACCATGCATCCGGGCTAATTGCACCAACCATTCGCCTTTGCCGCAGGCTAGATCCAGAACATGATCGTTCGCGTTAAGATCCAGACCATCGATGAGCTGGGATAACTTGTCCATACTGAGCGGATTCAAAATGCGATGATCGCTCTCTGCAATTTCGTGAAACCTCAAGCTCATATCAACCTCTTTTACGAGCAAAATCAGATGTCTACAAGTCTCTTGTCATTGGCTGTATTTTACAGGAAGATGATAGCGAATGTATCTTTAGATCATCTCATGACGAACTCATGGTCATAGCGTACAATACATTTACATTATTTTGAACGCTGTGAACACGGAACAAACACATGGCATACCGGGGGCTGGATGAATTTCTCATCCGTCTGGAACAAGCAAATGAACTTATCCACATTGATGCGACTACCCACCCTGCCGAGGTCATCCAGGTCACACGGTCGCACCTGACACATGGTGAAAATAAAGCTCTATGGTTCGATCATGTGGCAGGGTCACGGTTTCCAATCGTCACCAATATCTTTGGTAACGAGAGACGGATGGCATGGGCACTCGGCGTCGAGACGCTACAAGAACTGACCGATAACCTGACGCAACTGGTCGCCATTGAGCCACCCTTTACCTTTGGCGCGATGATGAGCCGGGCCGGAAGTTTGATGACAGCACTACGTAGTGCCGGGATCAGCACGGGGAAAAGCCGCGATAAGCCGGTTCAAGCCGTTCAACACGTCGATAACCCGACGTTAGATATTCTCCCGGCGGTGCAATATTTCGCCGGGGATAGCCACCCAAGCATCCCGCAGGTTCAAATCATCATCGCAGACCCAGAAACCGACCGGCAGACCGTCCGGCTGGCGCGTGCGGTCGTGCTGGACTCCACCCATCTGGCGGTCGAAGTCCCGGCGGATGCGGCACATCATCCGTGCGCGGTCGTCATCGGCGGAGATCCAGCTAATATGTGGTGTGCCGATGCCCCCCTGCCAGCCGGGATCACGCCGTACTGGTTGGCGGGCTGGGTACGGCGGCGTCCGGTGCCGTTCGTCAATGCGATCACACAATCGATGCGCGTCCCGGCGGACGCAGAATTCGTCATCGAAGGCCAGCTTGATGCCTCTCGCCCCGTTGATACGATCTGCTTCGGCACAGCAAATGGTTATTATGTCGATCATATTCCCTTCCAGGTGATGGAAATCAGCGCGATTACCCACCGGGAAGACGCAGTTTTTCCGCTGATGCTCCCATTGCCAGAAGCCAGTGAAAGTCACTGGCTCAACAAGGCGACGGAACGGCTGTTTAAGCCGGTGCTACAGGTGATGTTGGATGAAGTGATCGAGATCAATCAACCGTGCGAAGCCCGGCTGAGCGTCATCAGTTGCCAGCAACACTATGCCGGGCAATCCCGCAAAGTCATTCATGGCGTGTGGGGGTTAGGCAAGCTGGCATTTAGCCGAGCGATTGTCGTCGTCGATGAGGCGACCGACCCGCACGACCTGAACGCGGTCGTCCAGGCGATCCGGCTCAACGTTGACCCGGTACGCGATATTATCATCAGTGACGGACCAGTTCACCCGCATGATGATGTTCACGGTGATGGTTTGGTCGGTCGTATCGCACTGGATGCGACCGGATTTGCCCAGGCGAAGACGCCAACATCTGATGAAATACTACCAAACGGGGGCCGGTTGTGGAATAATGTCGTTCTCTTCCTGCCGAAGACCGAGGATCATATACCCGACACACTATCGCACGCTTATCATCTGGTTTTGCTCCCGGCAGGGTTCGATGTCACCAACTGGTATGGTATCATCTGCCATACATTATCCACAGTCGATTGGCGACGGGATGTCATACAGCATATGAACCCGGCGGGCCAACTACGGTATCAGGTTGATGCGACCGGCACTCGCATCCCCATTACCCATCTACAAGAGGTGAGACAACTATGACACAACTGAGCGGTAAACAAAAATCAATTTACGTCCAGGATATGTTCGGACGGATCGCAGAACGCTATAACCTGATGAACCGGTTGATGGCCGCCGGGCAAGATCAACGCTGGCGGCGGTTTGTCATCGCAAAAGCCGCCATCCCGGCGGAAGGCACCGTCCTTGATCTGGCAACTGGCACCGGTGACATCGCCTTCGAAGCCCTGCATACAGAGCCAACGGCACAGGTTGTCGGTGCAGATTTCGCCCTGCCGATGATGCATGTCGGCCAGCGGAATCCGGTCGGCAAGCATGTGGATTGGTGCGGCGCAGACGCGATGCACCTGCCGTTTTCCAGCGGATCATTCGACGCGGTGGTCTCCGGGTATTTGGTGCGGAATGTGGTCGATATTCAACAGACAATTCAAGAGCAATTGCGCGTACTCAAACCGGGTGGCCGGATGGTGATCCTGGATACATCGCCACCGCCGCCAAGTATCTTACGACCGTTTATCTTGATTCACTTGAAGTATATTATTCCTCTGCTGGGGCAGTTAATCAGCGGGAAGCAAGGGGCAGATGCTTATGAGTATTTGCCAGAATCAACGCAATCCTTCAAGACGCCGGCGGAACTGCAATCCATCATGGAGTCTTGCGGCGTGGTAGATGTGGCGTATGAGACATTTATGTTTGGTACGATGGCCGTCCACTGGGGTGTTAAACCCGGCATATGACGCAGAAAGGGCGCAACAGACGCCCTAAATCGCTCTTTTAAGCCTGGAGACGATCAAGGCTTGATCGTTAATCAGAGCAGGCTAAGTGGTAGGGCGTGACCCACTGCTATCACGATGACGATAGATAATCCGCCCGCGTGTTGGATCATACATACTCATCTCTACCTTGACCCGGTCTCCTAATGCGATACGGATGTAATATTTCCGCATCTTGCCGGAAAGATAAGAGAGGACTTGATGGCCGTTATCTAACTCCACCATAAACTGTGTATTCGGCAAAGCCTCGACAACGGTTCCTTCGACTTCGACTTTATCGTCTTTTTTCGCCATATTTTTCCTTTCATAAGTCAATGATCCGCTGTCAACCAGTGGGGTTGACAGCGGTCGTCATGTCTTGCGTATCAGCCAGGACTAACGTCCTTGTGCCTTGCGCTGACGGCGGCGTGTACGGCGGATCGCCTTTTTCTTTTCGATCCGGCGGAGTTCGCTCTTGGAAATGTGCCAACGTTTACGCCGTACCGTGCTCAAAATACCTGCGTTCGTCACCTTCTTGCGAAAACGGCGCAGAAGTTGATCTTGAGACTCATTGGGTTTAAGTTTTACCGATGCCATGCGTTATCTCACCCCCTTTCGGTGTCAGTTTCGGTAGGTGAGTCATATCTCTAACCTACTATTACAGATTATATCAAACGATTAGCGAAACGACTAGACCATGCCCGGTCGTTCTGATGCTTTCTATAGACGCGGTTAAGCCTCAACTTCGGTTTCAAGTTCTGCCCGCTGTGCCTGCCACTGAGCCAGTTCTTCAGCGGTGACTTCTTTCAGGCTGAGGCCGAGCCGTTGCTTATCTGTCTCGATGCTGACGATCCGCATCAGAAGTGTTTGGCCTTCCTGGGCGATGAGTGTCGTTTCCATCGGCGGCGGATCTGACATCTGGCTGATGTGCAATAACGCCTCAATGCCCGGTTCCATCGTGATAAACGCGCCAAAGTTCGCGGTACGGCTGACGGTTCCTTCGATCAGTTGGCCGACGTGATATTGTTCATCCACTACATCCCAGGGATTCGGTTGTAGCCGCTTCAGGCTCAGGCCGATGCGCTTCCCGTCATTATCCAACCGCAAGATGTAGACTTCGACCTCATCGCCGATGCTCAGTACATCACTCGGATGCTTAACACGGTGCCATGCCAACTCAGAAATATGGATCAGGCCATCTGCCCCGCCAAGATCAACAAACGCGCCAAAGTCACGCATCCCACTGACGACTCCCTTACGCACTTCGCCCTCTTGCAGTTGATCCAGAAGAGCTTCCTTACGGGCTTCACGATTTTCACGGGTCGCGTCACGCTGGCTGAAGACCAGCCGCCGCCGCTTGCTTTCGACTTCGATCACCTTGACTGGGAGCTTGCCACCGACAAAACGTCGCAGGTAGAGTTTGCGGTCGTCTTCGTTGAGGCCACGCGGTAGATCTGAGACATGACTGGCTGGCACGAACCCGCGCAGGCTACCGAACCGTATAATCAGCCCACCCCGGTTGGAGTCAATGACTGAGCCTTCCCATATTTCATCAGCCTGCATTAAGGTCTCTGCCTGTCGCCAGTCTTCCATTTGAAGGGCCTGGGAGACTGAGAGTTGCAGGTTGCCTTCGTCATCTTCCATCCGCACGATGGACACATCGACTGTATCCCCCACCGTGTAATCATCCGGCGTCTGCGCGATTCGTTCAATATCACGCCGGGGGACTAAACCGTCGTGAACACCGACACCGACAATCAAGCCTTGCCCATCGACCGACAGCACCTCACCATGGACGACATCACCGACTTCGAGATCATCCTGCTGGAAGAATTCTTCCAGCATCGCCGCGAAATCGACTTCGGCGACTCGCTCTACCGAACCATTCTGGGGCATGTTACCACTCGTTTCTATCTGGCGTACAGAAAAAGGCGATCTTTGGGAATAAACAAAATAAAGCCCGACAGCCACAATGAGCTACCGAGCGGAGACTGATTCTAATTGAATTAGGTCGTAAAAAAGACAAAACAGTCCTGCTGTGACGCTTCCCCGTGTGGAAGACGCCCACCCTCCCATAAGATCGGAGGAATTATACTGAGTTGTTGTTATTTTGTCAACGTAGCTATGCTTCGTCGGCTTTATCGTTCTCGTCGGCTTTGTCGTTCTCGTCAGCGGCTGGTGGTTCGGTTCCCCAGCGTTGGGTAAAGCCAACCCGCCGCTTTTCCGGCTCAAGATGGCTGATTCGCAAGCTGAGGCGATCTCCTTTTTGCACGTAAGAATACGGCTCTTTGAGCGTGCCATCGCCCATCTCACTCAGATGAAGCAGACCTTCTAAGCCGTTATCCAGCGCTACAAAAGCCCCAAAATCTACCACATTGGTGACGGTTCCTTCTATCAACTGGCCTTCATGATACCGTTCGGAGGCTTCTTCCCAGGGGTCACGCAGTAACCGCTTACGGCTCAATGCGATGCGGTTTGTCTCACGATCCAGGTTCAACACATAGACTTCGATCTTATCACCAATGCCTAGAATATCGCGGGGATGATCAACCCGGTGCCAGGCTAATTCGCTGACGTGGATCAAGCCATCGGCCCCGCCCAGGTTCACAAATGCGCCGAAATCTCGCAGGCCGGTGACGGTTCCTTCTACCACATCGCCTTCTTGCAATTCAGATAGCAGACGGGCCTTCTGGCGGGCACGCCATTCGCGCTGGGCTTCACGCTCGCTGAAGATCAGCCGGCGGCGATCTTGATCAACCTCGATGACCTTGACGTTGAGTTGCTGGCCGATTAACTGGTTCCAAGCGGCCCGCCGGTCTGCCGCCAGGCTAGCAGACATCAAATGTGAACTAGGGATGAAGCCCTCTAACCGCCGCCAACGCACCAGGATGCCGCCGCGATTGTTCCCCGTAACGCGCACTTCAGTCGCATCTTCAGATTTGAGTAACTCGCGGGCTGTTTCCCAGTCATACCGTTGTAAACCCATGTTGATCGACACGATCAAGTTATCATCATGATCACGCGGGTTGAGCACATAAACCGGGACTTCATCGCCGACGGTTAAGGTACTCCGATAGTCGTTATCCAACCGGTCAAGATCTTCCGACCGCACAATGCCATCTTGCTTGGCGTTTAAATCGACGATCACTTCACGTTCACGCACTTCGAGAATTATTGCACTTCGAATTTCACCCCGGCGAGGCGCAGTTGGTGAGAACGTCGGATCTTCGGCAAGCAACCGCTCAAATTCACTCATTCCGTCTGTTGGTTGATCTGAGTCTGAAGAAAACATTATGTCAAATATGTGCACAAACCATCAAGCCGACCGTTTGCGCACTGGCTCCTTTCTTGGGCGAACGTTTGAAATGCCAGGAGAAATCCCCACCTGGTACCAGTCTTGACGGCACATTATGAAGACACTATTGCCATTATTATTTTACTCACGTTATAGCCTACAATTGCATTTTTCGCAAACGCATCTTACCAGTAGAGTATATCAGAATGGGATAAGGGCCGTTGTCAAAAATGCGTTAATTCGTCTCCGGTTCTGGCGAGCGCATCCCGTACCCACGCAAGCCCCGGTCTACCTCCCAGGGATAGACCACATAAGCATCCGTCACCGCCGCGTAGAAATCTGGCTCTGCCCGGCTGAACAACGAGCGATAAGGGTTAAAATGGAAGACGCAGGTATGCGGTTCGGCACCGGCGGCCTGCACGCGGCCCCGAACGGCGGTGCTGGTGCGACCACTGCCCCACACATCATCCACGATTAACGCCTTACGGTCTTCCAGCAGTTCTGGTGCGGGAAATTGTAGAAACGACGGCCAGGCCATCAACTGAGCCGATTCGGTCGATGGGAAGTCTACAGCGGCAGTCAGCACATGCTGAACGTCCAGGGCCTCCGCCAGCAACCCACCCGGCACGATGCCGCCGCGTGTAATCATGATCATCGCATCAAACGGTCCCATCCCCTGCAATTGCGGCACCAGTACATCCACTAACTTATCAACATCTGCCCATGACAACAATTCAGTACGCATCGGCCCCTGTGTAGACATATCGTTTTCCTGTTCACTTCCACCATAAAACAAAAAGACGACAGGCCATCAATGGCCTGTCGCCCTCTATTATACGGGAGGACAGGGTGAGATTAAAGTTTTTCGGAGATGCTCTTTGCTTGCGTAAACAGCAAGAGGTAATCTGGCCCACCTGCTTTGCTATCGGTACCACTCATATTGAAGCCGCCAAAGGGATGAACACCGACCAAAGACCCGGTGCATTTACGGTTGAAATATAAGTTCCCGACGAAGTATTCGCGGCGGGCTTGCTCCAGCCGGGCACGATCATTGCTATACACAGCACCAGTCAGGCCGTATTCTGTGCCGTTGGCGATGTCGAGCGCGTCGTCATAATCTTCGGCACGGATGAACGCTACCACCGGCCCGAAGATTTCCTCCTGGGCGATACGGGCATCACGCGGGACATCGCTGAAGATAGTCGGCTCGATGAAATACCCACCGTCTGGATTATCAATCCGCTTGCCACCCAGTTCAAGCTTGCCCTCTTGTGTACCGACCTCAATATAGCTCATGATCTTATTCATCGCATCAGGATCCACCACCGGCCCCATGTAAATGTCGGCCCCTTCATCCGTCGCGCCGACGTTGATCTGCTTTGCCAATTCAATCGACTTATCCAGCACTGTCTGGTAGACGGCATCCACCACAATCGCCCGGCTACCGGCACTACACTTTTGCCCCTGGAAGCCAAACGCGCTATTGACGATGCCATCGGCGGCGGCGTCCAGGTCGGCAGTCTCATCGACGACCACCGCATCTTTGCCGCCCATTTCGAGGATCGACCGCTTAAGCCACTTCTGGCCGGGTTGCACACGCGCGGCTTTTTCATAGATCTCGGTGCCGACTTCACGCGAGCCGGTAAAGGCGACGAAACGTGTAACGGGATGCTCGACCATGCGTGCACCCACGACTTCGCCAGGGCCGCTCAAGAAATTTAGCACTCCATCCGGCAGACCGAGACTCCAGAAGACTTCGGCGACCTTCCAGGCGATGAAGGGGCTTTGCTCCGCTGGCTTCCATAAGACGGTATTGCCAGAGACCAGGGCCGCAGACATCAGACCGGTGGCGATGGCACAGGGAAAGTTCCAGGGTGGGATGACGGCCCCGACGCCAAGCGGGATGTAGTGCAGGTCTAATTCTTCCGACGGATAAGCGGTCAGTTGATCGGAACTATCAGCGATGCGTAAGATCTGGCGGGCGTAATATTCCAGGAAGTCAATGGCCTCGGCGGTATCGCCGTCTGCCTCGGCCCAGCTTTTACCGACTTCCAGCACCATCGTCGCGCTGAACTCATGCTTACGGCGGCGGATCTCTGCCGAAGCGCGAAGCAGATAGCGCGACCGCTCCTCCGCACTGGTATACTGCCACGTCTGGAAGGCATCGCTAGCCGCTTCCACCGCTTGATCAACATGTAAGGCCGTGCCATTGGCAAAGTTACCGATGACTTCAGCGGGACGGGCTGGATTCACAGACGTAAATGTATCGTCCAGTTCAATCCGTTCACCACCAATCACCAGCGGATAAGTACGGCCTAATTCACCTTTGACCTTCGCCAGCGCGGCTTCGAACGCGGCAACCTCACGCGGGTCATTAAAATCAGTCGAGGGTTCAGTACGATAGGGACGCAACATAATCAATAGCTCCTTATTTAAGGCAATTTATACTATTATAGCGCAATTATGCTGTGTAATCTGCACAAATCACGACAATCGGATCCCCGGCATAGCGCGTAAGAACCAACGTGCGCGACTCCGCCCCCTTGAGCTTGAGTTTGGCCGTCAGTCCTTCCGGCGTCAGCGGCGACCCCCGCTTCTTAACCGTCACATGACCGACATTTCGCTCCCGCAGATAAGCCCGCAATCGTTTAAGATGAAACGGCATCCAATCCAGCACACGCCAGGCCCGCAACCAATGGGATACCGGGTATTGATCGGTCGTCAGGTAGGCGATGGTCTCATCAAGTTGTGCGCCATCAATGGCAAAGGCTAACTCAGCGATCAGGCCGGCGCGGATCAAAGCCGGGTCTGGTTCTACCAACCAACCTTGCGGCGGCAAAACCGGCGGGCGCTCAACCGCTGGCTCCGGGAACAATTCTAGCGTGACTTGTGGTTCGATCAGGATCGTCGCCCAACGGCCTCCCCCGCCGGGATAATGCAAGAGAGCTTCTTTCAGTTCGCCCTTCACGCTGATAAATTGGATGTCTGCCGATTCTTCTGCAACCTGTGCCAGGTCTACACCGGGCGAAATTTTGACCAGCTTATGCGGTGCGCGGAAGCGGTGAATCGTTTCCAGCGGGGGGATGTATTGACGGACATCATAAATGCGCCGCCCGGATGCATCACGGCGGGCCGGGTCAAAGAAGACGGCGGTATATGGCGGCCAATCGTCATCCTGCGTGACATCAGCCTGACGAAAGGTGACGTTATCCACGCCCAGTTGACTGGCGTTATACTGTGCGATAGCAACCCGTACCGGGTCAATGTCGATACCGGTGACATGCGCGTTATACTTCGCCAGCGCGATTGTATCCGCCCCGATGCCACAACATAGATCAAGGACATGGGCATTGATGATCTGCTGTCCATGATAGGCACGTACCCAGGGATCAGTGGCCTGTTGGAGTGCATCCGGCGTAAAGAATAACCGGGCCGCATCCGGGCCGAACTTAAGTACGGCCTGCTGGCGCAGTGTGGTCTGTGTGATGGCGGCGTGGATCTGCTCGGTATTGTAATCACCCCGAAGATCCGTCACCAGCTTGAGGCGGTTCGCGTCAGAAAGATCGGCGGTTTCCAACCGGTTTAAGAGCATCTGGCCGGCTGAACTCGTCAAGAAATCCAGTGGAATCACTCGTCGGGGGCCTCCGCCGTCGCCGGGTCAACCAGCACCAACCCGGTCCCGGCATCTTCCAGCACAGCCACTGCCGGGTTGAGCAATACCGGCAGGGTCCAGGTGGCCGCCGTCTGCTTGCTGAACTTGCCGACCTTGTTGACATCTTTGATCTGCCCGGCTAAGACTGCCGGTTGCATAAACCCGACCGCCCGCGGCAAACTGCTGAAGGCCAACAGCACCGGCTGGCCGTCTTCCGGCTGTAATGTGACCGCCCGCCATTGAACCGGCTCATCATCTGCCCGCGCCCAGACGGGTTTGTTCGGCGTCTGCTGGATGAGCAGATGCACATAACGCCCGCGATATGTCGCCAGGTCGATCATTTCGGCATCGGCACCCGCCACCCCCTGAATGCGGGCCAGTGTATCATCTGTCGTATGCCGCCGTTCGCCCCGTATCAACAGCCCGGTGCCGTCTTCCAGCGCAGGTTCCACCAGGATGCGGACGTACCCCGCTTGTTCTAACATCTGGCCCGGTGTTCGGTCTACCCGCCCCCGCGAGTTAGCGACGATTAAACGGCCACCGGGCCTTAATATCGCTAGAGCAGACTCCAGGAAAGCCGGATTAAGGACGTACTCGAACGCGACGACCGCATCCATGCTGGCCGGGGGGATATCCCACGTTTCAGCATCGCCGCTGACGGCGACCGGCGCGACATCGGCACGATAGGCTTTTAAGCTGGCTCCCATCTGACCGTTGAGATCCAGCAGGCGCAAAGTCGCGGCACTGGGCGGCAGATGACGGGCTATGGCCGCGCTATAGCTCATTTTTCCAGATTATTGATCAGGGTCAGTAGTTCGTCCCACTCTTCTTTGAAGAAGTGGACGGTCAATGATCCTAATTCGATATGATAGATCGACTCGCCGTCTGGCTCCTCTGACCGCCATACGACGTAATTTTCAGTTTCAGCCAGAACTTCGGTTGGGATGTCATCAGACATAGTTAACTTTCCTCTGTTGTAATTTCGGTCATCGGGGTTGATGTCTCCTTGGTAGTGCGCCGTGTAAAGACATATCGGAAGAAATTCGTCAGGCGGATGACCCCCGGCTGACGGTTGGCAACCTCATAGGGCTTGATGGTGACAAAAGGATCGCTATCGAACAATTTACCATAAAAATATTGCCCGAAGACACGGGCTGTCGCCATGAAAGGTGCGGCCAGGATCACGCCCAGTGCCCCACCCGCGCTAGCTCCGGCAAGCACCGAGATCAAGACGACGACCGGATGTAGATCCAGGTTGCCGCCCATCACACGCGGCACCAGATAAATCGACTCCAATTGCTGGATCAAAGTCCAGATTGCAATCACCACCAGCGCGAAGGGTAAACCGGACAAAAACGGAATGGTGCTGGATGTGGAGACTAAAGCGACCAGCACCGCCGGAATCGTGGCGATGATCGGGCCGATGTTAGGCACAAACTCCAGGAAGCCAGCAATCACGCCTAAAATTGGTGCACTGGGCAAACCTAGCACCAACGCCGCGATATAGACCGCCATCCCAACGATGATACATAACATCAGTTGTCCGCGTAAATAGGCGTTCCACACCCGGCCTAATTCAAAGAAGAGACGGCGGGCATCGCCTTGATAGGCGGATGGGGTGACCCGGATAACATGGTTGATGAACTTATCGCCATCTCGCATAACATAAAACATGATGACGATCAAAAATGCCACGTTAATAATCGCGGTGATGGCCCCCCCCAACACACTGAACGCTGGCCCGGTCAGTGACCCTAGAAACGTGCCGACAAATTGCATCAAGTCGAAGTTTTCGCCCATGACACTGCCCGCTTCCCCGTTGGCACCACTCAGTTGTTCCAGTTGGTCGAGTGGCACCAACGGCTCCCCGTCGATGAGGACGGGCGACCCGCCAAAAGACAGCGGTTGGCTGAGCACACGCCGAGCTTCCGCCTCAAGATCTGCCAGGAAGAGCGGCAAACTCTCACCGACCAGCGCGACCTGATCAACCAGGACAGGGATAATAAGCACCAGGCTGACGGCAAAGCCAGCGATGACGATCAAAAATGTCATCAACACGGCGAGCGAGCGCGACCCAAATGGTAAAACCCACAGGAAGCGATGCTCAAAGAAATTGACAAGCGGCCACAACAAGTATGAAAGAAGCGCGGCAATAATCAACAGCGGGATCACATCTGCAAAGATGATTAGCCCTGCAATGAAGCCGAGAAAGAGAAAGATACCGACGATGCGCTTAGTACGTGTGCCCCAACGTGCCGACGTAATGGGTGGTGGTGGCGTTCTTTTCAAAGATTTCGCCTTAAACACAAATCGCAGACACTAGCATTCTACACCAAGCAGGACAGACAAAAAAGCACGCCTCTGCCGTTGTAGGCAAAAGCGTGCCAGTATGTTGCCAGTAACCTGTGCTTACCTAACGGCGACGACGACCACCGCCCCCGCTCTTAAGGCCGCGGTCATTGGCACGGGCTTCTTCAATCGTCCACCCTTCCATCACCGCCTGCCGGCTCAACCGGATCTTACCGCCGGCAACATCGGTGACCATCACCATGATCTCGTCACCCATGCTCACCTCGTCTTCGACTTTATTCACCCGGTAATCTGCCAATTGAGAGATGTGAACCATGCCATCACGCCCCGGCATGATCTCTACAAACACACCATACGGTTCGATGCGTGTGACCTTGCCGGTGTAGATGCGGCCAACTTCGGCGTCTTCCGTCAGGCCACGGATCATTTCCATCGCCATATCGACCGCCGGGCCGTTATCTGCCGCGATAAACACGGTACCATCTTCTTGAATATCGATCTTGGCGTTGGTCTGCTCCTGGATGCCACGAATGACCTTGCCACCCGGCCCAATCACCGCGCCGATCTTCTCTGGATCAATGCTGATGCTTTCCATACGTGGTGCATGTTCTTTCAACGCACTACGCGGCGTTTCGATGGCTTCTAACATCACTTCTAGGATTTGCAAGCGGGCTTGCCGGGCCTGCTCCATCGCTTGTTTGAGAATCGAGCGCGAAATGCCCTTGATCTTGATGTCCATCTGGAGCGCGGTAATCCCGGTCTCGGTACCGGCGACCTTGAAGTCCATATCGCCGAGATGATCTTCCATCCCTTGAATATCAGTCAGGACGGCGAACTGTTCATCTTGCTTGATGAGACCCATCGCAATCCCGGCGACCGGTTGTTTGATCGGCACGCCTGCATCCATCAAGGATAGGGTGCTACCACACACACTCGCCATCGACGTACTCCCGTTAGAACTCATCACTTCGCTAACGAGACGGATAGTATAGGGGAAGATGTCCTCATCCGGGATCATCGGGCGCAGAGCTGTTTCTGCCAGCGCACCATGCCCCACTTCACGCCGTTTGGTACCACGTAACGGGTACGCCTCCCCGGTGCTATAAGGCGGGAAGTTATAGTGATGGATGTACCGCTTATTTTCTTGCGGACTCAGGCCATCCAATTCCTGCAAGTCTCTTGGTGTGCCCAGGGTGGTGATCGTCAGCACTTGCGTCTGGCCGCGTGTAAACAGGCCGGAGCCATGCACACGCGGGATGAGGTCTACTTCTGACCCTAAAGCGCGGATGGTGGTGTAATCACGACCGTCGGGGCGAATGCCTTCGTCCAAAATGCGGCGGCGTACTTCTTCCTTGACGACTTTATTCAACCCTTCGCGCACATGTTTGAGGCTGACATGAGCGTCTTCGTCGTCAAGCTCTGCATTGCGGGCTTCATATTCCGCCATCAGGTCATCGCGGATGGCCTCTATCGCTTCGTTGCGGTCATCCCGTTCGGTCTGCTCGGCAATCACCTGGCGGACGCGCTCGCGCACTTTGCCCGCGACTTCTGCCATTAGATCATCGTTGTCTTGTTCACCGATGTACTCTGACTTTTCTTTACCGATCTGCTCGCGCATTTGCTCGATCACACCGCAGATGGTCTTGATGTGCTTGTGCGCCAGTTCCATCGCTTCCAATACGGTGTCTTCGTCGATTTCTTCCGCGCCACACTCCACCATGTTGATGGCGTCTGCCGTACCAGACACCCGTAGATCCAGCGTGCTATTTTCCATCTCGCTATAGGTAGGGTTGACGACGAATTCACCATCGATCATACCGATGCGAACACCAGCAACCGGGCCAGCCCAGGGCACCTCTGAGATGTGTAAGGCGGCACTGGCGGCTACAATGCCCATCATATCGACCGGGTTTTCCCCGTCATGACTGAGCGACATCATAATCACCTGGACCTCATTACGCATGTTCTTGGGGAACAGCGGGCGCAGGGTGCGGTCTACCACACGCGAGATCAAGATGGCACTTTCTGCCGGGCGACCTTCCCGCCGGAAGAAACTACCCGGAATGCGCCCGCCGGCATACATCCGCTCTTCGTAATCTACACTGAGCGGGAAAAAGTCTAACCCATCGCGGGCGTGCTGGTTCATAACGACGGAAGTAAAGAGCAAAGTCTCACCCATGCGGATGGTCAGCGCACCGCTGGCTTGCTCGGCCAGCTTGCCCACTTCCAGGATGATCTCTTTGCCTTCAAGGTTAATGATGTACTGTTGCGCGTGACTCTGTAAACGTTCGACCATGAATTCCTCCAATGGTTCTATAAGAAACGCGCCCAGCAACAGGGACTGGCCTTTGTGGTCAAACGATCTTTATTGCTTGACCGCAAACCCCAATTCCTGCATGACCGGGCGCGCAAAACAAACATATAAAGTGTGAGCGTGGACAAACAGTCACAACGCTCACGGTGAGCCTATCGACGCAAGTCAAGCCGCTTGAGCAAACTCCGGTAGGAGTCTGGGTCAGTACGGCTGACATACCGCAGATGGCGGCGGCGTTGCCCGACCAATTTCAACAGCCCACGCCGTGAATGTTGGTCGTGCTTGTGTTCTTTTAGGTGTTCAGTCAGCAGACGGATTCGCGCCGTCAAGATCGCGACTTGCACCTCAGGAGAGCCGGTATCGCCTTCGTGACGACCGAACTCTTTGATGATACTTTCTTTATCTACGTTATTGCCTACACTCATGTCGTCCCTCGTCTCTATAGTCGCCTTGTAGACCGGACAGACAGGTCTACAGGCCGGTATACAATCTTTACATTGTAGCAAAGGCTAGTATGACTGCCAATGGCAAACCTATTCTTCGTGTGGGCCGGCGCGGCCATCGGCCTCTGCCACCAGGTTGACGGTGTGATGGGTGCGGAACAAGCTATACTGTCCGGGGCGGCCTGGTAGCATATTGAGCACGTTCTCGGTCTCCATGATCGAAAACCATAATTCCAGGTTCCATTCGCTACCTGGGTCTACCGACTGGATGCCCTGTGATGAAATCAGCATATTTTGGTCATATAAATCCAGCAAACGGCGGACAAATTCGTCACGCTGGGCCAGGATGCCCTGCACAATCGTACTTTCCGGCACGATAGAGATGCCTTTGGTGTTGTATTCGCTCTGCGGGTTCGGGTACTCATCCAGGTGGGCGGCAAGATGAGCGACCAGATACTCGACCGCCCGCTGGAACGACATACCAGTATCAAACGCCCGTAAGCGACGATGCAGGCTCCCCAAAGGACACCAGGCAAAACTACGGAAGCTCGTAAATTGCTCGATGCTCACCACCACCCTGAGCACCATATCAGCCGTTGTCGGTTCCATCTGTTGCAGGTCATGCACCGAGATGCGCGTCCAATCCATCTCCCCGGCTTCTGATTCGATGCTGGTCTGCGGTTGGGTGATGCCAGCGGAGTACGGCTCGCACAATTTGATGACCGGAACCAGGTCATCCGGATTATGGCGATGCGGCACAAGTTGACGCTCCAGCAATCCCTCACGCACGAGCGCGTCAATCCAATGAGAGCGCCATTGATCGTCAGCATTGCAACCGGGGCGATCTAACTCATTATCCATTGCCAGCCCCTTGAGCAAGAAGCCGTAATTCACATAATCCCAGCCGCGCACTTCCAGCGTGTTTTCTACCCGGCTGACGACACGCTCGGCGATGAGCCGGGTCTTTTCCACAACGGGATGATTATAATTCAAGGTCAGATGACCGGTGTTAGAAAGCGGCTTGAGTAAGCCGAGCGAGATCGCCTGAGACACCAGATCTTCGCCACGCGGGCGTGAGATCACCGCGCCGACGGTTTGCAATTGCTCTACCAACTGGCGGTTCGAGACGCTTTCGGCGTCCAGATCGTTAGTCAGGCGGTCAAATTGCAGGATAACACTCGTCCATTGAGATGGGATGAAGTCATCAATAATCTCATCATCTAACGACACCGACCCCAGCGACTCATGGGTCTGCATGTTGGTGAAGTCATCGATGTAATCAACGGTGATGTTCTGATTCTTTTCCAACATCCGGCTAGTGCTCCCACGCACGCCCCAGACGACGACACTCAAACCCCGTTTAGAGAGTGTATTCAACACATCGTTGAAATCACGATCTCCACTCGCCAGGATGTACAGATCGGCAGAGTCACTGTGGCCGGCATCGGTGATGACATCACGCGCAATCCGCACATCTGCGCTGTTTTTACCTGGCAGGTTAAAAACCGGGTCAATATTTGCCATTGCCAGGCGGCTGGGTGCATCGTCGGCAATTTCACGGCCATTTGAATCGACCAATGGGGGGAGCGCACCGCGTTGCCCCCAGGGGGCATAAGCGGCCATCTTGACGACTTGCCCATGTGCTTTGGCCTGGGTGACGAATCGCTCAATCAGATGATCGAGATTGACAACAAACCCCTGCTCGTTCAGGCTGATGGCGATATTCTCAAAGTCGATATATACCGCGACATTTTTCGTCTGGATGCCGAGCAACGAGTCTAACGGTTGGAACAGCACGTCATCGGCAAATTCTGTACCCTGAAGAATATCTTCAGATCCCCACATCCGCACGCGGGCGTTGCGTGTCGTCTTCACCCGGCGGATGACCGGGAGAAGATCGCGGTTGGTCGTCGCCAGGATCAATTCGTCGATGGGGTCGGGATCATAAGAAAAGTAGTGGATAATCAATGCGTCCGCCATCGCCTCTCGATGAGGCATGTCAAACACATCGTAACCAGCGGTAGAAAACACCTGCTTGGGGTTTGCGCTGGTGCGTGCCGCTTGCATGTTGTCCCAATCCGCAACGGCGACAGCTTTCAACTTATCCGCTGTTGCTAACCCAGCGGCAAGCGCGGCTCCGCCTCGTAGTCCCACAGCCAACTCTTGCAGATCAATTGGAAAGCTACGTTCGCGAAAATGGGCTATAAGGTCGTCGACATCGACGACAAGATATGCAGCCATTTAACAGTATCCTAATAAACTATATCTCAGGTATTGGCATGGCGTTTATCAACAAAACCGTTAATACGGCCAGGAGAGCACGGGTTCAATTCATGTATACTTAATTTAATATCACGCCAGCACTCGACATTTCATAAATACCTGCGATATAAACATCTAAACCGTTATTAAAGTATACGATTTTATGTATTCTATCAACGGTTCTATTATAGAGCAAGAAGCGTTAAATGGCAGTTAGAACTCGTCTCAATTATAGCACCGGGAAGAGTAAGGCCTCCTCCCGGTGGTTTATCTAATAGGCTTTGCCGAAGATGGCGACCTCTTTCGCCTGTTCCCCGGTGTAAAAACAGGTGCCGCCCTGTGACGGTTGATCCAACGGGAAACAGCGCAAGGTAGCCCCGGTCTCGTCTTTCACACGGCGTTCGTCGTCATCGGTACCGTTCCAATATCCACGAACCCAGCCCCCCTGTTCCTGGATGATGGTCTTTAGCTCATCATAGGTGGTGATGTCGTGCGTGTTTTCCTCACGGAACGCGGTCGCCTGGGCCAGCATATTCTCGTGGATCGCATCAAGTGTGTCTCGTACCGTGTTGACGACATGATCTTGCGCGATGAACTGTTTACCATCACGTCCGGGGATGTCTCGCCGGGCCAATACCGCATTGTTCTTCTCGATGTCCTTGGGGCCGATTTCCAGGCGTAGGGGTACGCCGCGCATCTCCCAATCATTGTACTTAAAGCCCGGACGCTCATCACGATCATCAATGTGGACGCGCACCCCAACCGCCCGCAGAGCATCGACCAGCCGGTGGATCGCCTCCATCACGGCACCACGCTGATCGTCGTTCTTATAGACCGGCACCGCGACGACCTGGATCGGAGCCAGGCGCGGCGGCAGGCGTAAACCCTGGTCATCACCATGTGTCATTACCACCCCGCCGACCATGCGCGTACTCATACCCCAGGAAGTTGTCCAGCAATACCGCTCGACGTTATCCTGCGATAAATACTTGATGTCGAACGCCTTAGCGAAGTTCTGGCCGAGATTATGGCTGGTGCCGGATTGCAAGGCTTTTTTATCACGCATCATCGCTTCGATGGTATAGGTTGTGTCGGCCCCGGCGAACTTCTCGATGTTGCTCTTGCGCCCTTTAACAACCGGGATCGCGGCCTCATTACGCGCAAACTCGGCGTAAATATCCAGCATTTGCAGGGTCTCTTCTTGCGCTTCGGCCTGGGTCTCGTGGGCGGTATGCCCTTCTTGCCACAGGAATTCTGACGTTCGTAAGAAAGGCCGTGTGCGAAGTTCCCAGCGGACGACATTGGCCCACTGGTTAATCAACAACGGCAGATCACGATAGGATTGGATCCACTGGGCGAAAGCCTCTCCAATAATTGTCTCTGATGTCGGACGCACGACATACGGTTCTTCCAGTTCTTTACCCCCGGCATGCGTGACGACCGCCAGTTCCGGGCTGAAGCCTTCTACGTGCTGGGCCTCACGGCGCAAATAGCTTTCCGGGATGAAAAGTGGAAAGTAGGCGTTCTGGTGCCCGGTCGCCTTAAAGCGTCGGTCTAACCCGGCTTTGATGCCTTCCCAGATTTCGTAACCGTAGGGCTTGATGATGACCGACCCGCGTACCGGCGACTGCGCGGCTAGATCTGCCTTGTAGACGATCTCGTTATACCACTTAGAGAAGTCCTCACTTTGAGGAGTGACAGCCTGTGAAGCCATGTATTCGAGTCCTTTGCCTGTTGATTATAAATAGCATCATTATAACGTATTATATCGACCGACAATTCGTTATTAAAGGGTCAAGACGGTTCAAATTACTCAGAAGGTTAAAGCTCGATTACATATCGCCCGAGCATCACTCGACTCGATCTCGTTTTTGCGCTAGCGTATAGGATAGGTGTCCACACACCTCTGCTAATTTTCAGCGATAAAAAGGAGATAGATTTATGCACATTGCCAGAAGACTTGGCCTTTTGGTCTTGACCATGTTGTTCATCGGCATTTTGCCAGCAACAGCTCAGGAAGATGGCACGATTGTCGATGTCGCAGGTGGAGACAGTGACTTCGATACATTGGTTGCGGCCATCGATGCCGCTAACCTGGTAGAGACGTTTAGCGGCGAAGGCCCGTATACGGTCTTCGCGCCGACCGATGCGTCGATCAACACTGCATTAGAAGCGATGAAGATGGATGCCGAAGAACTGCTGGCCGACCCAGAAGTCCTGGAAGACATCCTGACGTATCATGTGGTAGAAGGCATCGTCACCGCCGCTGACCTGACCGAAGGCGCGGTCGAAACCCTCAGCGGGGAGACCCTGCAAATTGACCTGACCGATGACGGCGTTCTCATCGATGGCGTAGCGACCGTCACCGAACCCGACATCACCGCCAGCAATGGTGTGATCCACAAGATCGACACCTTGCTTCTGCCGGAGGGATACTACCTCAGCTTCACCACGACCGAGATCACCGAGAATGCAGATGCCTTCGTGCGGGTGGCCCACTTCGCGGCAGATGCCCCGCCGGTTGATCTGTACGTCAACGGTGAATTGGCCGTCCGGTCGCTGGGCTTCACCACAGTTACCAGTTGGCTGGGTGTGAGAGAAGGAACCCTCGCGGTGGCTGTCGTACCGGCAGATAACAGCATCGAAGAAGCGGTGCTGGAAGCCGAGCTAGAGATCACAGAAGATACCTGGACAACGGTAGCCGCCGTCGGCAACATCGGCGATGATACCCTGGCCCTGGCCCCCTTCCCAGAAGACTTCTCCGCCCCGTCACAAGATGACTTCGCCCAGGCGACGTTCTTCAACGCGGTGACGGCAGAGGGTGCGCCCTTCGGCCCGATCATCGATTTCTATGCTGATGGTCAACTGTTGGTTGAGTCGATCCGTTACCCGGCCTCACGCGGGGGTGCAGACGGTGCCTTCAGCCGTTCCTTGCCGCAGGGGCTTTATGACTACGCGATCACGCTGGAAGATCAACCACAGGTTGTGCTTGCCAGTGAGCCAGATGTACCGATCACTGCCGAACGCTTCTACCTGCTGATCGCCTTCGGTGATGCAGAAAATACAGAAGTGACCGTCGTAGAGACGATCTACGAACCCTAAAGACTTTCAGACCTCACTGAGCGTTTCGGTGAGGTCTTCTACTCTTGATCCCAATCGCGCTTATAATTCACACTCAGTTTATCCAGCACAGCCTGCCCCAGGTCGATTTCACTGAGGCTGGCAATCTGCAAGAGGTAAAGTAGGACATCTGCCAGTTCAGATGCTAGTTCGGCTTGATTATGCGCGGAGTCTCCCCACTGGAAATGTTCCAGCACTTCGGCGGCCTCTAGTACCAGTGAAATCGCCAGATTTTTAGGAGTCTGTGGTTTAGGGGAATCATCACGGTACCAGCCCTTGCTTTCCACAAAAGCGTGCATGGCGGCTGTGAGTCTTTCCAGATCCATCCGTCAATATGCGTTCTTGTTTGAGCGTGAAATCGCCATCCAGACGGTGCGCAGGATGATTTTAATATCCAGCCATAGTGACCAATTCTCGACATACCACAGGTCGTAACTGGTACGCTCCGCGATGGAGGTATCTCCCCGCAAGCCGTTGATCTGTGCCCAACCGGTCATGCCGGCTTTTTCCCGGTGGCGTTCCATGTAACGCGGGATCTGCTCACGGAATTGTTGGACGTAGATCGGACGCTCCGGGCGTGGGCCGACCAGGCTCATCTGCCCAAGCAAGACATTGATTAATTGGGGCAATTCGTCTAGCTCGGTGCGCCGTAAAAACGCGCCGACTCGCGTCACACGCGGATCATCCTTGACCGTCCAACCGGGGCCGCTGGCTTCGGCATCCTGCCGCATAGAGCGGAATTTGATGATCGGGAACGGTCGGCCATCCAAGCCCATGCGGATTTGGGTATAAAAGACCGGGCCTTTTGACTCCAGACGGATTAACAAGGAGATCAACAGCAAAAATGGTGAGAGGAAGATCAAACCGAAAAGCGAGCCGAAGAAATCCAGCCCGCGCTTCAGGCTCAGCTTCCACCCGCGCAACGCGATGTCGCGGACGGTCAGCAGTGGGGTGCCGCCCAGGTCATCGACGTTCATATCACCGGCCATATACGCAAAAATATCCGGGTAGACCTTAATATCAACGCGCCCACGCTGGCAGAGTGTAACTAATTCGACAATCTCGGTTCGTCTGGCATCCGGCAGGGCGATAATCACCTGCTCTACGCCGTAATTATCAATAATCTCCGGGATGTTAGGATACAGACCGATCACCGGGATGCCGGCCATGTGCCCTTTCGGTTTGACGTTACTCGTCACCACGCCGACGATGTGATACCCCAGGTCAGGGTTATGGTGTACGCGCTCCACGATGTCACGCGCAATCCGCCCGGAGCCAACCACCAGCAGGTTATCTCGCGCAATCCCCCGCCGGCGCACACTCGCAGTCAGGATGCGGTGGGCTTCCCTGCCGACGATAACCAGTACAAAGCTCAAGAACCAGGCATAGAAGAACATGCCGCGCAAATAATCGACATCATAGGCCGTATTCTTGAACAACAACTCTTGCATTCCGCTTGCCAGTACCAGCGCAATCGTGACCGAACTCAAGATGTCACGCGCATAGTCAAACCGGCTGATAACCCGCCGTTGATGGTACAACCGGCCAAAGAAGAACACCACCAACACCGTGCTGATCTGCAAGATCATAGTCGGCACGTAATCAATAAAAGGTTGTGAAGTCGTCGTGCCGAAGATCGGGATGTAAAAACGTGCCAGATAAGCCAGCATAAACGCCGCGCTCAACATCAGCACATCAAAGCCAAACAGCAACGCGCCCAAAATCACTTTGACACGATTTGAGCGAGAGTTATCTTGCCTTGTTTTTTCGATTAACCGCTGACGGCTGGCATCGGGGAGCGTTGGATTTCCGTCCACATCCTGCGCCCGCCCTTGACGATCAGCCCCAGCAGAACCAGTGCGTGTAGCCATAGAGGGGTCGTCTTGCGATAATGCTTGCGATAAAAGATCAGCATCGCTCGATAAAATTCGAACTGCGCCTTTTTGCTCTGGCGACTGGCCGCACGTTTAATGTGCCACACCGTCACCGCTGGATAGTACATGACCTTCCAGCCCGCTTGTTTAATACGATATGCCCAGTCCAGGTCTTCACCATACATAAAAAAGGCTTCGTCTAACAGACCAGTCTGTGCGATTGCCTCACGCCGAAGTTGCATATATGCGCCGACGACCGAGTCAACTTCCGTCTCCAGGTTAGGGTCAGCATAAGTCATATTATACCGCGCAAATCGCGGACTATTTGGCAAAAGCTTTGCTAAACCCGCATAATGATAAAATGCGACCATTGGTGTTGGGAAACTGCGCCGGCAGGCCTTATCAATGTCGCCATTCGCCAGCAGGAGCTTCGGCCCGCTGATGCCAACCGCCGGGTTCGCGTCCATATAAGCCGTCATACGCCGCAAAGAGTCTGCCGGTAATTCCGTATCCGGGTTGAGCAACAAAGCATAACGCGGCGCATCCGGAGCCATACCGCCGGCATCCGTGTACCCCAGATGACGCAAGCCAATATTGTTGCCGTAAGGATACCCGCCGTTAATCTGACTGGCGATTAACTCCGCCTGGGGGAAGGTCTCACGCACCATGTCCGCGCTACCATCGGTAGAGGCGTTATCGACCACCACGACACGGTGCCGATATGGCCCGGCGTCATCAAAGCCAACGCTGGCAAAGACGGTCTCCAGGCAATGCCGGAGATAATCGCGTGTATTCCAATTGACAATAACGATACCGAGATCGACCATTGTCTCCCTCAAACAGACTATTCAGCGGCATTTTACCACACAACGCGGCAGGACGTTAGCGGGCGGTCGGCAAGGTGCGCAGCGGCTCCCCACGTAAGGCCGAGCGTAGGGCGTCCCGATCATCCCAGGCGTGTTCGACGGTGCCGAAGCACATACTCTGCTCGTGGCCTTTGCCACACGCGATGACGACATCGCCAGCACGGGCCATCTGGCAGGCCTGATACAACGCCTCACCGCGATCTGGCACTCGAATGAACGTTTCGCCTTCCACCCCACCCTGAGACCGACAGCCATCGGCCATCATCGCCAGGATCTCGTCAAGTGATTCGGTGCGTGGATCTTCCGCTGTGAGAACCGTCATATCCGCCAGCCGGGCGGAGGTCTCCGCCATGAGACGACGTTTTTCTACATCGCGCAGGCCCGCGCTCCCGAAGACAGCGATCAACCGGCCAGATTCCGGTAGCGTGGCACGCACCGCCTGGAGCGCATTCGCTAGCGCGTTCGGTGTATGGGCAAAGTCCACAATCGCGGTGAAGTCCTGGCCTTCGTTGATGCGCTCCATACGCCCGGCAATCTGCCGAACCGCCGACAATCCCGACTGGATCGCGGTCCGGCTCCCGGCGATCTGCTGGCCGACCGCAATCGCCGCCAGGGCATTATACACGTTGAACGCTCCCACCAGATCTAGCTGATAACGACTCATCTGGTTAGACACTGCCACATCGAAACGGGTTCCATCCGGGCGCAATGTGATATGGGTGGCTTGCAGGTCGGCCCGGTCTCCCTGGCCGTACCGCACGATGCGATCTGCCGGGAAAGCGGCGAAGAAATCCGCATTGGGATCATCCGCGTTGATTATGGCGACTTTAGGCTGACCGTCCTTGCGGAAGGATTGCCCCAACATGGCGAACATCATGCCCTTAGCGGCCCGATAATTTTCAAACGTACCATGAAAATCCAGGTGTTCATGTGTGATATTGGTCAAAACCGCGATGTCGAGATCAACCCCATTCAGGCGATGCTGAGCTAATCCATGACTGGTCATTTCCAGCACACAATATCGCAGGCCATTTTGTACCATCCGGTCGAGGAAGTATTGTACACGCGGTGCGCCGGGTGTGGTCACATGCAGGCCGGTGTCTTCGGCCTCGGCCCCCAGGTCAGCAGAGATCGTGCTGATGTATCCAGCCTGGCCGCCTGTGATCGCATTCAAGACGCTATGGATCAAGGTGCTGGTGGTGGTCTTGCCATCTGTGCCAGTCACGCCGATCACGGTCAGATGGCGCGACGGAAAGCCATAATAGGCCGCCGCTAGCACACCAATCGCCTGCTGAGGCTGTTTCACCTGCACATAAGGACGGGCGAGGTCTTGCGGCGGCTCTATCTCGCCTACGATGGCCGCCGCCCCCTTCTTGACTGCCTGCGGGATGAACTGATGTCCATCGGTAGATAGGCCCCGCCGCGCCACAAAGACCCCGCCCGGTTCTAGCAGGCGGGCATCTTCCACCACTGGCGCGGTGATCATCACGGTGTCATCACCGCTGATGGTGGCGGATTGCTCCGCTGGTAACTGGGCGATCAAATCTGAGAGTGTGATGCTCATAAAAAAGAACTCCTGCAAAACACAAACGCGCCGGATCTTCCCCCGGCGCGTCTTGATTTCTGTTGTGGGCCGTGCGGTCTAGCCGATGCGACCCCGGATGTTTTCCAGGTCACGCCGGACGCTACCGTCTACGACGCGATCTCCGGAACGGACGATCAGGCCGCCCAGGATATTCGGGTTGACGGAGAACATCACGTCATCCGCCCCTAGTTCCTTCTTGACCTTGCTCTGCTCGGAATCGCTCAGCGGCATCGCGCTGACGACTTCGACCTGTCCTTCCAATGACTTGGCATCAGCGGGAACCTTGCTGAAGAAGTCGTCGATGAGAGCCTGTTGCTTCTTCTCATCGAGTGATTCCCCGATGACACGCTGGGCCACTGCCATTGAAATCGCGCTGACTTGATTGCGCAGGTTCGCCAGCTCCGCGTTGACCTGGCCCTGAGCTTCGAGCCGGGCGTCTTCACGGATGCGGTCGGCCTCTTCACGGGCCTCCACTTCGATCTGCTTGGCGACCTCTTCGCCACGCCCACGCCCCTCATCAACGATCTGAGCGGCTTCTGTGCGGGCCTGAGACAGGATCTTCTCGGCCTCGGCTTCGGCGTTACGACGGGCCGCCGCCGCTTCTGCGGCATCTTCCAGGCCCTGTTCAATCGTTTTTGACCGTTGATCCAGCATATTGGTCATCGGCTTCCAGAGGAAGAACGTCAGAGCCGCCAGGATCAAGCCAAAGTTGATGATCTGCGCGATCAAAAACCCGACATTGATACCGAGCGACGCCAGCGGATCACCGCTTTCTTCGACCGCCAGGGCCGGGGTCACCGCGAACAGCATCGCGAAAACCATCAAGATCAGAATTACTCGTTTGTTCACTCGCATGTGTATCTCCCTTGTATTGATAGACTGCGACTGAATTTACAGTACGAAGACGATCAGAAGGGCGACCACCAGCGCGTAAATCGCGATAGCTTCGGTAAACACGATGGCAAGAATCATGTTCGTCTGGATCTGACCGGCGGCATCCGGGTTACGACCAATCGCCTGCATCGCCCCTTGCGCCAGCAAACCAATACCAATACCCGGGCCAATCGCCGCGAGCATTGCCAGCCCCGCGCCTACTGCTTTCAGACCATCAGCGATGTTACCTTCAATCATTTCTCAATCTCCTCCTGAGTTAAAGTCAATTTGAATTAGTGAGCGACATGCTCTGCTTCGTCATGGTGGTCATCATGGTCATGATCGCCATGATGTTCCATTGCTTGTACACTGAATACGAGCGTTAACACGGCGAAAACCAACGCCTGCACCGCGCCGATGATAAGTTCCAGGCCGTAAATCACACCCGGTACGATCCATGCCAGCAGGAAGGTCATCGCCATCAGCGCGACACCACCCGCGAACAGATTACCAAAGAGACGGAAGGCCAGACTGACCGCCTTACCGATTTCTGAGATGATTTCGATCAAACCGACCACGAAGTCGATGATACCCAGCGGACGTTTGCCCGCCTTGCCGACCGCCGTCAGGTTGACGAACTTCTCAAAGTAAGCCGGGCCGAGTGCCATCACACCGTAAACCTGTACGATGATAACGGCCAGAATCGCCAGACCGAACGTGAAGCTCAAGTCTGTGGCCGGGCCACGCACGAACGGTGTGATGTGGAAGATGTACGGGCGAACTTCCCCACCCAGTTGATCTTCCGTCAAGACCAGCGGCGCACGCGGGTAACGAAGCTGTGTCTCGGATGACAACAGCGCATCGTCGAGCGCGTTCAGTTCGGCGTTCAGCGCGTCCCGCAGATCATCCCCGGCTTCGTTATCCAGATCGCTGACATCTGCCACCGAAAGGAGCGCGAGCAGGGCATCACTCTCTGCTGTGTTCAGGCTGTTATCTGCCGATTGAATAGAGTTGCTGAGGGTAGCCGCCAGTTCTTGGCGGGTGGCGATGACCTCTTCGGTCACCTCATCCACGTCGTACTGTTCTAGCATGGCCTCAATCGCGTCGGCGCGTGGATCCAGCACAGCAATGGTCTGTGCATCTGCCAGCCGCTCTTCGGCATATTTAAGGTAGTGGTCGGCATCGTCGTAAGTGGTGCCTTCAACGATGTCTACCCGGCCAGCATCAACCCCTTCGGGATTTTCCTCTGCCCCGGTGATCGTCTCCTCAACCAATGCAAGATACTCTTCCGCCCGTTCTGCTTTGAGGGCATCCAGCTCTTCTTGTTGGTCTTCGGTCAGGTCACTATATTCGTCCTCTGCGACGAGAAGATCAGGCGTGAACGGACGAGCCGATACCAATTGAACCGGCGCACTTGCTTCTTCGCCGTTGGTCTGGCTCACCTGTGCTTCAAGCTCTTCGTCTGTAGGCAACTGTACCAGCAACGCCTCAAAGACTTCGGCTTTTCGTTGGATCTCTTCCGGTGCTTCGGCTGGGAAGCCGTCTTCCGGAATTTCACCGTAGAGGAAATAATTGTTACATTCGTTGTAGGTTTGTTCAGATTGGGCAGTACCCGCATTAAGCGGTTCATCGACATATAACCGCGCAGAATCCGCCGCGCCGGTAATCATCTTAAACCCACTCTGACCTTCATAAGCGCAGTGAAGCTTCCCGACGGTTTCTACACCGGGGAGGAGCTTCATATAGTTGGCGACGAGCAAAAAGAAAAAGATCGACGCCACTAGCGGCCATAACATCGGCGTTTTATCCAGCTTTTCTCCACCAATATTCTTGGAGAAACTGCGGAAGCCACCAATCAACACTTCGAACATGCCCTGCAAGCGGCCCGGAACCTGCCGCGTCCATCCTTTGCTCAATCGCCATAGGATGAAGACGATCAAAAGCACTAGCACATTTGTCACCAGTGTACCAATGATCGTATTTGTCAGATTCATGCCGAAGAATCCACCTTCTGTGACGACCTCACCCGGTACTTCAATAACCGGGAGTGCAACCGCCGTCCCCCCATTGGGGAGCAATACAAACGGTACAATGCCACAGAAGAAGGCGGCAAACGCCAGGAATACGACCAGGTAAAGACAACCGCGTCCCCGAGGGTTCACATCCATCCTCCTTTCCAAAGATTCGCTAAGACCAAAGACTATACCTCCTCTGTTTTCGATGAAGTGTGCGGATCTGCATCGTCTTCGGCACGACCGGGAGGCGTAATGCGTGCAATCGCGTTCATGGCGATAGTCAGCATGACGACCAAACTAACCGGAATGCTTAAGATCAACATGCCGAAAATACACAGGCCATCTTGACCAAGACGCGCATCCAGCCAGAAGCCAGCAAACAACGCGCCAAATATGATGAGAACCGTCGCACAGCCAGACTGACCGGCAACAGCCGCGTAACTGAGATTTTTGATGCGCTGTTGCGGCGGTGTCTGTGTGTCTTTCATCAAGTTTTCAACAGTGTTGCGAATTCTATCACAAACAAAAAGCGATTACCACAACTCCAACAAGCGAATTATGGTAATCGCCCCATACCTAGAACAAACCGATACCAACCAGAGCAAAGAGCGAGTCTGCACTATCTAAAGCCCAGTTGAAGATCGGCCCGGGGACAATCCCCAGGATCAATGTGGCGGCGACCGTGACGCCCAGCATCAACCGCGCCGGGGGCGTAAGCGGGATCGGCTTATCGTCGTCCTCGCTTCGATCCACATACATCACCTTAATCACCACCAGATAGTAATACAGCGCGATGATCGCGTTTAACACACCGACCATCGCCAGCCATTCCAGGTTCGCTTCTACCGCCGCCTGGAACAAGAAGAACTTGCCGAAGAAACCCGCCGCCGGTGGGATACCAGCCAGCGAAAGCAAGCCGATGGTCATCGCCAGTGCAATCGCCGGGTTGCGGCGGCTCAGGCCAGCTAGATCTGCAATCGTCTCGCTCCCGGTGGATTCGGTGAAGATGACCACGACGCCGAAAGCCAGCAGATTAGTAAAGGTATACATGAACATGTAGAACGTCACCGAGGCGACACTCTGGCTGGCACCGGCTTGCAGGGCCGCCACGCCGATCAGGGTGTAGCCGGCCTGAGCGATGGATGAATAAGCCAGCAGACGCTTGATATTGCGTTGCGACAGGGCCAACACATTGCCAACGGTCATACTGATGACCGATGCCGCCACCATCAGGTTGATCCAGAAATCCGCTACCGATTGACCGTCGATCACAACACTTTCCGGGAAGGCGTAGACGAAAAACCGCATGAGCAAAGCAAAGCTAGCGGCCTTACTGGCGACGCTGACGAACGCGGTCACCGGGGTGGGCGCACCTTCGTACACATCCGGCGTCCAGAAGTGGAACGGCACCGCGCCGATCTTGAAACCAAAGCCGACAAAGATCAACACGATCATCAGTACGGTTGGTACTGCGTTTTCGGTCACGGCGTCACTGGTCAGGTATGCCGCGATTCCCTGTAGTTCGGTGGTCTGGGCGTAGCCATACAAAAAGCTAAAGCCGTACAGCATCACCGCCGAGGCGAATGACCCGAACAGGAAGTATTTCATACCACTTTCGACCGAGCGCATATCATCTTTGCGGAACCCGGCCAGGATGTACAGCGGGATCGAGGTCGTCTCCAGCGCGACGAAGACCATAATCAGGTCGTTGGCCCCGGCCATCAAGCACGCCCCCAAGGTGGAGACGATCACGATCAGGTAAAATTCACCCTTTTTCGCTAGCTCGACGGTACTCACAGCCAGAAGCGATGTGATCGCCCCGGCCAACAAGACCATGACCTTAAAGATCTGCGAGAGGGTGTCATGGCGCACCATGCCCCCCCAGTATTCCGTCACTTCTGGATCTGGTGCCCAGATTAAGGGCGTCACCGCCAGCGCGAGCATCCCGAAGAATGAGACGTAAGCAGTGCCGGTCTTGCGATCATCCGGCAGATACAAGTCGAGCGCAAGCACGACAATGGCCAGGATGAGCAGGCCGAATTCCGGCGCGATGGCCGGTAAGCTTTGTAGAAAGTCGAATTCTCCCACTTAGCTCCCTCCTAACAAGGCTATGACCGGCTGAACCCCTGATTGCACCATAGGAGCCATCAGATAGGGCATAATGCCGATCAAGATGAGTGGTACGCCGAGCAGGATCAAAATCGCCCGGTCTGTAATGGTGATGTCCCCCACATCGCCATAGCGTTCTTCGTCGAATTCCCCGAAGAACACCTGCCCCGTCACCCGGAGCACATAAGCCGCCGTGATGACGATGGCAATCGCCGCGATGATGACCAGGATCGAGTAGTAATTGGTTAGCTCTAACCCGCCGATCTGCAAGACGACGGTATCCGACGCGGCAAACATGCCCATGAAGATCGGGAATTCCGCGATGAAACCGCTCAAGCCGGGCATCCCCATGCTCGTCAGGCCGCCGACGATAAACGCGACCGCCACCCAGGGCATTCGTTTGACGAACCCACCCAGGCTTGGAATATCGCGGGTGTGTGCCCGGTCATAGACCATGCCGACACAGCCGAAGAATAGCGCGGTCATGGCCCCATGACTGAACATCTGAAGGCCCGCGCCGGTATAGCCGATGACGTTCATCGAAGCCCAGCCCATACTCACCAGCCCCATATGGCTGACCGATGAGAAGCCGATGACATACTTAAAGTCACGCTGTCGGAAGGCGATAAAAGCCCCCAGGACAACGTTTATCAACGTCAGGAAGACGATCCAGGGCAAGTGGACCTCCGCGCCACTGGGGAGGAGTTGCACACTCAGGCGGAGTGCGGCATACGCGCCGAGCTTCATCAGCACGCCCGCGTGGATCATCGAAACGGCGGTCGGCGCGGCGACGTGACCATCTGGCGACCAGTTGTGGAGCGGGAACATCCCCGCCAGACTGGCAAAGCCGATGAAGATGAACGGGAACCAGAACTTGGCAAACGTCAAGGCTTCTGACCCGAAGTAGCCGTCAACGCTAAACGCGCCGGCTTCTGCCGCCAGGGTTAACTGCCGGATGTCGAAACTCAACGGGCCGGCATTCTCACTGACGACGCCAAAGGCCTTACCGACCTCCAACACCGCCGCCCCTTCCTCACCCGTGAAGAAGGTGTTGGCCGTCAGCACCATCGCAATCGCGCCGACAAACGCCACCACAGAGCCGATCAAGATGTATAACGTAAGCTTCATCGCGGCGTATTCTCGAAGCTTGACCCAGCCCCATCCCGCGATCAACAAATACATCGGGAAGATTGCCAGTTCGTAGAAGAAGAACAGCAAGAACATGTCAATCGAGACAAACACGCCGTAGACCCCTGCAACCAGCAGGAGGAAAAATGCCATAAACTCGCGGATGCGGTCTTCAATGCGCCAGGAGATCAACACACCGGCAACTGCCACCATCCCCGTGAGGAGCACCATCGGTGCGCTCAGGCCGTCAACACCGACGTGATAACTGATCCCCAGGGCAGAGACCCATTCGTATTTCTCTTCGAACGCCAACCCTTGATCGAACATCACCGAGCCGAGATATTCGCGATACTCGCCGAAATCTTCGAACAAAGCTATTTGTTCCGGGCTGAAGGCATCTAAGCCTTCAATCATCTCAAGATCAACGTCCCCTGTTTCCGCGTACTGCGTGTTGAGTTGCGCCCAGACATCTTGCCGGGCGATTAAGCCATCGTCACCGCCGACTTCGGCGTTATAGCCGAAGTAAACAAAGCCAGAAAGCACCAGCAAAACAACGGCAGTGGTGATAGCAACACCCCGGATCAGGTCGCGTTGCTTCTCGTTATCCATCAACAGGATAATGACCGCCGCGAAGACCGGGATGAAGATGATGGCACTCAGTACCGGGAAGGAAAATGCTTCGACCATCGTATCTTATCCTATTCCGTTCATGATGTGCGTCACCGATTCGTTGATGACCGGCAAGATCCAATTTGGGAAGACCCCCGTCACCAACATCAACACCATTAGCGGGGCAATGGCGATGAACTCTCGTAGTTCGATTTCAAGGTTTGTATCACGCCATTTCATGTTGAACGGGCCGTGTAAGGTCGCACGAATCCCTTTAAGAATGTAGGCCCCGGTGAACAACAGACCTAACATCGAAATCACCGTCAGCCAGGTGAAGACCGGCCAACTGCCGCGTACCACCAGGAACTCGCTCACGAAGCCGTTCAGGCCAGGCAGGCCCAGGCTTGCCATACTGGTGAAGATAAACACACCGCCATAAATCGGTGCTTTGACCCATAACCCGCCGTATTCTCGTAGATCACGGGTATGAGTCTTATGGTAGATGGCCCCGGCTAGCAAGAACATGCCAGCCGAACTTAAGCCATGATTGAACATCTGAAGTACCGCGCCATTGGCCGCGATGATGCCGGTCTGGCCGAGTTCGGTCGCACCATCCACGTACATCTGCCCATAGACGACGGCCATCGCCGCAATGCCAAGCGCGACAAAGCCCATATGGTTGACAGAACTATAAGCGACCAGTCGTTTGATGTCGTTTTGGCCGAAGGCCGCGAATGCCCCCAGTACGATGCCGAGCATCGCCAGGAAGGCGAAGAACCCAGCCGTTGTAAACGTCAACCCGAACAGATCAATTTCCGAGATCCATACATCCGGGAAGAACGGGACAACCAGGCGAATAAACCCATAGCCCCCCAGCTTTAGCATGACACCGGCCAGCAACATCGAACCAGCCGTCGGGGCTTCGCCGTGTGCATCCGGCAACCAGGTATGGAAGGGCCACACCGGCACCTTGATGCAAAATGCCACGAAGAACCCGGCGAACGTCAATGCTTTGACCGTTGACACACTGGTACCCAGGAAGATGCCTTCATTGGCATATTCACCACTCGGCCAGATGACCGATAGCTCCTGAATGTTAAATGTGCCAGCCGTCCAACCCATGAGCTGAGTCGCCAGCAACATCCCAAGCGTCCCGCCCATTGAGTAGATAAAGAACTTGGTGGAGGCATACTTGCGGTTTTTGCCGCCCCACTGGTTGATCAAGAAGTAGATCGGCACCAGGCTTAACTCATAGAACAGGAAGAAAATCATCAAATCCTGCGCGACGAATACACCCATCAAGCCGGTCTCGAAGAACAAGATCAAGGCCAGATGCACTTTCGGCTGGTCTTCGATCTCCCAACTGACAAGAATCGCCAGTGGCACGAGAATGCCGGTGAGTAACACCATCGACGCGCTGATGCCGTCGATCCCGACGAACCAGGACGCCCCAATTAGCTCGAACCACTCGACCTGTGAGACAAACTGATAACCCGGCTCGGATGTGTCATAGGCGAAGAATACAATCGTCGCCAGCGCACCAATGCCGATGGAAATCGCCAGCGAGACCCACCGCGCCAGCGTCTTGTTGTTGTTGGGTAAGGCAATGACCAGCAAAGCCCCCAAAGCTGGCGCGATGATTAGTACAGATAATGGATCCAGGCCAAATACGTCTAAACTTTCCATAAACTCCCCCGCCTTATCCGCCAGCCGCGAAGCTGGTAGAGACGACTAGAATGAAACCGATCACCAGCGCGGCTAGAATGACCAGCACCAGATATTGCTGAACGCGCCCGGTTTGTACCCGGCGGAACCAGGCCCCAAAGCGAGCGATCCCCTGCGGGATGCCATCACCAACGCCGTCGATCAGCCACAGGTTGAACGCCTTGAACAGATCGCCAATGAAGTTACTGAGCTTGGCGATGAGATGAATAAACCCGTCAATGATGCCCCGGTCGATAAACTCACTGACGACCACCCGCGAAAACCACTGCGAGGGACGAACAAAGACGATCTGGTAAAGCTCATCGAAGTAGTACTTGTTTTCCAGCACGTTGAAGATGCCGGGCGACAAAATGCGCTTGAGCGGATCTTCTTCACCGGCTTCCAGCGGCTTGCGACCATACATAAGATAGCCCAGGCCCAGGCCGCCCAGCGCGACGCCGAACGACGTCAACACCGGGAACCAATTAAACGGTGGTTTCTCCGGCTGGATTTCCGGCAGGAGCGAATACTTGACAAACTCGAAGAACGGGTTGACCTCCGGCGACAAGATCGCGCCGAAGATTGGGAATTCTGGTGGGACACCGACAAACCCGGCGAATAGCGCGAAGAACGCCAGAATAACCAATGGCAGTTGCATGGTAATGCTGATGACGTCTCGTGAACCGCCCAGGCTGGCATGTTCTGCCTCTTCGGTGCGATGATCGCCCAGGAAGGTCAGGCATAGTTGCCGGGCCGTGTAGAAAGCGGTCAGGAAGGCGGCAATCGCCAGCATGACAAACACATAGAAATGCGCCCCGGAGCTATAATCCAGGTAGACAAACCACGCATCCGCCAGGATCTCATCCTTCGACCAGAAACCCGCCGTAATCAGCGGGAAGCCGGCCAGCGAAATCCCGCCGATGGCAAACGTCCAGGCCGTGACCGGGATGTTCTTGATCAAGCCGCCCATGTTGAACATATCTTGCGGGTCGAAGTGCGGATGATGATGTTCATCCGGGTGTTGGTCAGGATCATCGGTCTTGGCGTCTGGTTCCGCCGGGATCGATTCTCCCGCTTCGTCGCCAATCGCCGCTGTATCCTCAACATCATGTTCGTCGTGATGATCGTCATGATGGTGAGCGTGATGCTCATGCACATGATGCTCGCCATGCTCCATCGCATGGATCACCGAGCCGGACGCCATGAACAACAATGCCTTGAAGAACGCATGTGTAATCAGGTGGAAGAAGGCCGCGATGTAGGCACCGATCCCCAACGCGGCGATCATAAAGCCAAGCTGGGAGATGGTCGAATAGGCTAGCACTCGTTTTACGTCACGCTGGACAATCGCAATCGTCGCGGCGAATAACGCGGTAAACCCACCGACGACCGCCATCAACATCAACGGCGATGTCAGATCCCCTTCGTGGGGATGACCACCGGCTTCAAACAGTGGATACATGCGGATGACCGCGTAAACCCCGGCGGAGACCATGGCCGCCGCGTGGATCATCGCGCTCACTGGCGTCGGGCCTTCCATCGCATCCGGCAACCAGACGTGGAGCGGGAACTGGGCCGATTTACCGATGGTGCCGATAATCAAGAAGATACCGATCAAGCTGGCGGCACTGAGGCCAAAGCCCCCCAGGATAACGGCAGTGGTACCAGCGGCGTACTCTAAAAAGCCCTCGTTGTAGAGGACTTCGCGGAAGTTCAGCGTGCCGTAGCCGTAATAATCGTGTGTGAGGAAGAACAGGTAGGCAATGCCCAGGAGCATAATCACGTCTGCCACACGGGTGACGGTGAATGCTTTGATAGCGGCATTATACGCGCTTTTCTTCTCAAACCAGAAGCCGATGAGCATGTACGAACACAACCCCATGACTTCCCAGCCGATGAAGAGCAACAGCAGGTTATCAGCCACAACCAGCGTTAACATCGCCCCGGCAAAGAGTGAAATCAGGCTAAAGAAACGGGCCTGACGGGGATCGTGCGCCATGTAGCCGATGGAGTAAATGAAGATACACAAGACGGCCAGCGGCACCATGAACAACATGACGACCGTCAGCGGGTCAACCAACACCCCCATCGAGAAGCCGGTCGTACCCAGGCTCATCCATTCGATGGAACTACCGAAGACCTTATCATCCAGGCCAAGTTTATCGACCGCGATGCCTTCAAAAAAGACGACGAGACTCATGAGCCACGCCGCGACTACCCCCGCCATACCAACCACAATGCTTAGTACCCGTGCTTGTGGCCGGACGACCGGGACTTCCATACCGTCGTAATCCGGGTGGTGCCCGCCGTACTCGTGGCTATCCGTCGCCGGGACGAGCCGCGAACGGTTCGTCGCCAGCGTGATAATCACAAAAGCCAGCAGAGGCCCAACAGGGATCAACCAGGGCAGATAATCAATGCTACTGAAATCAACCATGAACCCCAACCTTTACCATTTGAGCATGTCAACGTCTTCAACCACGACCGACCGCCGACTGCGATAGACCGTGATGATGATTGCCAGGCCGACCGCGGCCTCCGCCGCCGCGACCACCAGCACAAACGCGGTGAACGCCTGACCGGTCATGGAGGGTGCGGCTTCGTTGAAACGCCAGAACGCCACCAGGTTGAGATTTACCGCGTTGAGCATTAGCTCAACACTCATCAACACTGCGACAGCGTTTTTTCGTGCAATAACGCCGAACGCGCCGATACTAAACAGCGCGGCGGCCACCAATAGAAACATCCAAAGCGGTGGAATCATACAGGCTTTCCCCTAACCTTCGTCTTCGCGGGCAATGACGATTGCGCCGATCATAGCCGCCGTCAGCAGAAGTGAGGCGACTTCAAACGGCAGGACGAACTGCTCCCCACTGACCAGGGCCAGGCCCAGGTCAGCCGTCGTGCCGACCAGGGCCGATTGCGGTTCGCTTGTTTGGCCCCAGATGGGTGCGATAATCGCCACCAGGATCAGGACAAACAACGTCACAGCGGCCAACCCGGCTAACCATGCTTGTTTGTTGAACCGCTCGCCGAGGTTGGTCATACTCCGGGTGAGCATCACCGCGAAGGTGAATAGAATACCAATCGCGCCGATGTAGACCAACACCTGCACCGCCGCCAGGAATGGCGCACTGAGCAGGACAAAAAACCCGGCAATACCGAACAAGCTGACGACCAGCCAGACGGCCCCTCGTACCAGGTTTTTGTTGGTCACGACACCAATCGCCCCACCGAGCGTTAATATGGTGAATATGCCGAAAGCGAACGCCTCCGGCGTGAAGTTGCTGAACTCCATTGCCCCTCTCCTGATTTTGATTTAGTCGCCGCTCGGTGCTTGCGCCGGGAGCATCCCCTCCGGCCCAATTTGCCGAGCATCTTCCAGTCGGTCACGCCGAATGCGATTACGTACAAACGTCAGCACGATAAAGAACAGCACCGCATTCCCCAGGAACAGAATGATCGTCTGCGGGATGTTTTCCGCAAAGCTACTGGGGTCATCAGGTGCCAAGCCCGTTTCTTTGATAACCATCAGCAAGAACGCCGTCATCAAGATGTTGGCCACCGCAATCGGCACCAGCACCAACCAGTTAAAGAGCATCAACTGGTCGATCCGTACACGCGGCAAGGCATTCCGCATCAACAATGAGAGCAAGTACCACAGGCTGGTCTTGGCAATGAGATAAACCAGACCTAAAAGCGGGATCTCATCAACCAATGGGCCATGATACCCGCCCATAAACAGCACCGCCACCAGCACACCATTGGTAAACACATGCATGAATTCGCCGGCGAAGAACATGGCGAATTTCATACCGGAATATTCGATGTTGTACCCGGCGACCAGTTCGGACTCTGCTTCCAGCAGGTCAAACGGTGCGCGGCCTGTTTCCGCCTGGGATGAGATAAAGAACAGGACAGCCGCAATCGGTGCCATGAAGATAAACCACATCCCGGCCTGGGCTTCGACAATGCCAACCATGCTCATCGTCCCGGCCAACATCACCGGCACGAGCAAGGCCAGGGCCAGCGGGACTTCATAGCTAATCAACTGTGCGACGACACGAAACGCGCCAAGTAGCGCATATTTGTTATTGCTAGACCACCCAGCCAGGATGACAGCCAACGTGCCGAGCGAAGCCACCGCGATAAAATACAATGCCCCGATGCTGAGATCAACACCGACATGCACCGGTGTGAACGGGATCACCGCCCAGATGAGCAAAACGGCCATCACACTGACGACCGGCGACGCATTATAAATCCACTTATCCGCACCGGCGGGTGTGATGTCTTCTTTGCCCAAGAGTTTGATCACATCGGCAAACGGCTGGAAGATCCCAAACGGGCCGACGCGGTTCGGGCCGACGCGATCTTGAATGCGGGCCGCGAACTTACGCTCAACCCAGATGAGGACAATCGCGATGAGTAGCGGGAATGTCGCTACCAAAATCACGCCCAGGAAGATGCCGATAAAATTAGCAAGATCCGGTGCCAGGCCCAATGCGTCAGCAAGACACGGGGCAAACGTGTTGACAATATTTTCACACTGCATAGAGACGACCTTCCCTTATACCCACTCTAGCGCGTTCTTGCGCCACGCATACACCAGGGCATCGGTCAACAAGAAGATGAATAAGAACCCCGCCGCAAACCCGAACCAGGACAACTGCCCATAAGCCACAGCCCAGGGGAACAAGAACACCATTTCGACATCAAAGATCAAGAAGATCAGACCGTAGATGTAATACTGCACCTTGAACTGTACCCAGGTATCCCCGACGGTTTCAACACCACATTCGTAAGTAGCCTGCTTGATGGCGTTCGGTTTCTTCGGGCTTAAGATGCCACCAAGTAAGATCGGCACGGCGGGCAAAACCGGGGCCAAAACGAAAAAGACACCAATAAAAGCCCATTCATTCAAAACATTCATTGAAAATTACCCCTGCGACCATACGGACTTCAGCTTTACGACCGGGCGTTTAGCCCTGTGTTGGATTGCACTCTTTATCACAAGCGATGGCTAGTATAGCATTCCCCACCTATGCCTGCAATGAATAACCACGACCGCGTGGATTTTAGCATATATTAACTTGTTCCGAAAGCATGATTAACATCGTTCAAACCACAGACTCAGGCTTGAGTTTGACGCGGGGTTGCTCTAGGGTAAGGCTGATGACGACCACATGAGGAGGCCCATGCTGGCAACCGTTTCGCCCCAAGAATGGAATCTGTACGTTGCATCTCAGCCGCGTGCCCACGTCTTGCAAGATCATGCCTGGGGGCAATTAAAGAGCGCGTTCGGCTGGCAAGCCACCCAGATCATCCGCCGGGATGACGCCGGGTCATTGATCGCTGGCACCCAGATCCTCTATCGCGACCTCCCCTTACGGCTGGGGACGATGGCGTATCTACCGATGGCCCCGTATGGCGCGGCAGACGACCGCGCCGCATTGTGGGCCGCAATCCATGCGGAAAACCGGCGACGGAATGCACGCTTTCTCAAGTGGGAACCGGGCATCGTCCACGCGCAAGATGTCTTCCCGGAACCGGAAACACTCGGTTTTGTGGAGAGTGTACAAACGATCCAGCCACCACGCACCATCATCATCGACCTGACACCCGACCTGGATGACATCTTGATGGCGATGAGCCAGAGTACCCGGCGCAAAGTCCGCCAGGGGGAAAAAAAGGGCGTGCGGTTCTTCCGGGGAACCCTCGAAGACATCCCGCGCTTTACCCGCATGATGCAGACAACGGGCAACCGTAACGAATTCGGCGTCCATGATGCGGATTATTATCGTGCCGCCTTCGAATTGTTCGGCGATGATGTGGCACTGTTCATGGCGGAGCATGAAGGCGACGATCTGGCCGGGATTATGGTGTTCAGCAAAGGCCCTGGCGCGTGGTATTTATACGGGGCGTCAGCCAGCGTCAAGCGGAACTTGATGGCGACGTATGGCGTGCAATGGCAGGCGATCCAATGGGCCAAGACCGAACGTGGCTGTACGTATTATGACCTGTGGGGCGTGCCAGACGCCGATGAGAAAACACTTGAGGCTGGCTTCCAGACGCGGAATGACGGCCTGTGGGGGGTATACGGCTTTAAGCGCGGATGGGGTGGGCATGTCTTACGTTCATTGGGCGCATGGGATTACGTCTACCAACCGATCATCTACACTGCTTATAAGATGGCCCTCAAGGTGCGCGGTGATGCTTGAAGTCACCCCGATTACCGACCGTGAAACCTGGAACACGACCCTGCGCGACCTGCCCTATGCTCACATCCTCCAGACGTGGGAATGGGGTGAATTCAAACGAGAGACGACCGGCTGGCAGGCGCATCGCTTACTTTACCGGCAGGACGGCAACCCGGTGGCGATGGCTTCGATCTTACAACGTTCCATCGGCCCGTTTCGTGTGATGTACGTGCCAAAAGGTCCGGCACTCGATTACGAAAACTCCGCTTTGGTTTCCGCCGTGTTGGATCATCTGCAAGGATTAGCGCGGTCAGAGCGGGCTATCTGGATCAAGATCGACCCGGACGTTATCGCTGGCACCGGCGTCCCCGGTGAAGACGACGCGACCCCGTACCTAACCGGCACTGCGTTGACAACCGATCTCACCCGACGTGGCTGGCAATTCAGCGACGACCAGGTGCAATTTCGCAACACGCTGACGATTGACCTCACCGCTGACGAAGACGACATCCTGATGGCGATGAGTGGCAACACCCGGCGCAAAGTCCGCACGGCGGTTAAAAAAGATGTTACGTTTCGACCTGCTGGCCGGGATGACCTGGATACCCTATATGGACTGTATCGCATCACCGGGGAGCGCGACGACTTCTTGATCCGCCCGCCGACGTATTATGAAAAGGCCTGGCGTGATTTTATGCAAGCGGGGTTGGCTCATGCCCTCATTGCGGAGTATGACGGCGATCCAATCGCCCATGTGATTTTGTTTCACTTCGGGCAGACTTGCTGGTATTTCTACGGCGCGTCATCAAACGAAGAACGCAACCGCATGCCCAATTACCTGCTACAATGGGAAGGGATGCGCTGGGCCAAAGCTCAGGGTTACAGCACTTACGATATGTGGGGCGCACCGAATGTGTTCACGGAGGATGACCCAATGTGGGGGGTTTACCAGTTCAAGCGGGGGTTTCGTGGAACGGTGGTACGTCACATCGGCGCGTGGGATTACGCCCCTAACCCCCTGACTTACCGGTTCTATACGCGGGTATGGCCGCGTTTACGCGATCTCCTACGGCGCATTCGCTCTTAAGAAATAGGAAAAAATGATGGAAAAAACTCGTTACGAACAAAAAATTATTCGCACTAACGGCATCGCGCTGAACGTCGTCCAGGCCGGGCCAGCCGACGGTAAGCCGATCATGCTGTTACATGGCTTCCCGGAATTCTGGTATGGATGGCGGCATCAAATTGATCATCTGGCATGGAAAGGCTTTCGGGTATGGGTGCCCGACCAGCGCGGGTACAACCTCTCTGATAAGCCCGAAGACCTGAGCGATTACCGCATCGATGAACTGGTGATGGATATACTGGGGTTGATTAACGCCACCGGGCAGGATAAGGTCAACATCGTCGGCCATGACTGGGGCGCGATGGTCTTATGGTGGCTGGCCCTGCGCCACCCGGAGCGCATCAACAAGATGGCAATTCTCAATGTGCCGCATCCGCGTGTGTTCCAGCGTCAGTTACGGTCTAACCCCAAGCAGATCCTACGTAGTTGGTACGCGGGTTTCTTCTTGATCCCGACCTTGCCGGAGCGTCTGCTCAAGCTGAACGACATGGGCGTTTTCGAGCGTGTCTTGCGGGCTTCCGCCAAAGGTAGAACATTCACCGATGAAGACCTGGCCCGTTACCGCGAAGCCTGGAGCCAGCCACACGCGCTTACATCCATGCTGAACTGGTACCGCGCCTATGTCCGGTATGCACCGGCCCTACCGTCAAGCTGGCGCATCCAGCCGCAGACGCTCATCCTCTGGGGCATGAAGGATGTCGCGCTGAGTCAGGATCTGGTCGAGCCGAGTTATGACCTGTGCGATGACGCCGAATTGGTCACACTGGATAAGGCCACACACTGGGTTCAGCATGATGAGAAAGAGCGGGTGAATCAACTATTGGGGATGTTCTTCGCATGATCCGGGCCGAGCTAGAGCATATCACAACGCAAATCAACGGCCTTCAGATGCACATCGTCCAGGCCGGGCCAACCGATGGCACACCTCTGCTATTGTTACACGGCTTCCCGGAATATTGGTACGGTTGGCGGAACCAGATCGACCCGTTGGTTGATGCGGGCTTCCGGCTCTACATTCCAGATCAACGCGGGTATAACAAGACGGATAAACCCGCTGGTTATGAAAATTACAACCTGGATCTGGTCGCAGATGACATGCTGGCTCTATTCGATTATATGGGTGTGGAACGGGCGAACGTCATCGCCCATGATTGGGGCGGGCAGGCGACCTGGTGGTGTGCCAACCGCAACCCGGAACGCTTCCAGCAGATGGCCCTGCTCAATATCCCGCATCATAACGTCTTTTCGAAGTTCGTCCGCACGCACCCGCAACAACGCAAGATGAGCCGCTACATCGCGTTCTTCCAGTTGCCCATCATCCCGGAATTGGCGTGTAAGGCGTTTAACTTCCGCTTGCTGGCAAACTGGGCCTTTGGCAATAGCGATGCCTTCACGCAGGATGATCTGAAACACTACAAGCAAGCCTGGGCGCGTGATAACGCCGTGAGCAGTATGATCGATTGGTACCGGGCCGTGCGTAAGGCTCCACCGAAGCGGTTGGAGAGCAAACAGATTCACGTCAAGACGTTGCTCATCTGGGGCAAGCAAGATCACGCCCTGATGTGGCAGATGGCACAACCCAGCATCGACCTGTGTGACGACGGCCAGTTAGTCTTGATCGACGATGCCTCACACTGGGTTCAGCATGAGGCGGTCGAACAGGTCAACCGGCATTTGATCGACTACTTCTCGTCTTGATCGGCTTGATCGTCATCGGTCTGCCGTAGCCCGCG
The DNA here is from genome assembly GCA_034437535.1 of Anaerolineae bacterium. Taxonomy (GTDB): domain Bacteria; phylum Chloroflexota; class Anaerolineae; order Aggregatilineales; family Phototrophicaceae; genus J038. Next base: position 27,836 of record DAOTTZ010000094.1, on the reverse strand, counting down.
AAGCAGATTGCCGAAAAAGCTCCCCTTCTCGCGGGCTTCCGCCTGGCTGGATTCCAGTTCGCGTTGGAAGCCGGTATCGACTTCATATCCCCGCTCTGATGCTGACTTGACATCTTGTAATTCCATCAACATCCGGTTGGCGGTTGTGTGCCATTCGTCTATTGTGAGTGCCCGTTGTAACGCTTTGATCTTCTGTGCTTTGTCGTCGGAGACGATAGCCGCCAGCGTCCAGGCATCGGCACTGGGTTGCACCCGCAAGAGCTTCTTCAGCATCTGGCGGGCTTTGGCCTTATCCCCCTCACGGATGGCGCGTTTGACTTGTTCAATTGGATCCACCATGACATTTCCATCATTATCGTTTTTCCCATTGTAACGGAAACGGGCAGGCTGTGTCCCCCTGCCCGTCTTGATCTCGCTTATTCGTCTGCTGGCAGAACCGTGAATTGCTCGCCAGCACCGCGCCCGTAAACATCCGGGAAGTAAACTTCATAAGCCGTCGGCGGGATCACGTTATACGTGCCGACCAACCCAGGCCGCAGTGTATACACATATTCATATGTCCCGGCTGGCAGATAGCGACTGTTCAACACCACTTTTTGATCGCGGAAGTTGATGTCACTGAACCACCACCAGCCCCACCCCATACTGAGCGGATCGTTACTTTCCAACGTAGGCCGTGTGCCGATCTGCTGGTTGGTCGTCAGGTTGGGGTCAATCGGTTCAGTTCCGGCTGGGATGGGATCTTCAACCGTGACGTAGTACAGGTCATTGGGCACAATGATGGTCAACCGCACCTGCACCACATCACCGATGCGAGCCTGAGTGATCGACTCACCGTTGGGATCATCAATCAGTGTGTAACGGCGTTGTACGATGATGCCGTTGTTCAGCGGCTCGACCTCCGGCACGGGCAGATCACTGTTCAGATAGGCCGTATAGTACAGATTGCCGGGGCCATCTGTCCGTGTGAACGTCAGGTCGTTGGGTGCCGCGTCCAGCATATCCAGCACATCAATGCTCAGGCTTTGTGACTGGGTGATGGTCTGCGCGTCGGCACTGCCAGCCAGGACAGACTCCCCGTTAAAGGCCACGTCCCAATCAAATGCGCCGTCTAATTCGCCGGAGGCCGTCATCCAATCGCTGAGGGACATCACCGACCAGGCGGTCTCTTGCGTGGTCTGCCATACATCGCCAGATCGTGCGACCATCAGCCAGCGCACGATATTGGGGATCAACTCACTATCGGGCCGCAATTGCACCCAGGTCCCCAGGATGATCGCGGTAGTACGGGTATCGGTGTTCCAGTTGAAGAAGTCCCGCTCGGATTCTTCCCAGTGGGTGCCGTTGGCACTGGTGATCGCGGCATTGGCAATGTCGGAGAGGATCGTTTCGACACGATCATCATTTTCGCCAGATAGAGCCAGCGTCCGTGCCAATAAGGCTTGCGCGTACAGGCTCAGGCGTTCGCGGTTGGCGTTCTCGAACAGAGTCACGGTGCGTCCAACATCTGGTTGCCCGGAATAAGCCAGCGCGTACAATACCATCGCCTGCCGGTCAAGTTGCCACGCGGGGACATCCATTCCCGGCGTGATGAACTCAGTCCTTAAGTAAGCCTGCGCCCGCTCGATCATGCCCGGATCGACGACAAATCCACTGTTCAGCGCGGTCTGTAAGCCTAGCACGGCATAAGCAGTCACCAGCGGATCACTTGCCGAACGCGGAGTCCAACTCCAACCGCCATTGACCTTTTGCTGGGCCGCTAACCGTTGCAGAGCCAGTGTTACTTCGCTTTGTGCCTCCGCCAGACGGGCATCATCGGCTAAACCGGCTTGATCTAACGCACGAAACGTCATGACGTTAGCGATAAACCGGCTGATGGTGTACTCGATCCAATCGACGTTATACCCTTCCAGCACATCGAGTGTATTCAGAGTTGTAGCCGCCAACGACGGCTCGATACTCACCTGTAGATCACCACCCTGCACGTTATCCGGCAGGACGATGCTCTCGGTGCGGGTATCGGCTTCCCGCAGGACGCCCCCCGTACCAACTGTCTCCGGCACGTTGAAGCCGTACACCGGGAGCAGACGCGCATCCCCCCGGCCCAGGGGCGGCTTGCTGGCATCGGCGTAACGGTCGTTTTTCTCACGGGCAAAGAACGTCAAATCAACGGACTCGACATCCTGCACCGTGACCGGCCATTCTACCCGGCTCCGGCCACCAGCCGGAAGTGTGATCTGCTGAGTCGCGGTCTGCTCAAAGGCCACGCCGGAGCCTTCAATCATCACTTCGACTGTCTGCGCGGAGTCAGTGTTGTTATTGACCACCGCCGCCAGGATGACTTGATCGCCCACTGTGAAGAAGCGCGGCGTCACCGGGCGGATCAAGAGCGGCTTGGTGCTGAGCAGGTCAAACGTATCTTGCCCGACCAACGTTTCGCCCTCACTGCCGCGTGTGACCGCACGGGCATCCAACCGCCACGTCGTCAGGTTATCCGGCAAGGTCACGGAGAACGTGGCGGTGCCGTCGGCATCTGTGACCAGATCAGCCTGCCAGTACGCTGTATCGACAAATTCCTCGCGGATGTCGAACAAGCCGCCTTCCCCAAAGCCACCGCCACCCCCTTTGACGGTATCCAGGATAGTCTGCGTAATTTGATCGGTGTTGATGGTCAGTGGCGTCGATGTTCGCACTGATAACGACTGAATACCATAGAACACATCCAGGATCGGTGCGCTGTTTGGCTCCGCGATTGATAGCGATGCCAGATCGGTCAACCCGACGCCGACCTCTGCCGGTACCGGTTCGCCGGCATAATTCAATGTGCGGACGGTATATTGCACCGTATCACTCGGCCCGGCTTGCTCGGCATCCGGGGTGATTTCCAGCGTGATTTCCTTTTGTTCGTTGTTGATCGTCAGTTGGGTGATCCCCATGCGGAAGGCCGTCACCGGGTTGGTCTCATCGACTCCCTTGACCAACATGACGTTGACAAACACATTCGGCGCGTAATCCGGCTCGATGGGCAGTTCGTAAACTGTACTATTGCTCTCCATCGTGATCTGTTCCACATGCAGGACGCCGCCGCGTTCTACCGTGACCAGGGCTTCGGTCGTCCCCTGGAAGGGTGATGTGATGAGGATCTCGGCTGTATCACCCACCTCGTACTCATCAGCATCGGTGACCAGATCAATGCGGTTGCTGTTCTGTTGACGCCAGGAGACGTATTCGCGGCTACTCACCCACATGGTAGTCGATGCGCGGATAGCGTTACCGGCATCGTCTGTCGTGCGAATAGTAGTTTTGAAGATCCCGCCGTTGGGTGGCACAAATGTATAGGTCGCCTGACCGTTTTCATCAGTCGTCACCGATGCTTCATCGACCGGGATTTCTTCTACCTCCCAGGACCAGGTTGTACGGCCACCGGGGTCTTCTTCCTGCACGCTAGACCAACGCCGCTCGACAATCTCAACCGCCAGCTCTTGCCCGGCAATCGGGTCACTGTTCCAATCGACCGCGATAAACTCCAGTTGTGTATCCTGGCCGGCGGTGCTGACATAATTTTCTGGGCGGGCACCGATGTAGACATCACCCTGATGCACGACCACTTCCGCCCGCCCGGCGACCACCTGATCACTTTCATCGCGCACGACAGCCTCAATGGTGAAGGTCTGGCTCTGGGTGGCATCTTGCAGATCGGCTGGTACTTCGATCATGAATAGGCCGCTGGCGTCGGTGGTGCCTTCACCGCTGGCGATCAAACCATCGGACGACCCATAGAATTCCGCCGGGCCGCCGTCCGGGTTGAAATCACTAAAATCGTAATTGCCAGGGCCATCATAATCAAAGAAGTAAGGACGGGCGATCACGTTGTATTCCACCACCGCATCGCTGACTTTGCCGCCGAAGAAGTAGGCACTATCAACCATGACCTCAACGGTATCTCCCTGCACGACCTCTGGTTCTGCCGGTGTCGCTTCCACCGTGAATTCTGGCAGACGATACTCCGCGACGTTAAAGTAAACGTTCCCGCCTTCAAACTGAGGATCGTTTTCCTCTGAAAGTCGTACCTGAACACGATAAAATCCTAACGGTGCATCCGCCGCTAATTGGAGTTGGTCACTAAAGGTGCCGAACTCGGTCAGCGGCAGATCTTGCGAATAGATGATTTCGCCCTGGTCATCGAAGATCTCTACCGGCACTGTTTCCCGGTCGGACGGTGTGTAATTCATATCATCCTTGGAGCGCAAGACCCCACGGAAGTAAACCGGTTGATCTGGCCGGTAAACTGGACGATCTGTATACATATACAGTTGAAAGGTCTGCGGGTAGTATTGCCCGCGCATACCAAATCGCCAGGGATCAATGCCATCAGACCAGTTCGACACACTCATACCGAAGTGCTCGTCATCGTCTAATAAGGCCATACGTGACGTATAGAGATTACTCACCGGTGGCACGTCAAGCTGAAGAATCCCATCGGGGCCGGTCGCACCTTCCGCAACCTGTTGGAAGTCCGGGCCGTAGATCTGGATCGGTGCGTTCGGGATCGGCTGGCCGGTCTGCACATCGGTTACCCACACCGTCACCCGGTCAATCGCACTCTTCATGGTGATGTTGGCGGTACCGACAACCAGAAAATGGCGCGTCGGGCGGCGAGAGGCGGTCTCCGGTGCTGTCGCTTCCAGGAAGTACAGCCCCGGTTGTAAAGTCTCGCCCTCCGGCATCGTGACCGGCGTGGTCGCCGCCGCCTCGACCGGTTCAATCAGATATTCTTCCGGCGTAGATTCCGCCACCCAACCAATTTGATCGTCACGCAGGCGCACCTGCCACCACAACAGATCGTTCACACATTGCGGGCCATCCAGCACGACCAGACTGTAATCCTGGTACATCAATTCGATGATCTCGCCATCCCCCGGCACAGACCGCGCCCGCACCGCATCCGGCTCACTGATGACAACGGCGGAATCCCCGACCTGTATACGAGAGGGCAACCCGCCACAGGCAACCGTTTCTGCCGTCCCCAGATCAAGCAGTTCGTAGCGGCGGGCGTTTTGTGGCGCAACCGACTCGATGCTCCATTGCTTAATCAGCGCGTCAGGATTGGTCGTGTACTCACCGGCCAGGTCGAAGTGATTTTCTGACAGCACACGCGGGACGAAATCTGCTAATGACACATCGTATAGCGCAAGGTTTAGCCGGCTGATGTTAAGATGCGTCAAGAAGACGGTCGTCTGATCGTTGTAAGCGTTATAAAATCCGACCGCTCCCGGCACCTGAAGGTTGACCTCTGGCGGATAGGCTTCGGTTGTATAGCTGAACGAGAACGGCTCGGTGATGGCGTTACCATAGATGTCTTCCGCACCGGGTGCCAGCGTAATCGTGTAATCGACACTGGCAAACGTCGGGAAGGACACCTGCAACCCATTATCCCACGTCTGGAAGTAAAGCTCGGGTTCGAGATTAGGTTCTGGCTCAACCGTTATTAAGCCCTCGAAAGACTCCGGGTTCATCTCCGACGCAAAGAAGATGATCGCACCGCCATAAGGGGATGCGTCGCTCTGACCATCGGCGGGATTGGTGCTGACGACCGCCGGGAACGGCACTGTGCGAACCTGCCATTCAAACGGCGAGAGCGCAGTCACCCCGGCGGCATCAAACACACGATCTGCCGGGAAACCAGCGACATAAGCCGTCTCTAGCTGTAGCAGATCATCCGGTGTGAACATAAACCCGTCGCCGGTTTCGTTCCATTCAAACGTTCCGGCCACTGTCCCCGTCCCGGCAGACATGGTGCGAAGATAGAAGTTTTCCTCCAGGCTGGTTTGGTCAACCGGCATGTTAAAGGTCATCTGGAACACCTGGCCCAGCCGTGCTTCAGGGCTACCGTCTTCCGGCGTCACCATCACGGTTTGCGGTGGTACCGTCGTGAATGACCAACTGAACGATTGGTTCAAGGTCGCACCATCGACAGCGGTTAACCCTTCTGTGATTGTCGCCGTGTAGGTTACACCGCCCCCCCAGCCAGCCGCCGGTCGAAACGTATAAATCGCAGTATTGAGCCATTCCCCAGTACCGTCAATCGCTGGTTCAATCGTCAGCGGATCTGGCATCTGCTCAACGGCCCCCAGCGGCACCACCGGACGGTTAAAGATCACGGTGATGACAGCATCCCCGGCAATCTCTACCGCGCCCGGTTCAGGCAATACTTCGATGACTCGAAGTTCGTCTACGGTGCCCTCCTCCCCCTGTTGGGCACTGGCCCCACCGGCAAGCAACATCAGTAAAACCAACCAGGAAATCCATACTCTGTGTCGCATCGGCCATCGTCCTCTATTGATTATGAGTGATTAATCTCATTATAGGCCGATGCGTGGATCAATGGAAATCACGCCTGCCCGACGTCAACCCTACGTATGCTATCCGAAATTGGTGACGTCGATATTGAAGACCTGTTTGAAGGCTTGCCAGTGTAACGCCAGAATCTCACGGGAGAAGTGGCGGACGTAGAAGTAATTCCGCACCCATTCCCTGGGCACCGCACTACTATGATGCGCGATGTCATAGTGATCGAACATCCAACTGGCGCGGAGCATGTGGAAGCTATCCGTCACCAGTGTGACCGTCTGCCAATTGTTGGCCTGAATGATCTCACGGGCAAAGATGGCGTTTTCTTCCGTGCTTCGGCTCGATTCTTCCAGGTAGATCGCCGATAGTGGCACCCCGCGTGCTTGCAACACCTCCGCACAGGCGGAAGCCTCACTGCGGCGCTGGCCTTCCCCGATGCCACCGGTACAGATCACCGCTGGCGCGATTCCATCGCGGTAAAGTTGGGCGGCCCATGTTGACCGCCGGCGCAGAGCATCCCCCGGCTGACCATCTCGCCGCAAGCCTGACCCTAACACAACGATCACATCTGATGGCTCGGCGGTGTTGTCCTCACCGGTGATATAGATCAAACCGGCGAGCAAGCCGACCACCACAACCCAAACGCCGAGCACAACTAGCCCGGCGCGAAATCCGTGTACAAGTAATTTTTTCATCATGCTCGCATTATAGGAGCATTTTGTTCAACGTAGAATGAGCGTGGGGAAATTCTAAAGCAAAGTTCACGTTGGGATGGCGCACAAACGGGAGTCTGTGCGCCACCGGTCTTATATCAGACAAACTATTCGCCGCAATCAGCACTCACTGTATCCGCACGTCAAGCACTTGCGGCATCCTTCCGCCCGGATGAGTGAAATCGTCCCGCAAGATGGGCACATATCCGCGCCACTCATCATGTTGTTCTCGGACGATTCAACACCTGCCGGTTCGACCTCTTCCAGCGACGTCTTACGCTTCGGCTGGGGCATATCGACCATCGGTAAACCGAGTTGTTCTGCATTGACTTCCGGGAAGTAATGCTCTTCCAATGCTCGTGCCACTGAGTCCGGCAAAGAGATCACCCGACCCGGCCCGAAGCCAACCGAACGCGCCCCGCCAATATCACGCAATTGCTCGATGATGAGCTTAATCATCTCCCGCCGGTTATGTGGGTCAGTCGTCCGCAGGGATAATGAGATCATGCGTCCCAGTCCTTCGGCATCGGCTTGTAGGTCGCTCCCGGCTTTGCCCGGCGCGGTGATGAACACTTCAAAGGGATAGCCCTGTTCATCGCTGTTCATCGTCACATAGGCAGTGCCGAAGGGCGTCGCACAGTTGACTGTGACGCCTTGCAACTTCTCTGGGCGCGGGTAGACGCGGTGTGGCGTCGTCGTCGCGACTTTCTCTGCCCTGGGTGTTTCTTCCGCCTTCTCGTCCTCATCCTTGAGCATCAAGACCTGTTCGCTACGGCTTCCATCCCGGTAGATGGTGCCGCCCTTACAGCCCAGGTCGTACATATATTCGTAGAGTTCTTTCGTCTGTTCGACCGTGTACTCGTTGGGGACGTTACAGGTCTTAGAGATCGCGCTATCGATCCACCGTTGGAAGGCGGCTTGCACCCGGACATGCTCGCTTGGTGCTAAATCCATCGCCGTCGCAAAGTAATCCGGCAACTTGGTTTCCTCTGGGTTGTCGTCATACCATTCCTGCACAATCGGGACGTTCTCCTCATGCAAGCCGAGACGGCTCTTGCGATAATATACCCAGGAGAAAAACGGCTCGATGCCGGTGCTCGTGTTGACCATCGTCCCGGTCGTGCCGGTTGGGGCTTGCGTCAGCAAAGTAACATTGCGGATGCCGTGTTCGCGCACCATATCCCGGACTTCTTCTGACATGCCTTGCATGTAACCACTTTCCAGGAACTTCTCAGCATCAAAGCGTGGGAACGGGCCTTTTTCTTTGGCGATTTCCACACTGGTCTGATAAGCGGTTTCGGCGATGAATTGATAGATCTTGTCGATAAACGCGACCGACTCGTCGCTACCGTAACGGATTTTCAGACGGAGCATCAACTCTGCAATGCCCATTGTCCCCAGGCCGACTCGCCGCTCGTCGCCTTGTACCTGCGCGTTCTCCTCAAAGAAATACGGTGTCGTGTCGATGACGTTATCCAGAAAGCGTGTCGCGTATTGTACTGTTTGGCCGAGGGCATCCCAGTCTACGTCGTCGTTTTCGTGGTCATAAAACCGTGATAAATTGACCGCACCCAGGTTACAAACCGAAAATGAACCTAACGGCTGCTCCCCGCATTGGTGTGTAACAAGACCTGCTACTACCATTGAGTGTGTTTTAGGTTCTGTGATGTCATAAACATCTTCAAATCCATCTTCCTCAATAGTATCAACTACAGCTGTAAAGATCTCCGCACGCGGACCAACCTGATAATCTGCGATACCATCAGCTAGTGATTGATTTTTATAGTCCATCAAGAAACCAATTTCATCACGGTAACGCAGAATATTCGATTTCCCAATGTGGATTTCGTGTTGGGCACGAGTCCAATATTTTTTCTGTCCACCTTTACCATCCGGCATCATCCGATATTGTGCCTTACGACGGTTTTTGAAGATCCGACATACAATACCAAAATTGGCCAATACTTGTTGTACTTGCTCAAGGAGCTTCAGATGACTCGAAGCTAGCCTTACAACAGTCGCATTGCTTGTCGTTTGTTGCACACTGCCATCAGCGGTGAACAGAGCTTGCAAGAAGCCGCGTTGCATGTCTTCCGTACCCCGGAAGACGACCTCTGACACCTGGAACTTATCCTCAACCAGGCCGTATTCATCCGCAATGCGGCGCAACCCCTCCGACTGGACGCGGGCTTCGTCTCGTTCCGGCACATCGACCACGCCGACAGTATAAGTTCGCGTGGTATGGGTGGTCATCGGCGCAACCAACGTATCGACATAACCGGCAAATTCCGCCGCCAGTTCGCGCTTTTCCTCACCAAAGAACGAGAGCACCGCCCGATCCGCCTTGATCGAGCCATCGCCGACCAGCCACCCCAGGATCCGCCCCAGTTCGAGGTTGCCTTCCGGCCCGAAGCCACCCTTGCGGTTGAGAACATGCACCTTATCGCCAGGTTGCAGGTCTTGCAGTTCTACCCAGCCACGCGGTGTCATCATACGGTGGTCGGCTGTCGCCCGCAGGTAATATCCTTCACGAGTCTGCAAGCGATAGACCGGCTTGGTGCCCGTCATGAAGACACGAGTCGCGGGGGTTGTCGTCTGCACCAAACCGAACCGACCGTCAATCACGGCTTCGATCTCAGTCTCATCGTTGAACAGATCCACAGCACGCACCAGGCCCTTATCGGTATAGATGCGGGTATCGCCCGTCACACAGGGATTGGTGGAAATCAACGGGTTGAAATACCAGGAGTTCGCCATCTTGTTACTGCGCTCCCGGAACCAAACGCCTGGCTCTGCACTGGCCCAGGCACTTTCGATGATGGTATCCCACAGATCCCGCGCTTTGACGGTCTTGTGATGCACAACCGACCGGCCAGCGGCCATCCACGTTTCGAGATCACCATCCCATAATTCATCGTAATCAGGATCATGTGTATCCGGGAAAACAAGATCCCAATCCTCATCATTCTTGATGGCGTCCATCAGCTTATCGGAAATGCCGACACTGATGTTCGCGTTGGTGATGTTCCCCGCTTCGCGCTTGCTGTTGATGAAGTCGAACACATCCGGGTGCCAATCGTTGAGGATGAGCATCAACGCGCCCCGGCGTGACCCGCCCTGTTCGATCAAGCCGGTGACGAAGCTATACAATGCCCCCCAGGAGACAGACCCACTCGACCGCCCGTTGACGCCTTTTACATAGGCATGACGTGGACGCAAAGTAGAGAGGTTAATCCCGACACCGCCGCCACGAGACATAATCTCGGTCATCTGGCCGAGCGTGGTCATGATACCTTCGCGGGAGTCATGGGGAGACGGAATCACGTAGCAGTTCGAGACCACCATCCCCGCTGAGATAAACGAGTGATCCTCCTCGACCTCAATATCCATCACAATGCCACGATAAGTCTCGGTCTGGATCTTGTCGATCCTTACCCAACATAAATTATCGTATTCAAAGTAATACTTTACTGTTTTTTCCACAGCAGGAGCCGGTTGATCGAAAAAGGCTTCGAACAGCGGAGCACACTCACTGGCACGGGCGGAGATTCGATAGGCCGGTGTCTTGCCGAGGCGATGGGTATTTTCTTTGATTGAGAAGAAATATCCCAATCGCATCAACAATTGATGAACCTGTGCCATCAACGCCCGGTTTGCTAACAACATACCAATCTGATTGCCAGAGATATAACCATCAGCACGGAACAAGCCCCGCAACAACGCTAGCGTTAAGTCATCTGGTAGATGCATCAACGCTGACGGCAAATGCTTGCCATAGCTATATGCACCCAGATAAGCCTTGAAGAACTCCCCGATGGGCATTGAATTCACCCACAGGTCATACCAACGCTCGGTACTACTCAGCTTGATGGCCGCTTCAATACCAAATTTGGCATAGATGATGTCCGCGATTTCCTGTGCATCATCATATTCATCTAAGCTGAAGACGATCTTGATGCCAGAGGGAATATCCGTACCGGTGCGGTGTGTTACACAGCCATCACCGAGCCAACGTCCAATCAGATAGCAGAATTCAGTGTCAACCTCAACACGATTAGTCAGCGGATATTGTGTGCCCCACCGTTGCACCCGGCCAGCGGCTCCGCGCACTGTCGGCTTACTCAGTTGACCTTCGGCGACAGCATAAGCCTCACCGACGTAATCATTCAAATAAATCGCAGAGGGAATGGACGTTTCACCATCATAACCCGCCGCCAGGAAGTCGCCCTCGCGTAGATCTTTGGCCGGGATCCATTGTGGCTCTTGCTTGAGCCGCAGGCCATCGCGTGATTTTTTTGATGTGTTTACCCATTCCGAACGAATCACATAGATCTTATGATCTCCTGTCACCCGCACATCGTCATAACCAACTTTTTTCGGGCTGATGATATAAAGATCTTCTTCTGTTTCACGCTGGAATTTATGAAGTACCGGACGTTGGCGATTGCGGTGCGTCACCACCATATCACCGACCTGAACCTCAGCAATCGGCTTGTAACCGTCACGGGTCAAGATCTCTTGCTCCGGTGGCATACAATTGTAATATGTTAATGATTGCTCCGTCCCGGCACCGGTGAGGATGCGCCCGCCGGGGACGAACTTCCAGTCATCCAACGCCCAGCGGAATTTCTCCGCCCATTCGGTTTGCTTGGCTTTCGTCGGCTCGACTTCCGCCACACCGCGTGCGACTCGATCCATCATCTCGGTCGGGTCTGTTTCCAACGGCTTATCAACGTGTTCAATATCACGTTGCACCTGTGTTCCGTCCAGCAGTTCAACACTGACCAGCGGCAGATCAATCGCGGTCACTTTACCCACTTCACGTTGCCCGGTCTTAGCATCAACCACCACGATCACGGTATCATCGACCACCAGGGTCTCGCGGGTCATATCTTTTTGTGCGTATCGATCCAGAAAGATCTTATAGCCCAGGTCATTCAAGGCGTTTTTCGAACGTGATTGCACCATACTCAACACACCTCGCATCGTCACATAGGAATGATAAATTAAGGGGCGTTAGCGCGACGCTATGCCCCGGTTTCCATAAACAAAATTTATACTCGATTGTTAGATAGTAACCCCCCATGTGGTTAAGGGGGTTCAGATTCGTTATGTAGTTCTACACTACCGTTTATAGCATTTTAGCGAACAATTGTCCACTAACCCTGCGGATGATTTCAGTTAGAAATCCGTTTAGCTTATTACAGGTCTTAAACCTATCTCAAGCCAAAATCCCACCTTCGTTTATTTACGGTTCCGGCGCAAAAACGGCGGGATGTCCATATCGTCCTCATCGTAGACGCGGGACGAAAAGTTATCCTGCTGTTGTTGCTGTTGCGGGGGCCGTTGCTGGCGCACCTGCGGTTGCTGTTGTTGTTGCGGCGGTGGAGCCGGTTGTTGTTGCTGGGGACGTTCTGGCCGGGATGGACGTTGTTGCTGTTGGTCCATGCGGGTCTTCACCCGGCTTTGCTCAAAGCCAGTGGCGATGACGGTGATACGGATCTCATCGCCCATGTTCTCGTCAATCTGGGCACCGAAGATCATATTGACCTCTGGATGGGCACTCTCTTTGATGATAGCCGCCGCTTCGTTGACTTCAAACAGGCTGAGATCTGGCCCACCAGTGATGTTAAACAGAATGCCGCGTGCACCGTCAATCGTCACATCAAGCAGACCGCTACTGATGGCCGCTTCCGCCGCCTGCCGTGAGCGATCATCGCCGTCAGCATGGCCCACAGCCATCAATGCCGCGCCCCCTTCAGACATAATGGTACGCACGTCGGCGAAGTCCAGGTTAATCAACGCTGGGACGGTAATCAGTTCGGAAATCCCTTGAATCCCCTGCCGCAGAACGTCATCTGCCAGGGAAAATGCCTGTTGTAAGCTGGCTCGCTTATCCGCAATCTGGAGCAGACGGTCATTCGGAATGACGATCAAGGTATCGACTTCGCTCTTTAACGCTTCGATACCACTCTCGGCGATCTGCTGGCGACGAGTGCCTTCAAAGGTGAAGGGGCGCGTTACCACGCCGATTGTCAACGCACCTAATTCTTTCGCCACCTGCGCGACCATGGGCGATGCCCCGGTTCCGGTACCGCCGCCCATACCGCTGGCGATGAACACCATATCCGCACCACGCAGAACCTCATACAGGTCATCGGCACTCTCTTCAGCGGCTTTGCGTCCGATCTCTGGATTACCACCAGCCCCCAGGCCACGAGTCAGTTTATCGCCGATGCGAACACGAGTCTTAGCTTTTGATAGCATCAACGCTTGATTATCGGTATTGACGGCGATGAACTCTACACCACCCAACCCCTCGTTGACCATCCGGTTGACCGCGTTACCGCCGCCACCACCGACGCCGATCACCTTGATCTGCGCGAACCCTTCCCCCATGTCAAAGTCGTCTACCATATCCATGTGGACATCGTCCCCCTACAATTATCAAACGGAATTAACTCTATTGTATACAACACAATATTGTAAGCAAATCTAGCCATCATCATCCGGCAATAATCGCCGAAAGAAATTACCCAGCATCTCACCAAAGCGCGAACCGGATGCTGTATTATGACTCTCTTGTGATGATTCTACAACGCTATCCATCTCTAACCCAAGCCGCAACAGGCCGACACTGGTACTAAAGGACGGGTGGCGCAACGAATCCGCCATACCCGTCAAGCGTTCTGGTTTTGCCAACCGCACCGGCATCTTGAGGACACGATGTGCGACTTCACGCACACCGGGCATATCTGTAACGCCGCCGGTAATCACCGCGCCGGCCCGCAACAGACCATCGTACCCGCTACGCTTGATCTCTTTATGTACATGCTGGAACATCTCTTCAGTCCGCGCCTCGATGATCTCCGCCAGTTCTGCCCGGCGGATCTCGGTCGGCATGCCATCACCGAAAGGCTCGACCAGCAAGGTCTCCAGCGGGTCAACTGCACGCGGGTTGGCGTGACCGTATTGCACCTTGAGCGTCTCCGCCGTATCGACCGGGATATGCGTCAAATACGTAATATCATTGGTGATGTGGTTACCACCAATCGCCAGGACGGAGGCGTGCCATACCGCCCCTTCGATGAAAATTGCAATATCAGTCGTACCCCCGCCAATGTCGATGACGACTGCCCCCATCTCGCGCTCTTGCGGGGTCAGCACCACATCGCCAGCGGCCAGCGGATTCAAGATAAAACGATCTACATGCACACCCGCCGCCACAACCGCTTCTTCCAGGTTGGCGACGCTGGTCGTCGAAGCGGTGATGATGTTGGCCTCAACTTCTAGCCGGAAGCCGTGCATGCCCAACGGACTCCGCACACCGTCCTGACCGTCAAGCGAATAACTACGCGGGATCACATGCAAGACTTCTCGATTATGCGGGATGGCAATAGCACGGGCGGCATCCATCGCCCGGTCAAGATCATTGAGGTTCACGCCGCGCTGGCCGGTGATGCCGACTGCACCCCGGCTGTTGACCGATGCGATATGACTCCCGGCCAGGCTGACAAAGGCCCGCTTGACCAGATAACCACTGCTTTTTTCCGCCTTATGTACCGAAGCGGAAATGGCCGAGGTCAACCGGCCCAGGTCACTGACGATGCCTTTTCGCATACCCTGGCTTCGTTCGATGCCAACGCCCACCACGAAGATGTCATTCTCGCGCACATCACCGATGATGGTACAAATTTTATGCGTTCCGACATCCAGCCCGATGACTAACTCACTCATAACAGAATTCGACGCTCCCGCAATAGTAAACAGCCGCCAGGTTCGCAACGTTGATCTCGACTGGCGTGACACCCCGCGCCATTAAATCATCGCGCAGGGCTTCGTAGACCCTCAATTTATTCGGCATATCCGTCCCCGCACCCAACCACACATCCCACGCGGCGTTCGGCTCCCGGAAACCCAGGCCCTTTTCGGCATTATAGCGCAAGCTCGGCAAACCGGAGACGATCTGCTGAAGTTGCAACGCACCCCGCACAACATCGGCGGGCACAGGTTCCGACGGGATCCGGGGCGAATCAAACGAGTTATCCGCTACCACCTGGATCAAATCCAGGAAGGTCTCCTCATCACGGGGCGACCGCAGGACATTGCCGTGTATGTCGATCAACACACGCACCCCGGCCTGGGTCCACAGCAAGGAAGGCGTGCGCTCCTGGATGATAATCGTCACCATGTTCGGCGGCCAGCCCACGCTGACCTGGGCATCCGCCACCAGCGGGGTCGAATCCATGATGTTTTGCCGTACCGCATCAGGATTCACCCAGAAGACATGATCTTCAGCAATGCCAGCATACCGGAAGACCTCGGCTTCGTTCAGGTATTCCGCCCCTTCTAAGGAGATGCTACGCACGAAGAAAAGATCCGTCGCGAAGAAGACCACCAACACCAGCATCAAACAGACGACAATGCCACCGCTGAACATGCGCCAACTGACGGTGATTTCATCCCGAACGCCATGTTCGGTGCGCTCACCCTGGGGCGAGCTAACCCGGCGAGAGCCATCCCCCACCCATACACCGGGTTGGCGGCTGGTCTTACGCTTCTGTTGGCGAGATCGTGCTGAGGACATACCGACTCTCTCATCTAACAATACAATACCATCTTAAGCGGCGGCAGGCTGACGTTCAACTACCAGTCGCCGATGCGTTCTATCTCTAATTCTAATGTGATCTCGAATTTTTGCGCGACCGTCGTCTGTACTTGCCGGATTAAGGCATCATAATCTGTCGCAGTGCCATCCCCGGTGTTCACGACGAAATTGGCATGAACCGGCGAGACCATCACCCCACCGACGGCATACCCCTTCAAACCGGCGGCTTCGATCAATCGCCCGGCATAATCACCGGGTGGATTTTTGAAGATGCTCCCCAGGCTGGCCCCAGGGGGTTGGCTGGCCTTCCGCCGTTGGATGAACCCCTGCATCCGTTTTCGGATGACCGGCGGGGGTTCATCGCGTAGCATCAACGTGACCAGCAACACCAAAAACCGCCGGTCTGCCCGTGCTTTCAGCATCGAATGCCGGTAATCGTAGGCCAGTTCCGCATTGGAATAGATCTTCGCGCCGTCGGGTTCCAGCACGACCGCATCCTTAACGCTATCCGCCATATCACCATCATGCGCCCCGGCATTATTGACCACCGCCCCGCCGACCGTCCCCGGCACGTTAACCGCCCAGCCCATGCCGGCTAATCCCTGGCGCTGGCAACGGTTCGCCAGGACAGACAAGCTGGTACCGCCAGTCACGGAAACCCGCTGGCCCTGGCTCCACGCGCCAAATTCAACCTGAGACACGCGGTTGATCACCGTCAGGCCGCGTATGCCCCGATCCGAGACCAGAACGTTCGCGCCACCGCCGATCACCCGCAGGGGGATGTCGTGCGCCCAGGCGGTAGAGACGACCTGCACCAGATCATCCAGCGACTCCCGCGCCACATACAGCCAATCTGCCGGGCCACCTAGCCGCGCCGCCGTATATTTCGCCAGCGGCTCATCCTGGAGCAGAGCCGGCCCCAACCGCCCGAACAAATCACGCATGGCGGGCAAGGAAAGCGCGACCGATTTGAGGGGCATCACCCGCGCTCATGATAACGATCACCGCCGGCCCATCCACTTGATCCAGCAGATAATCTGTCGTCGCTGACAGCGAGCCGGTATGCGTACCGTATCCCAACTGAGATACGATCCAGGTGCCGTCTACACCGGGCAAAGGAGCCTCCCGCGCCGCGTAAATATCGGTCACCAGCAGACGCGCCTCTACCTGGAACGCAAGCTTATAATCATCCATCAGGGCTTGAGTCCGGCTGTACATATGCGGTTGCCATACCGCCCACAAGGTATGATCCGGGAAACGGGCGCGAGCGGCGGCCAACGTCAGGCGGATGGCAGTTGGATGATGTGCATAGTCATTAATGACGATCACATCGCCGGCCTGGCCCAACTGCTCGAACCGTCGCCCGGTACTCTGGAAGGACTTGAGGGCGGTGGTGGCCTGCTCGTGCAATACACCGTACAGATCGGATACAACCAACGCGGCGACCGCGTTCTGGGCGTTATGTGCCCCAGGGAGCGGCACCTGTATCGTCCCGGCGTTGATGTTGATCGTCCCACCCGTCATGATGTGCAGGTCAAACGCGGTCATGCCATCAACATCCCGTAGATCATGAATTTGCATAGTCGTGGTCAGCGCGTGGTTCAAGCCATACGTGATTAGATCGCGGCCCGGTGCTTGTTTTTCCGCTACCAGCGGGCCAACGCGGTCGTAATCGGTACAGGCCACGATCTGCCCTTTGCCGGCTGGCAAGCGATCCAGGAAACGGCTAAAGGCCGTATACATCGCGTCCGGTGTCTGGAAAAAATCAGGGTGGTCGTATTCCAGGCTGGTGAGGACAATCGTCTCTGGTTCCAGGCCGAGGAACATATCGTCGTATTCGTCAGCTTCGATGACGAAAAGATCGCTCTGGCCGACTCCGGCATTGGTACCGGTGTTCGCCATCACCCCACCAACGATATAAGACGGATCCAGGTTGGCAGACTGTAAAATGTGGACGATCATGCTGGTGGTGGTGGTCTTGCCATGCGTCCCGGCAACGGCGATCACGCGCTGGCCTTGCATAAGCGGGGCCAGGATCTCCCGCCGTTTATACACCGGCACCCCGGCAGACCGTGCCGCGACCACCTCAACATGGTCATCTGGCACCGCAGATGAGCGCAAAACCACATCCGCCCCATCCACATAGGCTGGATCATGCCCATGATGCACCGTCGCGCCATCCTGGCTTAACGCTTGAGTCAAGGCGTTGGCATTACGGTCACTCCCGGTGATCGTCAGCCCGCGTTCGAGCAGAATCCGGGCGATGGCAGACATCCCAAAGCCACCGATTCCAATAATATGGATGGTCTGGTCAAGCTGGAAGTGCATAAGCTAAATGACGATCAAGACGAGCAGGAACAACAACACAACACCGATAATGAACAAATCACCGCTTCCGGTCGGCCCACCACTGAGGATCACCAGCGGGATGGAGTTGATCGCCTCTGCGCTGGGGGAATTCGGCCCCGGCGCGACGACGAACGGCGAAAAGGGATATTCGTTAATATCCAGGAAATACCACAAGGCCCCACCGATCAAATACCCATTGGCAAAACCCACCATGCCACCCAGGATGCTCGACTGGATCGATTGTTCGTCGCGGCGGTCTGGTTCAAACAGCCGGTTTTGATAGGCGAAGTATACAATGATGAAAAAGATCGCCACCTGGATGAAAAAGGCTTGTTCTCTTGGGAAGGATAATAACAACGTCCCCCGGATCAAGGCATCGAACTGGAACAACGCAAACGACCCTAGCAAGATGCCAGCCGTCGCGATTACTTCGCGATTCCAGCCGCGCAGAAAGCCCATAAACGTGCCGAAGACCGCGAGAATCCACATCAAAGAGTAAAGTTCGATCATAATGTTTGCCTCAGATGACGATCAAAACGACCAGGAAGAGCACGATGACTGCCGCCGCCAGCAGGTCACCTTCCCCGGTCGGGCCACCACCCAGAATATACAACGGCAATGAATCGACGAAATCCGCGCTGTACGTTCCGTCAGCCGGGGCAGAGATATAGGGCGAAAGGGGATAATCTGTAACGTGCATGAAATACCACAATGATCCCCAGATCAAGTAACCGTTCAAGAAGCCGATGATGCCACCCAATACGCTCGATTGCAAGCTATCCCGGCCTTCACTTCGGCTGGGTCGTTTGGCGTCCTCACCGATCAACGCTCGTGTCTGGTAAGCGAAGAAGACAATCACCGCGAAGATGACCGACCGCACAAAAAATGCCTGGTCGCCCGGCACCGTCGCCAGCAAATCTGTGATGGTATCGTCAAACTGAAAGAGTGCAAACAACCCCAGGATAATGCCAGAGGTCGCGATCATCTCTTTGTTCCAGCCGCGCACAAAGCCGAAATAACCGAACAAAATCGCCATCACCCACATAAAGATTGAAATTTGTATCATGCTTGCCCCCGTTTTGTCATTGCCACCAGTTCCTGGGCGATTGCAGACGCACCCGCCGGTTGTGCCAGCGAAGCGGCGCAATCTGCCATCTGCTGACGTTTGGCCGTGTCATCCAGCAAATCATGGAGTAATGGCCCCAGCCGTGATGGCACTTCAGTCTCGTCCAGATGGATCGCCGCGCCACGATCAGCCAGATAATCCGCGTTGACCTGCTGATAATGCCAACTGTACGCCAATGGGATCAAAATCGCCGGCAGTCGAAAATACGGGAACTCCCCCAGGATGCTTGCCCCCGCCCGACACACCGCCACATCCGCCGCCGCAAAGGCTAGGCCCATGTCATCGTGCAGATACGCCACAGCATGATAATCGGGATGATCGTTGACATCGGCTGTCGCGCTTTGTGATCGCTCCCAATCCAGCGTACCGGTAATGTGGATGATCTGGACATCGCCCCGTGCCAATAAACCCGACAAGACATCTGCCAGGGCGATATTGATAGCGCGTGCCCCCCGGCTCCCACCGAAAACCAGGATCGTCTGCTTGGCCGGTTGCAGGCCGAAGTGAGCCAACGCGGCCTCACGAGTAGCCGTCTGTAAATCTTGGCGCAAAGGATACCCCGTCACCACCGCCTGCCCATCGCGGAAATACTGCCGCGACTCCGGCACCGTTACCGCGACCTTCTGTGCGAAGCGGCGCAATACCTTGATCGTCTGCCCCGGTTCAATGTCTGGCAAATAAATCATCAGCGGAATACCACGCAGGCGGGCCGCCACCACCACCGGCAAGCTGGCCCACCCGCCCGTTGATAAAATCGCACCAGGCCGAAGCCGACCTAACAAGCGAAAGGCCTGCCCCAACCCAAGCATGAGTTTACGCAGGCTGTTAAGCGCACGAAGCGGGTTCACGCCGTTGAGCGGCCCGGCCTGTACTTCGTCGTATGTATCAAAGCTCACCCCGGCCCGGTCGATCAGCGGACGCTCAAACCCGCCCACATTGCCGACGAACGATAAGGCGATCTCAGGATATTGGCTGGCGATCACCTCGACGGTTGCCAGGGCGGGATAGACGTGGCCGCCGGTTCCCCCGGCGACGATCATAATTCGCAACGGGTGTTCTCCGTTCTGTCGTCTGTTCTTGGAGTAAAGTTTGACGCTGGATCGCCAGTAGCAGACCGACGCCGACCATCAACACAACCAGCGACGACCCCCCAAAGCTGACAAAGGGCAAAGGGAGGCCAGTCGGCGGGACGAGGCCGGTCATCACCGCGATATTGAGCATCGCTTTCGCTGAAACCCAGATCGTGATCCCCGCCGCCAGCAACACCGAGAAAGAAGTCGTCGCCTGCCGGGAGATCTGGAAACCACGTATCGCAAAGCCGAGATATAACACCACCACCATCCCCGCCCCTAGCACACCCAGTTCTTCACCGATCACCGCGAAGATACTATCGGTGTGGGGTGCAGGCAATGCGCGGAACTTAGCCTGACTTTCACCCAGGCCCACCCCGGTCCACCCGCCATAGCGCAGGGCAATCGCGGCTTGCTGGGTGTGATAACTGGCTTCTGTCAAGTCGGTAATGCCGGCTACCCAACTATTCACGCGGTCGGTCGCATACGGGGCGAACCGTTGCAGAACCGGGAAGGCGAAGATACCAGCGATAAACAGCACCAGCACCACAATCCCAATCTGACGCATATTCGCACCTGCCAGGAAAAACATCGCGGCGGATGTGATGAAGATGACCACGGCTGTACTCAAATCCGGTTGTAGAATGACCAAGCCGGTGACGATCATCACGAGTACGATGAACGGGATCAAGCCGTAGGCCATACTCTGGACTCTCGCCCGCTTAGAACCAAGCCAGGCCGCCATATAGATAATCATTGCCAACTCAGAAAATTCACCCGGTTGGAAGCGACCATTGATGAGTGCCCGCCGCGCCCCGAACGTGTCGTCACCGAAGATCAACACCGCGATCAAAAAACTGACCGCCGCCAACATAATCAGCACCGATAATCGCCGCACCCAATACGGGTTCAAGCGCGAAAAGACCAGCATCAAGGCGATGCCGATTGCGACGTTCTGAGCGTGATTGAGCAAGATAACGGCTTCATTGCCGAAGTCCTGCAAGCTCCAATCAAACGTGGTACTGTAGACCATCATCAAGCCCAGAGCTAGCAACAGGCCGATACTCATCAGCAGAGGCTTATCCAGCGATGCCCAGAAGCTCAACTTATCAGATGTTGGTTTGTCTGCCGCACGCGGCACAGCTACACCCTGGCGGGCCGGGCGCACCGGGCGATAATCTCGCTCGTCATCGACAAATTGTGGCGGCAAGGATTGGTCAGTCATAAGATCGCCTTATTCGTTCTCGTCCTATCATTATAACGCCATCACCAATTGGCGAAAGTGGGCACCCCGTTCTGCAAAATCGGTGTAAGCGTCATAACTCGTCCCACCGGGAGAAAGCAACACCACATCACCCGGTTGCGCCACTGATGCGGCCTGGTTGACGGCTTCATCTAATGTCTTGACGCGGGTGAACGTGTTCAGGTCGGCCCCTAATTTTTTGGCTGTCTCCAACACGATGTCACCATCACGCCCAAAAGCGATGATATGACGCGCTTTATAGATCGCCAGGGCAATCATTTCTTCCCAGGGCAATTTCTTATCGGCTCCGCCAGCGATGAGGATCAGCGGCTCGCCATAACTACGGAGCGCGGCCACCACCCGCTCCGGCGCGGTGGCGATGCTATCGTTGACATACGTCACACCGTTGATCTCGCGCACTGTCTCTAAGCGGTGTGGCACCCCGCTGAAAGTCTTGATGGTCTCTGTCATGACTTCTGGCGGCACCCCAACCACCCCGGCGATAGCGCAGGCGGCCAGCACATTCTGCACGTTATGTTCGCCGCGCAAGGGGATTTCATCCGCTTCGCAGATGATGCTGGGGGAACCATCCGGGCTGGCAAGCCCGGCCACTGCCAACCGGCTTCCGATCATAAAGGCACCATCGCTCAAAATTTCTTGTTGGCTGAACCAGACCAGATGCCCCTGAGCCAGAGACGCCAGGGAGCGACTGCCCATGTCATCCCGCCCTAAGATCGCCACATCACCCGGCCCTTGATGCACCAGGATATTGGCCTTGGCCCGCATGTAATTTTCCAGCGTGCCGTGACGGTCGAGATGATTCGGCGTGATGTTCAGCACCGCCCCAATTGGCGGACTGGTGAACGCCAGTTCAAGCTGGAAGCTGGAAAGTTCCATCACGACCTGATGAGCCGGTTGAATCCCGCGCATGACATCCAACAACACGTTGCCGATGTTGCCCCCAACCCAGGTCGTCAGGTCAGCATTTTTGCACATCTCGCCGACAAGCGTCGTGGTCGTGGTCTTGCCAGCACTGCCTGTAATGCCGATAATCGGCGCGGGGCACCGTTCAAGGAACAATTGGGCGTCGTTGGTCACCGGGATCTGCCGCTCTAAGGCCGCCTTGACAATCGGAATATCCAGCGGCACCCCACCAGAGACACAGACCATCTCGATGCTATCCAGCAATTCCAGCGGATGCCCGCCCAATACAAAGCGTACACGCGGGAAGTCGCGCAAATCGGCGTCGATGTCGTCCTGGGGCCGTTGGTCTGTCACGACGACCGCCGCCCCCATCGTCGGGAGCCAACGCGCCAACGATTGCCCCTGACGACCAAAACCGATCACCAGCACACGCCGGCCACTTAATAAATCTGCTCGATCAAAGAACATAACACCTCAAATCAACGCTAGGGCCACACCGACCATCGCCGCCAGGATGCCCACCAGCCAGAACCGCTGGACAACCTGCGTCTCGCTCCAATCTCCCAGTTCAAAGTGATGATGAAGCGGAGCCTGCCGGAAGATGCGGCGGTCTTCTCCTAAATATTTTCGGCTGTATTTGGCGGAGGCTACCTGCAAGATGACGGAGACTGTCTCCGCAACTGGGACGATGGCGATTACCGGCAAGAGTAACCATTGGCCGCTCATCACCGCGACGGTGCCCAGAGTCGCCCCCAGGGCCAACGACCCGGTATCCCCCATAAATAATTGCGCCGGATGCGCGTTATACCATAAAAAGCCGAAGCACGCCCCCACCAGAATAAAACACATCTGCACCAGGAAGATCTGGCCTTGCAAGTAAGCGATCACGCCATATGCCGCGAAAGCACTCGCGCTGATGATGCCGGCCAATCCGTCCATGCCGTCGGTCAAGTTCACCGCGTTGGATGTGCCGATGATGTAAAAAATGGTGATTGGGATGAAGATCACCGGATGCACCGGGATCACGATGCCGATCAGGGGAAGATACAATTGATTGGCAAAGGAAAACCCCCCTTCAAATAAGGAGATGACCACCGCCGCAAACCCGGCCAGGATCAACTGTGCCATGAACTTAGCACGGGCCGAAAGCCCCTCACCGATGGGCCGCCCGCGTGAACGGCTGATGCCTTCCCAGTCATCGATCAAACCGAGAAAGGCAAACCCAACCATCACCGCCAACGGCAAAAAGGTGCTGGCACCACCGCCCGTCTGCAAGATGTTGGCCGTATTCAGCAAGATTGCCATCAGCAAGACCGGCACCACGATCATGATGCCGCCCATCGTCGGCGTGCCGACTTTCTTCTGATGTTCTTCGGAAAGCTCGGCGCGAATCTGCTTGCCGATGCGAAGCCGGCGCAAGATCTCGACGAACGGCCCACCCCAGATCACACAAAGCAAAAATGTGATCCCGCCGACCGTCAGCGCAAAGGATAACCCGCCAGTCATTATTGTTGCTCCCCGACGGCGACATCTTCTGATTCTAGCGACAACCGAATGTCATCGTTGGGGATTTCCAGCAGGATGACGAGACGAGAGACCAACTGACTGAACACCGGCGCGGCAACTTCACTCGCCCACCGACCACTGGTCGGGCGGTCAAGCTTGATTAAGATGCTGACCTGTGGGTTATCCGCCGGTAAGAAGCCGACGAAACTCATCACATAAGCATCTGGCTCATACCCGACTGCCGCCGGGATCTCCGCCGTGCCGGTCTTACCGGCGATAGTATACCCAGGTACCCGCGCCCGTTGATCAACATCGCCCTCCACTACGTTAACCATCATGTCTCGCACATATCCGGCAGTCTCCGCAGAAACTGCTCGTCTTGAGACAATCGGATCGGACGTCAAGATCTGGTCACCGATGACGCGCTGGTAAACGATACGGGGTTGCATAATCAGGCCGTCATTGGCAATGGCATTGACCGCCGTCAACATCTGCAACGGAGTGACGGATAAGCCCTGGCCGAAGCTATGCGTCGCCAGGTCGCTCTCGCTCCACTCGCCGCTGAGATCGGTCGGCGTGCGCATCAGACCGGCCTCTTCACCCTGAAGATCGACGCCGGTGGGCGATGCAATGCCGAACCGATTGAGCCAACTGTAGAAATCATCGGTTCCCATCGTGTTCGAAATTGTCGCCGCCCCAACGTTCAAAGAATTGACCAGAACTTGCTCGGTATTGACGGTGCCGTAAGCCTGCCGATCCCAATTGTAAATTTGATCGCCGCTGACCTCGTAAATCCCCTGGTCTGTATACGTCCAATCCAGCGTAATCGCACCACTATCCAACCCGGCGGCGACCGTCAACACCTTGAACACACTCCCTGGCTCGTAGACCTCGCTGACGGCGGCGTTGCGTAACAGGCGCGGGTTATTGACGTCGGCATAATTGTTCAGATCATATGCCGGGTAATTCGCCATCGCCAGGATGTCACCGTTGCGCGGGTTCATAATCAAGATCGAGCCGCTATTCGCTCCGGTCTCGGTCACCGCCCGCTGGAGTTCACTTTCTGCCAGAAATTGAACATCACGATCAATCGTCAACACCAGATCAGCCCCGCTTTCCAGCGATTCTGAAAAGTCCTCCGGCAGATCAAACGGGATATTGCTCACCTCTTGCTCGATGACCTGCCCGGCTAACTGCGGTTGATAGTACCCTTCAACGCCGTAATTCCCGCGTGCGGCCTCGCCGATGCCGTTGACGAAGCCGACCACATGGGCCGCCAATGCCCCCTGGGGATAATCACGCCGTTGAATGCGATCCATACGGATCGACTGCAAGTTCAACTCACGAATTTCGCGCCAGGTATCCGCATTGACGACGCCCAGGAACTCCGACGGATTGATGCTGTTACGAAGCAAATTATACAGATCAAGTTCGTCTTCCCCCAAGATCCGGGCCAGGTCGGCGGCGGTCTCGCTAGGGTCGGCCACGATATTGGGGCTGATGAACACGCGATATTGAATTTTGTTGACAGCCAGCGGATTTCCGTCGCGGTCATAGATGCGCCCGCGTGCGGATTCGATGATCTCGGTACTACCCGCATTGGCCTCTCGCTGGACGGCAAACTCCGCTACCACACGCGGCGGTTGCGGGAACTGGAACCAGACCACCCGGAAGATCAACAACACGGAGACGACAATCACCCCGATAATTGCCAGTGGCAACCGCTGACGGACTATTTGTGCTTGTTCCATCGTCTTAACCCCCCAGTAAGTTCTCAATTCCATTCGTCAGGTTGCGCCATTGCCGCCCGATCCATTCAGGAAATGTCTCGTCATAGACATCGGGGGCGGTCTCTGGCTCGGCCTCGATAGGCGCGACGGTATCCGCCTGGATCGGACGGTAATCCTCGACCGGCAAATACTCGATCTGCTCTGGCTGTGCCAGGATGAAGCCCATTGTCTCCGCCCGTGTGATGAGATTTGGCACACTTTCCAGCCGGGCAATGTCACTTCGTAATTGTTCGTTTTCGCGTTCCAGGTCGTCTCGTTCGTCTAGCAGGGTATCCAACCGGCGGTTGGTGGTCGCTTCGCTAACAACCTGTGACAGATATAATCCGCCGAAGATCAACGCCAGCACGAAGCCCAATGTCGCCAGGGCGATCACTTGCCGCTGGGGTCGCCAGCCTGTCCGCTGGAGTGTATGTTCAAACCAGGTTTCGCTCATCGTTTCTCGACCACTCGTAATTTCGCGCTACGGCTTCGCCGGTTGCGGTTGATCTCGTCCTCACTCGCTGTTATCGGCTTGCGGGTAATCAGACGAACCAGCGCGTCTTTTTCTTCCAAGACCATGCCTGGTGGTGATTTTACCTCAGTGCTGGCGTCTTTGAACACATGCTTCACGATGCGATCTTCCAGACTGTGAAAACTGATGACGGCCAACCGCCCGCCCGGACGCAACGCATGGATCGCGGCGGGCAAGGCTCGTTCGATGACCTTGAACTCGTCGTTGACCACGATCCGCAACGCCTGGAAGACACGGGTGGCCGGATGAATCCGGCGTGTATCGCGGCTTTTGGGCACAGTCCGGGCGACCAGAGCGGCCAATTCATCCGTCGTGTGGAGTGGCCGAGCATCCACAATGGCGCGGGCAATCCGGCGGCTGTGGCGTTCTTCGCCGTACTGATAGAAAATATCGGCCAGATCATCCGCCGCCCAATGGTTGATTAAATCCCTGGCCGGTGCGCGGTATCCGCTGGGGTCAAATCGCATATCCAGCGGGCCAGATTGCCCGAAGGCGAAGCCGCGCTCGGCGTTATCTACCTGCATTGACGAAATCCCAAGATCAAGTAGCATCCCGTCGATATGCGACCATCCCAACTCGTCCAATAAAGCCGGTAGATCCGCGTAACTGGCATGACGCACAATCGCACGCTCACCGAAATCAGCCAATCGCTCACGGGCAATCGCCAACGCAGTCGGGTCAAGGTCAAGCCCCAACACGATCTCCGCCCCATGTTCCAATAGCGCATGAGTATGTCCCCCCGCGCCGAGTGTGCCATCGACGATGCGCCGTACCGCTGGCTCTCCCGGTTGGAGTGCATCTAAAACCGCATCTAACAAGACGGGTATATGCTCTGGCATAGGCTAAATCAAGGTCTCCGCGCCATGCTCTGCCGTTGTAACCGCCCGTTGGATCTGGGCGGCGTGTTGCGCCAACGAGTCGACGGATCGCTTGCCACTGCCGGTCAGCCAACCGGCGGTACCACAGGCCACCGCCCCGGCCTGCAAAAATGCCAGCACATCTTCTGCATGCATGTTGCCATTACACATAAACCGCATATGATCCAGCGGACCAAACATAGCCCGATAATACGCGACACCTAATGCCCCGATTGGAAACAACTTGAGCAACTTCACACCGAGTTCCCACGCCTGTACCGCTTCGCTCGGTGTGATGACACCAGGGGCCATCAGCACATCCGCCGCTAACACCGTCTGGACGACTTCTGGCTGGAAGGCTGGCGACACCACGAAATCCGCGCCAGCATCCAGCACACGCCGGGCATCTTCCGGGTTGAGCACCGTCCCCATGCCGACACAAACCTGATCGCCGTGCTCCCGTTTGATGGCCTGCATCGCGGCGACTGGCTCGGTTGAATTCAGGGTGAGTTCAAAGGTATTGATGCCGTATTTCATCAACACCTCGGCTACCTGTAATGCTGTTTTCGGCGGAAAGTCGCCACGCATTCCGCTGACGATCCGTGATCTGGCAATCCAATCATAAGCCGCTTGACTGTTCAAAGAGCATTTCCCTATCGACTCCGGTATAATAGATCGTACGCCTGATGTGAAATTAAAACGCAAACTCAATTGAGCCTTGAAAAGATTGGACATCAATGCCGAAGCGAGTCCGCAACAGATGTTTGAGCAAATGAGCGGTAACTTTG
>DAOTTZ010000093.1:0-9080 GCA_034437535.1 Anaerolineae bacterium | reverse complement strand
CGAAAAGTGAGCCGTTATGCGCGGGATGACCGCACCCGCCAGCGTGAAGACAACGTTCAAGCGGTCTATGACTTTATTGTGGCCTACCTGGAAGAAATCCATTTTCCGCCTAGCATCCAGGAAATCGCCCAGGGGACGTATATGTCTCGTGGCAACGTGATCCGCTATCTGGATCTGTTAGAGGCGCGAGGGTACCTGGCGCGAGAGTTCAACATCCCCCGTAGCATCCGCCTGACCGACCCGGCGGATTAACCCAATGTACGACAGTCTGTAGGCAAATGGCCGATGTCATTCTGGGAGATCAGCATCACCTGGCCGTCCATATCGACGCGGAGCCGCACCAGCCCGCCGTTATGGACGACCATCTTCGTCCAGCTATCCAGCGGCGCACCCAAAGCCCGCGTCACGAAGTACCGCATAATATTGCCATGACAGGCGATCAACTCGTGTTGTTTGGTGGCGGGTTCGGTCGGTGGCAGGGTAAAGGCCGACCAGGCGCGGGTGAATCGCTCCTGGCAACTTTTCATCGTCGCCGGGGTGTGCGTCGGGTAGAGGCTCTGTAATTCCAGCGGTAAAGACGGTACACATTCCTTTAATAAGGCACTCTCCACACGTTCTACTCCAGGGAAAGCCTGTGCCAGGATCTGGGCGGAGCGGACCGCCCGCCGCAACGGGCTATGATAGATCGTATCAAAATGTTGTTCGCGCAGGCTGGCCGCTGTGTATTCGATCTGCCGGATGCCGAGTGGCGTCAGGTCGCCGTCATCCTGCCGGTTGTGATATTGCCCATGCCGGACAAAGGTCAGATAGCGAGTCGCATACGTTGTCATGATGGGTATCCTCACGCGCCATTTTCGTTGAACATGCGCAACAACTTCAACGCAATTTGAAGATCCAACCGGGTGTTGGGGTTGGAGAGATCGACGTCGCAGATCTGGCTGATGCGCTGTAGACGATAATTCAGCGTGCTCCGGTGGATGTGCAGGGTATCGGCAGTGTGGACGCCGTTGCCGCCAGAATCAAGGTAGGCTTCCAGCGTGTTGAACAGGTCGGCTTGTTCTTCCGCTAAGAGCTGGCGCAGGGCCGGGACGTGTGGACTGCCGGTCAGGGCTTTTGGCCCGGCATGATAAAGCGCGTGCAGGTACCCCAACGTCTCATAGAAGAAGTTCGGCCCCTGGCGGCTTAACTTGCGGCACACATCCAGGGCTTCGCGGCATTCGGTATAGGCGTCGCGCACCTGGCGTGCGCCTTCATGCACCGCGCTGATGCCGATCTTGGCTTTGCCTTCGCGGCTAGTAGGCTTACGGATGTCTTCGATCAGTTGGGCGGCGGGTTCGCTGGCCTGGGCGATGAGCACCAACTGACCGGCGTATTGACCGACCACTGCCGGGCGACCTTCCGCCATGATGAAACTGTTGGTATCCCGGTAAAGCCGCAGTAACCGTTGCGAGGTCGCTTGTGGATAATCCACGATGTAGACGCGGTAGGGCTGGCGCAGATCCACGCCATAGCGTAGGGCGTGGTCGGTCAGCACGTTGGCCCCGCTCATCTCGTTCTGGATCAAGCGGGCCAGCAGATTTCCCTTCAGGCTGGCTTCCGCCCCCTGGACGGCCTCTTGATAGAGCATCATCAGGGCGGCGATGGTCGCGCCGCTTTCAATCGCGAGATGATCCAGGTCATTAAGCGGGCGGTCGTCGGCGATGATCCACAGATACCCATAAATTTCGCTGTGGACGACGATAGGCGCGAGGATGCGTTCCATCTCCAGCCCGACATGCGGCATCGGCTCGATCTTGACCGGGCGCAGGGTCTCCCGGATGCGGGGCAGAACCTGAGATTCCAGGGCTTGCACCAGGCGCGGGTCGGTTCTGCCGTATTGTTGTGTGTAGCGGCGGGCTTCGTCCACCGTGCCGATGTTCAAGCTAGCGATGGCCTCAAAGCGGGCCGTTTCTATGCTGATGGATTGGTGGAGTAGTTCGACCAGTTCGCCCACCAGTTCGCGCATGCCGCCGCCTTCCAGCACCAGCCGCGTTAACCGCTGGTGGATTTCCAGCGCACGGCGCACCATCGCCATGTTCTCTTGCACGATATGCTCATTGGCGGCCCGCGCCAGGTCAACATAGCGGGCAGTGTAGTGGATCTCGATCAAGGGGAAGTCGTGCGTGTCTGCTAGCTCACGCATCGCGGTGGGGGCCTGGTCGATGTCCTGGCCGATGGTCACCACCAACCCGACCACGCCGATGTCGATCATCTGCTGTAGATACGTGGTCTGGCCGTCGGATGAAGTCGGCAGGTTGCTGTAGGTCGTCAGCACCAGTTCCCCGCCGTTGAGCCATTGGGCCGCGTCTGGCACGCCGACGTTGTGAACCCAGTTGATGGGGCGGTGCAGGCCGTTTTTGCCAGCGACGACTGTCGCGCTGGCGAATGCCGGCAGGTTGAGTGCGTCTCTCACCGTGAGCATAGACATCCTTATTCATCGGGAATACTGGCTGAAATACTGGTCAGGTGGCCAGGTCACCTGGATAGTAGCAATCAGCCGAACTGAAATAGAATTGTGTATATACTTGAATTGCATGTTAAAAAACTTTGCCACAGAACGCAATTCCCGGATTAATTCACAACCATGTAATAGTGTTGCTCACATACGTAGAGATAAATTTATGAAAAAGGTATAAATTTAGTAAATTGACTTGCTTCTGATTTGTTCCAATACTATACTAATGATTGGCAAATAAAAACCTAATTCATTATTTATGATGCTCATCTGTCAAATCGCATTGGGAAATGCCTAAAGGGGTAAAGCCATATGTCTCGAACACCTAAGCAAATAATCCGCTTCGGCGTACTTGGTTTATTACTGAGTGCGGTCTTTGTTTTTGGTATTTCACCGGACGACGACCAGACGTTGGCGGCCCCGCTTTATGCGCCTGCTCCGGCCATCACGGTAGACGCCCCGGCGGAAGTGCCCATCGGTGAAGACTTCAGCGTGACCTTCACCTTTGATAACAACACCGGCACCGACCCTGGTTATGGGCCGTTTATTGAGTTCGTCCTGCCGACTAATGGCGCGGACGGCGCGGCGAACACCAGCCTGCCGCTGGACGGTATCAGCTTCCTGGGGGCAGAGTTCCTGGGTGCGCCGCTAAGCCCGGCCCCGCAGGTGTTCACCTTCCCGGATACGCCGCTTGGTGGGTCGGGCTGTGGCCCTGCTCAGACAGCGATTGAGCATCCGTTCTTGTTTGATACGGCGGGTGATCCAGAAATTGTCTGTGGTACGCCGGGTGATCAATTTGTGATCCTACAACTGCCGTTTGGCTCCTTCACGCCAGATCAACCGGCGGCGGAGATCACGGTGAATCTCTCCATGAGTGATTTTGCCGACCTGGGCACGCCGCTCGATCTTCGTACACGCGGCGGCTTCCAGTTTGGTGAAGACCCGCTCCAGAACCCGTGCTGTGACCCGATCCTGGTGACTCCACCCGATGAGAATAGCGAGTTGTGGAACCCGGACACAGTGACGCCGGTCTTGTTCACGATGACCAAGAGCAACCTGGAAGAAGAAAACGAGATCACCACCGGGCCGAACGACCCCGCGACCTGGGTGATCGAAATTGACGTGGCCGACGGCCAGACCATCACCGACCTCGACGTGACCGACTTATTACCGGATAACGTGGTGCTGACTGCCGTCACCGGTGACGGCACTTTGATTAGTCCGGCTCTACCGGCTGGCCCGGCCGCCGGCTTGACCGTGCTCGTGAACATCCCGACGATAACCGGTGGCCCCGGCCCGGCGGATGCGACGATCAACCTGGAGTTCTTCGTTGAGCGTGTGGAGGCAGGCGGGGCGGATGTCATCGACCCGGCCAGCGGTGATGACAACATCGCGGAAAATCAGGCCGAAGCCGTCGGCGATTGGACGCCGCTTGACCCGCGTGACGCGGGCGCGACTGATAACGCGGTCGTTGGCCCATGTCCCGGTTGCCCCGGCGATACGATTGATTTAGAATCGATCTCCATCCAGAAGGGCGCGACGACCATCACCGATGCTGGCGCACCGGGCAACACCCCCGGCGACATCATCGAATATAGCCTCGACATCCAGATCTCGGATTATTTTGCGTTTGATAACCTGGTGATCGACGATCTGCTTTCCGACGGTCAACGCTGGACAGGCGCACCGCCGGAGTTGAGCTTCAACGGTGGCCCGGCCACCGCGATGAACCCGGCCAATTACACCTTTAACGTCCTTAGTCCCGGCACCGGCGAGACCGATATTCAATTCCGCGTCTCCGACGAACTGGCACCGGGTGTGACCGAAATCCTGGGTGGGTGTGTGCCCGCCGGGGGGACGGGTGGCCCGCCGCCAGATTGTGGCGTGGTCAACAACGGCCAGACGACACTCACCGTCACCTATCAGGTCGAGATCCAGGAAGAATTTACCGACACCTTCGCCCCAGGTGATGAATCAGTCGATCAGGGCGACGTCCTGCAAAACACGGTGGATGTGACCGCCGATGTGTTGAATACCGACGATTTGACCGCGACCGGCCAGAGCGAAGACGACGACAGCGGTGCCACCCTGGAAATCGCGACCGGTGATATTAACAAGTCGATTGTGGCGATCAACGGCAGTACCACCCTGCCCTCCCCGCTCGAACTCTTCCCCGGCGATACGGTGACATACGAAATCACCTACGATCTGCCGACCAGCGACTTCGAAAACCTGATCATACGCGATTACCCGCCGCTTCCGGTCATCGACGCGACCGAAGTTACGACCTTTAACGCTGGCATCGCTGGCACCATCCCGCCGGCGGGTGTGGCGACCTATGGCACGGGTGATACCTTCCAGGCTTATACCGGCATTACAGCCGTCGGTGTGACGGGTAATGCGGCCAATAACTTTGTCGAGTTCGACTTCGGCAGTTTCGACGCGCCGGGTTCTCAGCAGACGACGCTGGTCATGTGGCTGACGTTTACCGTCACCGACGATCCGTTTGCCGATAATCTGTTCCTGACCAACCAGGCGGAAGCCAGCGAAAGCTCAACCCAGGGCACGACTTCTGCCGCCAGTGACATCGTGCAGATCGCCTTGCGCCAACCGGCCCTGTTCATTACTAAGGGTGTATCCGATACGACTAACCCCGGCGCGACCTACGACCCACCAGGCGCACCAACCGTCCCACCGGCTTTACCGTTCGGCTCGGACGATCAAACGACTGACCCCTATGACAGCAATGTCAGCGGCGTAGACGGTGGCGACTTCGTGACGTTTACTATCACGGTAGAAAACCAGGGTGGTAGCGCGGCCTTTGACATCGTAATTAGCGACATCATCGGCCCCGGCTTCATCATTCCGGGCGGCGGCATCGGCCTGACCGCTGTGCGCGGTGACGGCACGGCAATTACCGTGCGCGACTCCGCTGGTGGTGTCTTCGACGACATCGACTTGTTCCGGGGTGCCGGTGGTACCGATGGTATAGAACTGGTCGATCCAGAAGAGGCCTCACCGGGCGCGGGCGGTGTCTGCCAATCCGCACATCCGACTGATGGCACCAACATCATCCTGATTACCTACACACTACAAGTTGACCCGAACATCGACGCGCCGGTGGTCATCCCGAACACGGCGGAATTGAACGATTACGCCAGCACCGAAGGCGGCCCGGACTTCATCGACGATGAGAATGGCGACGACCCGCCCAGCGACGACGCCGAGACCGAAGTGCTTGCGCCAGAAATCACCAAGTCGCTGGTGGATACGTCCGAAGCCGGTTCGAGCACCACCGACGTGCTCATCGGCGAGGTCGTGCGCTATCGCCTGGAGGCTCTGATTCCAGAGTCCGGTATGAGCGATCTGGTGATCCGCGATGCGATCCCGGCGGGGATGCAATTCCTGGACGATGGCACTGCGGCTTATGCCTTTGTTTCTGATGCCGCTGGCTTTACATCTGACAATCAAATTGTAGCGGGTGCCTGTACACAAGCCGGTGACGAGACGACCATCGGCACCATTACGCCGACGTGTGCCTTCACTGCCGGTACTATATCGGGTGGGCCATTTGGCGATGATACCGACGTAGACTTTAGCTTTGGCAATGTGACCAACACCGACAACGATGACAACGACGAATTCATCGTTGTAGAGTTCAACGCGCTGGTGTTGAACGTGGTCGGCAACCAAGACCCGACCGCGCTGGATAACACCGGGTCGTTGCGTGCGGAGGACGTGAACGGAAACGACACCGAACGCGCCGCTACAGATGTCGTCACGGTGGATGTGATTGAGCCAGATTTCACAATCGATAAGACACAGGATGTCAACACCGGTGACGCCGGGGACATCATCACCTACACCATTGAGATCGAAAACACCGGCAATGCTCCGGCCTATGATCTCGTCATTACCGACAACCTGCCGACGACGTTTGTCACGTTCGACACGGGCTTTACTACCAATAGCGGCACAGCCCCGACGACTGCCAACCACGCGGCGGGCGTTGTCACATTGGAATGGGACGAGCTGGCGGCTGGTGATACCAGCAGTGTGAGCTTCACCGTCCGTGTGAACAATACCGTCGAGCCGGGTGATGCCTGGGATAACACTGCTGATCTGGTGTACACCAGCTTGCCGGATGAAGGCACCGTCGGTAACCCGACCGGTAGCGATACACCGGGTGCCAGCGGCGACGAAGACGGCGAACGTAACGGCGATGATGGCCCCGGCGGCCCGCTGAACGATTATGCCGACAGTGCGACCAGCCCAACCTTTACCGTCGATGATCCGACCATCAACAAAGCGTTCGAGGCCGGTTCGAGCGATGAATCGGAAACCGGGAGTGCCGAGCATAACGCTGGCCGCCCGGACTTAACACCGGGCGAAACGTTCTCGTACCTCATCACCGTCACATTGCCGGAAGGCATCACCAATGGTGTTCGCATCATCGATGAGAACGAACTGGCCGGCGGCTTTAACGGTGGTAACGATGTGGTTGACCTGATCGGGGCGGAAGTTGTTTCCGTCGGTGGTAACCTCACGCTTGCACCAACGGCCTTAGTCGCAGGGGATACCCTCAGTAGCTCCCCGGATGCCAGCACGACTTCAGTACTTTTCTGGCGGGATGCTGCGAAAGCGGACGGTGCCCACAATGAGCTTGAAGCAGCGACCTTTGACATCACCAATGCGCCGGATGGCGCGGTGAATGATGACGACCGCATCATAATCCGTGTCTTTGCGCGGATGGGCAACGATGCGACCAACATTGATGCTGAGATAGCCCGTAACCGCGCCCAACTGCGCTATGATGACCGCAGTGGGACGGAACAGATTATCAACAGCCCGGCTGATGTAGACATCGTAGAGCCGGAACTGACCATCGACAAGTCCGTGACCGCCATCAGCAATACGAATGCAACCATCACACCGGCTGGCGACGTAACAGGCGCGGAAATCGGCGATGTGGTGACGTTCACCCTTACGATAACAAACGTGGGTACTGCCCCGGCCTATAACATCACCGGGCAGGACTTACTGCCGACGCAACCGCCGCCTTTCTTGTCATTCACGGCGTTCGATGCGGCGGCCTCTACCTGTTATGGGCGCACAAACTATGGTGGTGGCGGTGGCCCAGCCTTCTATACTTTCAGCTTTGATGATCTGCTGGTCGGGGAATTCTGTACAGTAGTTTTCACCGCAACAGTGGAAAATAACGTACTGGCGAACGAAACATACACCAACACCGCAGAAATCACGTCCTACGATACCCGCGATGACAACACCGACCCGGACAACCGCAACTACACCGGCCCGGTGGATACCGCTGATGTCGTCATCGACATCACGCAACCGGTCAAGAGCATCATCGCGACCAGCGAAACCCACACCGACGATGCCAGCCTGCCCAATGACGGCGACTTCGAGCCACCGTTTGACCCGGATGTGCCGGTCGCCATCGGTGAGGTCGTGCGCTTCCGCCTGGTGACGAGTATCCCCGAAGCGGTGACCGATGGCCTGCGTGTGGAAGATACACTCTTGCCGGGCATCGAGTACATCGCCGGGAGTGCCGTCATCAGCTACAGCGCGGATAACACCTTCAACTTTGCCGACCCGGTCTTCAGCGGTGTGGCGAACGAACTCAACCCGACCACGACCTTCCCGGCGAGTAACATCACCTATGTCCCTGCCGGGGCGCGGGTGCTGGAATTCAACATCGGCAGTGTGACCAATAACGACAACGACCTTGATAGTGAGTTCATCATCATCGAGTTCAACGTGGTGGTGATGAATGATCCGGAGGGCGCGGCGGTCAATGAACTGGGCGACATCTGGGCCAACCAATTCACCGTGTTCACCGATGATGCCAGCGGCAATTCGCAACCACGCGGCACCTCCAACACGGTGCAAGTGGTGGTGCAAGAGCCAGTGCTGGGTGTGACCAAGACGATCAACGCCGCGCTGAGCAACCCGGCGACGACCGGGCCGTTCAACGCGGGTGATACCGTCGTCTACGATGTGGTGATCGAAAACACCGGTGATGCCGACGCCTTTGAGGTCAACGTGATCGACATATTGGTCGCGGAACTGGACTTCGTGAACGCGGCGACTGGCGTGCAGGTGTTCGATGAGACGAACACGCAGGTGGCCGCCCCTGGCGATTACACCGATAACTCGGTTTACACTACTGGTCTGGGTGACGGCGCGGATGTCATCATCCCGCAGATCGAACCGGGCGAGACGTTCACCGTGCGCCTCAATACGACCGTGCTGGATACGGTGACCGAAGGTCAGATCATCACCAATCAAGTCGATGTGACCTATACCAGCCTGCCGGATGAAGGCACCACGCCAAACCCGACCGGCGATGATACGCCGGGGGCCAGTGGCGACGACGACGGCGAACGTAACGGTGACGGCACCGGGCCGAACGACTACGTTGCCAGCGATGATGTTGATTTCACCGTTAGTAGTGCTTACAGTGCGGAAAAGAGCATCGTTGCGACCAGCGAGGACCACACCGAACCGGGCGATTCCAGCCTGCCGAACATCGGCGCGTCGAACGTGCCGGTCGCAGTGGGTG
>DAOTTZ010000092.1:0-14455 GCA_034437535.1 Anaerolineae bacterium | reverse complement strand
GTATCCGACAACCGCGAAGAAAACAAGCAGGTGTTCAACTTCTCATTGGACGAAGACGATCTGAGCGAAATTGACGCGATCAGTGATGAGGCCAACGACTTATTCAAACGGATTGGTGACTGCGGCGACGAATACCGCCGCTAATCATCTACACGGTGAACCGGGCGCGACAACCGCGCCCGGTTTTAATTCTGCTAGGGGAGTGTGGTGTTGTTGCTGTTGGTGCCGTTTGTGGTCGGCGTGTCGAGATCTGTTGCCGTCGAAGGACTGCTTGTATGGCTCACACTGTCATCATATTCGGTCAACATCGCCTGATAGCGATCCCGGTACAGTTGGGCGCGTTCGCGCTCTAACTTCCACAACCGGCTGATGCTATCACGTAGTGGCTCGATGTCGTCTACGATTGAATCCAACCGTTCGACATAACGATCAAAGTCTTTATCGTGCAACCGCCAGACTTCATCGTTAGAAAGGGTGAACTGCTTCCAGCGTTTTTGATCGTCGTTGCGCCAATCGTTCCATTCCTGGCGGAATCGTTCTTCGCTCAGGCGTTGCATTTCCGCCACTTCGTTGATGCGTCGTTCCAGCCGGTCACTGATGCGCTGGAAGTCCTCGACGATGGCCCGCATCTGGCGGTAGGCT
Source organism: Anaerolineae bacterium (assembly GCA_034437535.1). GTDB lineage: Bacteria > Chloroflexota > Anaerolineae > Aggregatilineales > Phototrophicaceae > J038. Next base: position 13,813 of record DAOTTZ010000092.1, on the reverse strand, counting down.
TCTTCCCACGTCTCGAAGCGTTCTATGTTCTGTTGCATCAGGCTATCTTGCTCGCCGAATTTTTTGAGCAAGTCTTCGATTTGTTTGTCGCGCTCCTGGATGACGAGAGTCTGTTGGTCGATAAATTGCTGGATTTGCTCGCGCCGGCCCCGTTCGCCATTTTGCACTTCCTGCACGCGGCGTTCGTTACGTAGGGCCAGGTCTTCCAGCAGGGTGAGCTTGGGGCGCACGTTATCAATCTGCTTCTGGATCTCTGGCATGTCCGATTCGATCTCGGAGATGCGGCGGACATCCTGGCGGCGTTGTTCCTCCAGGAAGGCCAACCGGCGTTCCGGTTCGTCCAATTTCTTCATGATGTCGTCAATGCGCTGTTGGACGGTCGCCAGGGTCGCGGTGGTGCGCTCGCGTTCCATTTGCAGGGCCGGTACTTCGGTGGTGGTGCGCTCTAGCTTGGTGATCTTCTCGCTGAGTTCTTGCACCGGGCGCGTCATCTGCTCGCGTTGAAGTTGGGTGCGGCGTTCGGCCTCGCGCTCGGCGGTCAGCCGTTTACTCTCTTTTTCTTCCAGCAGTTGCCGCATTTCCTGACGTACCTGATCCAGGATTTCGGACTCACGTAGGGCGGTGGTGCTCTGTGACTTAATCACGGTCTGGTCGGATTCAATGCTGGATAGCCGCCGCTGGAGCTTGTCGATGACCTCTTGCTGTTGTGCGAGACGCTCCTCTAGCGTGGCAATCGTCCCCTTATCCTGGCGTCGTTCTTCATCGAGCCATTCGATCATACGGGCGGCCTGGTTAATATCCATCCAAATAATCCTCCGTGTATACGCAAAAGCAGGCTTGGCGCCTGCATGGTTCGCATCATTATACCAGATCGCATTCGCTTGAAAAGTGGAACCGGGTACAATAAGACAGTAAGCCACCTTGAGGAGTAACGATGTATCGAACACGGCAAGACTTAGAAGCCATCGAGGCGCAGACGCTAGCCGCCTACGCCTTGAAAAGCCAGGACAGCAAGGGCCGCCGCCACCACGAGCACGAGCCGAATTATCGTACCGCGTTCCAACGAGACCGGGATCGGGTGGTGCATTCTGCGGCCTTCCGGCGGTTGGAATACAAGACGCAGGTCTTCGTCAATGATGCGGGGGATTATTACCGCACCCGTCTGACGCATACGCTCGAAGTCGCACAGATCGGGCGGACGCTGGCCCGTGCGCTGGCGGTCAACGAAGATCTGGTTGAGGTGATCTGCCTGGCGCATGATCTGGGTCATCCGCCGTTTGGTCATGCCGGGGAGTTCATCCTCAATGACATGATGGCGGATCACGGTGGCTTTAATCATAATCATCAAAGTTATCGTGTTGTCACGGAACTGGAACGCCGCTATCCGCAATGGCCGGGGCTTAACCTGACGCTGGAAACACTGGAAGGCATCGCCAAGCACGAGACCGAGTATGACTTGAGTGAGGTGACCGGCTTCAACGTGGCGACACGCGGCAGTGTCGAAGCTCAGATCGCCAATATCGCGGATGAACTGGCGTATAATGCCCATGATCTGGATGACGGCATTCAGTCCGGCTTGCTCATGCCGAATCAATTGGCTGAGCTGGAGATCTGGCAGAGGTTGTGTGATCGCCTAGAGTGGCGCGGGGCGACGATGGATGTGGTCACGCGGCATCGGTTTATCCGCGAACAGATCGGGATGCAAGTTGACGATGTGCTGTCGCAGACCAACGAGAACCTCAGTGCGATTGGTGCGACGTCATCCGATGATGTGCAAGGGCACCCGGAAAATGTGGTCGCCCATAGCCAGCACTTCCGCCGGATGAACCGCCAACTTAAAGATTTTCTTTATCAGAACATGTATCATCATCATACCGTCGTGCGGATGGCGAAACGGGCCGAACGCATCTTGTCGGAAGTATTTGAAAGTTACATCAAAGAGCCGTTGCAATTGCCCGGTGAGTACCGTGCTTTGCTCAATGATGAAGATCAACATCGTGTCGTGGCAGATTACATTGCCAGTATGACGGATCGAAGTGCCCAGATGGAATACCGGCGGTTATTCGACTCGTTGACCACACTCTAACCCGGTGTACAATTGAGCTATTCATGACGAACCCAGGATGCGCTTATGTCCTCTTCTGAAACCCTGTTAAACAATCGTTATCGTCTGGTCTCGCAGTTGGCCTCTGGCGGGATGGCAGTCGTCTATAAGGCGACCGATGAGTCTTTGGGCCGCACCGTTGCCATTAAGATCTTGCGGCCTAGCCTGACGGCAGACCCGGCCTTTATCATCCGCTTTCAAAATGAAGCGCGGAGCATCGCCAACCTGTCTCACCCGAACATCGTCACGGTGCATGATGTGGGCAGTGACGGGCCGACTTATTTTATCGTGATGGAATTAGTCGATGGCAGTGACTTGAAGAAAGTCATCCGCACGCACAATGCCTTGCCGTTGGAACGTGTGATGAATCTCTCGATCCAGATCTGTGAAGGTATCGGCTTTGCTCATCGTGCCGGGATCGTCCATGCGGATGTCAAGCCGCAGAACGTCCTGTTGACGAAGAGTGACATCGTTAAGATTACCGATTTCGGCATCGCGCAAGCCCTGAGTGATACGCAACCGGCAGAACGGGCGTCTGTGGTGTGGGGTAGCCCGCATTACTTCGCGCCGGAGCAAGCCCAGGGCGAAAAGCCGACCGCCGCCGCTGACGTGTATTCGATTGGCGTGGTGATGTTTGAGATGTTAAGCGGGCGATTGCCTTACACCGGCGGGAGCCAGCAAGAGCTAGCTATGGCGCATATTCAAACAGAAGTCCCGGATGTCCGGCAGTATAACCCGGCAGTGCCGGAAGAACTGGCTTCGCTGGTGCGTAAGTTGATGAAGAAGAAGCCCAACGACCGCTATAAGCACGCCGGTCAAATCGCGGAGATCCTCAAGTCATTTCGCGGTCAGGTCAACAACCAGACTATGCGCCAGAATCGCCCGCCGGCAGTTTCGCCAGAGGAACGTACCGGCCAGCCACCACGCCCGACGAATTTACCCGGTAAGAGCCAACCACAGCCGTCGTCTATCCCGCCACCACCGGAGGCATTGCCGACTCAACGGTATAGTGTCGCGCCGGATGCGCCCTACAGCGAACCAAGCCGCACGCCACCGCCCCCCGGCGAGTCGTCCATGCAAGGTGTCCAGCATCCGCGTGCATTTACCAGGCCGCCGCGTAATGCCGGCGCGACGAGTGATAGCCAGCGTTTGGCCCCGTCACAACCGTATCGGCCTCAATACGAAGCCGAAGAAGAAGATGTCTTCCGCCTGGACGGTGTGACGATTGCGCTGGGCGTCCTGGCATTTATGGCGGTTGCCTGTTTAATTCCGTTGTATATCGTCGCGTTACAAGCGCAACTCGGTTAACTTTCTGGGGTGGCGGTTGGGTCGTCACCCGTCATCGACTCACTGCCGGTCATCGAGGTTGGGCCTTCCGCCACCCGGTAATGCTCGATGATCGCGGTGGCATTTTCCTCTGCGGTGGAAGCGACATAGATGCCGACCCCGCCCGTGCGTACCGCATCTTGTACCATCAAGATCTGTTCGCCGTTGACGTAGCCGATGATGTTCGTGTCATACACACCGACTTCCAGCATGTTGGTCTGGCCGGCCGGGTTGATGATCTCGCTCATCGTCCATCGTTCATCGGGTGAGGCATCCGCATTGCGGAGTTCGGTCCAATTGCCGTCTTCCCGCACCCACACGCTATAACGGCCCAGGCCATCCACCGCGAATACGTTGTAATTGTTCTCGTCAATGTAACGAAAGACAATGCCGTATGCGCTGGGGCCGTCGCTATCTGCCGTTAGTCGTCCGGTCAGCTCGATAGTCACATCCTGGTACATATCGCTGAGGGTAAATACTGTCGGGATCGCAGATCGGCTTTCTGTATTGCGGATGATGTAGCCGTCATCTTCAATGCGGCGCGAGAGATTCGCAAGTTCATCCAGCGGCCAGGCATTGCTCATTTCGTCGTCCAGGCTGAATTGGGTAGAAAAATAGATCGGCTCTTCGATAGAGTCACCATCACCTTCCTGGAATAATACGCTAGCCCCTAGCAAAAGAAGAATCGCCGCCATCCCGATGACTAAAATCCCGATAGGCGAACGTAAGGCGCGGGTAGTCTGCGTGGTCATGATCTCTAGCGTTGAACTCGTCGCCTTCGGATTGATGTTGATGGTTTGTTGGGGCCTGCTTTGCATGGCTAATGGTTCCTGGTCGCCCAGGGCGCGACGCAGATCAGCCATCATATCTTGTGCGGATTGATAACGGTCTTCTGGTTTTTTCGCCAGAGCCTTGTAAATGACGGCATCCAGATAATCGTTTTCGAGGTGCGCCACTTGTTCAGAAATGGCGGGGACTGGATCATTCAAATGTTTGAGCAAGACCGAAAGACTGCCGTCATCTTCGAAGGGTGTGCTACCCGTCAGCATTTCATAGAGGATGATGCCTAGCGCATAGAGATCGCTTCGTGCATCGACCATTTCACCGGTCGCTTGTTCCGGGGACATATAGGCCGGTGTGCCGACGGTCGCGCCTTCTTGCGTCAGGTTGCTGGCGACAGCCATACGGGCGATGCCAAAATCCGTCAGGATGGCGGTATTATCCTCTTGGCGGATGATGATGTTGGCTGGCTTTACATCACGATGCACCATACCTTGCTGGTGTGCGTAGGTCAACGCATCGGTTAGATCTTCCATAATGCTGACAATTTGCTTGATGCTGAGTCGTGTTTCCTGTTCGCAGTGGGCTTCCATCAAGTCTTGTAAGGTCACACCTGGGATGTAAGACATGACCATGTAGTAAATCAGGCCGTTACCTCGTTCGACGGTGTTGTAATCATAGACCTGGACAATATTGGGGTGGTTGATGGCCGCGACGAGTTTGGCTTCGCGCTCGAAGCGTTCTTTGAACGTATCAGCTTCCGCCAGATGCTCGTGCAAGACTTTAATGGCGACTTCACGATCCAAATTGCGATCATGTCCACGATAAACCCGTGCCATGCCGCCCGTGCCGAGTTTTTCTTGAATGGTATAGCGTGTCAGTGTTTCATTAAAAAATGTGATTGTGGTATCACTCATCCGATTACATCCGTTGCTTGGTATCGACTGACCTAACGAAAACGAAGGGGAAAGGAGGAAACAGGGGTAGGTTTTGCCTACCCCTGACGATAAATCTATTTCTCGATGGCCTCAACCGCCAGGTAAACCGGTCTGGGGTCGCCGGTTGGGCTGGTCAAGCTGGTATAGCAGAGTTCAGGCAGGCCGCCAATCTCGGTGATGGCACAGCCATTTAGATTATACAGGAACATCGGGCCGACATAGCTTAGCTCTTGCCCCAGTTCGAAGGCACGCGGCACATACACGGCCTGTTCGCTCAAGCTGGTGTAGTTGACCGAGTAATGCGGTTGATTTTCGTTGCTCGGGGCGGGGGTGTCTTCGGCTGTTCCCCAGCCGAACTTGGTCACCCATAGCGGAATATCCGCCGCGTCATATTCGACGATCAAAGCACGGTATCCTTCCAGATTTTCCAGGAAGTAGAAGCTGTCACTTTCAAAGTGTGATTCGACGCCGGGCGGTTGATCACAGCATTCGGCATCGGGTGGGTTGGCTTCTCCACCGGGGTGAATTCCGATGCCATCGACGACGGTTTCTAACCCGCGTGAGAGCATGGTCTCCAGGTAGAGTTGGTCATTAATCGCGTTGATGCGGTCGTTAAAGCGCGTCGGCGCGAGGCCGGCACTGATGACGAGCGCGTCTTCGTCCACATCTTCCAGTAGCGCATAAGACTCACCGAGCATGAACAGATAGTCTGTATCACACATGCGGCGTTCGCAATTCCAGTTGCGCCGCAAATTCGGCTCATCCCAGATCTGGTATGCATCGACTGTATCGGAGTATTCTTCCGCCAGGACTTCCAGGAAGTTGAAGTAATTGTTGAGATCATCCGGCGGGCCGTTCTCATCCTGGCTGGTACGTGCCCAACTAGGGGCATTGGTGACGGTAAACAGGATATTTTGCCCGGCGGCATCCAGCGCGGTGACTTGTTCGCTCAAGCTGGCGAAGTCAAATTCGCCTTCGGTGGGTTCCAGTTCACCCCAATCTACGATGATGCGCGTCCAACCGACGCCGAGCGAGTCGATATTGGCAACGACTTGATCGACGGCTTGGCCGTCAAAGAAGGCCTGGATGCCATACGCGAAGCCTGCATCGGTGATGCCAGGATCTTCTGCTTCTGTAGCTTCATCTTCCATGACCATTTCATCGGCTTCATCGGGGGCCTGGGTGGTTTCGTCGGTTTCCGCCTCTGCGTCGGTCATCGCCTCATCGTCTGTTTCTTCGACCATCGCATCACCTGGTAGGGTAATCACCTGCCCAGGGAAAATGATGTTCGGGTTGGCGATGTCGTTAACCGCCAGAATCTCCGATAGGGTAAAGCCTTCGCGGGCGGCGATGCGATTGAGCGTATCACCGGGTTGGACGGTGACCGTGCCGCCAGTGCCCTGGTTGGGCGGGGGTTGTTGTTGGCCGTCGTCTGCACCACCCGGCAGGCGGAGCCGTTGCCCAGCGTAGATCAGGCGCGGATTTGTAATCCCGTTCAAGTTTGCCAGTGTGGTGACCGTCGTGTTGTTGTTTAACGCGATACGGAACAAATTGTCGCCAGGGCGCACCACATACTCGCCGCCACTCGCTACGGGTTCTGGCGTGGCTTCTGGTGTTGACTCCGGTTCGGGTTCTGGCGTTGATTCTTGCCCGAATGTCGCAGTGACGGCGACACCGGATAATAACAACAGCATGAGGGCCACAAGGATTGGCCGAGTTTGATGCATGACGGTCTCCTCCGTTAAGGTAACAAGACTATTTCTCAAACCATATTACACCTATCGTGCCGCTTGTGCCACTTTTGGCAAAAGAAAAGCCGATATATAATGGCGAACAGTGTTGAAAGTTATACAAAGGACACAGACATGAGGCGGCTGATCTTGCTCCTCATGATCTCGATACTTGCTATTTCCTTAGCACCAGCGCAGGCACAGTCGCGCTCGGTCTTCTGGGAACGGTGGGATGTCGAGATCTCAGATTTTGATTTTTCTGATAACTCGTTTCTCGTTCGTGAAATTTATGACATACGCTTTAATGGTACGTTCCGCTTTGGAAGTCGTATCGTTTCGGATGACCAGTTAACGGGCTTAACCAATATTCTGGTATTCCAGGATGGGCAACAACTGACCGCCAGTTGTAGCGGAAATCCAGGGACTTATTGTGCTGAACTCGCACAAGAGGGTATCTCCATCCGGTATGAGTTCCAGCAACCGATCACCGATGCGACCGAGCGTTTTGTGATCCAATACCGGGTTAGTGATGCGCTACGCACTTATGAAGGCGGCGATCAACTATGGTGGGTGGCCGTCACGGAGGAAAAGTTTGGTTTCTCGGTCGGGCAGAGTACGATCACGGTAGATTTACCGGCCGGGTTCGCCCCAAGAGAGATCATTGACCCGGTAGTGACCTATGGCGCGGCGGCTGATGTACGTGTCGAAGGAACCCGTGTGATTGCAACGGCGACAGATGGCGTGGCCGCCAATGAGTCCTTCGAAATCCGGGTACAGTTCCCGCATTCTGGTGAAATACCAGAGCCGGTATGGCAAGATACGTTCGATAATGACCGCAACTTCGAGGAAAATATCAAGCCGCTGTTAGATCTAGGGTTGATCGTGGGCGGCATTTTGATCGGGTTACTGGGTCCGTTGGGGGCTTATATCTTGTGGTACAACCGGGGGCGTGATCCAAAGGTTGGCCCGGTGCCATCTTACCTTACCGAACCACCGACGGATCTGCCCCCGGCGTTGGTGGGTACGTTGATCGATGAGAAGGCCAATACCCGCGACATCATGTCCACCTTGATCGACCTGGGGCGGCGTGGCTATCTTGTCATCCAGGAAGACAAGACCAAATCTGGCTTATTCGGCCTGGGCGGTGATAGCGAATTCACGTTTAAACGCACCGATCAACCATTGAATGATCTGCGCTCTTACGAAAAAACCATCGTGGAGAACGTGTTCGGTGGCCGGCTGGAACGCTCATTAGATGACCTGAAAGATAGCTTCTACGTGTACTTGCCCGGTCTAAAAGATGATTTATACGACGACCTGGTGAAAGAGGGATTGTTTACGTCCAAGCCCAGTACGACTCGTGCCGCTTACACTGGCTATGGCTTCCTGGTGTTGGTTGCGGCGGGTATTCTCGGCTTTTTCGCCTTTGGTCAACTCGAAACCTTGACGCAAACCTTGCTCTGCGTCCCGGCGGCGATGGGTTTTGGTGGTGTCTCCTTGATGCTTGTGGGCAATTACATGCCACGTAAGACGCAAAAAGGTGCGGAAGAAGCCGCCAAATGGGAAGCCTTCCTCAATTATCTTTCTAACCTGGAAAAGTACGAAAAGGTTGAGAACGCCACCGATCAGTTCAACGCTTATCTGCCGTATGCGGTGGCCTTCGGGATGGATCGCTCGTGGATCCGGCGGTTTAGCAAGGTTGATTCAACCCCGGCCCCGGTCTGGTATTTCCCTACTTACCAGGGGGGATCTTACAGCGGCGGTTACCGGGCTGGAACACCAATTGTTGACAATCTGCCGACTGCTGGCGGCTTGACCGGCGATGTGGTGCGGGCCAGTGGCGACGGTGGCGGCCTGGATTCGATGGCGTCGGGGATTTCCGGCGGGCTGGAGTCGATGGCAAACGGTATTTCAGATATGCTGGAGTCTGCATCGCGCACGTTGACCAGCACGCCATCGTCGTCTTCCAGTGGCTCTAGCGGCAGTTGGAGCGGCGGCGGGTCTAGTTGGAGTGGTGGCGGCTCATTCGGCGGCGGCGGCTCTGGCGGTGGTTCCAGTGGTTTTGGTTGATACGAAGGGAAGGTTAGCATGAATCAGGGACGATTGGTTGGGATCATTTTGATGGCGATTGGGGCCGGGATTGCGGTCATCGCCGGGTTGTTCCTGGCGACCCGCGCCGGGGAAGAAGGCTCCACCGCACTGGGGACAATCCTGGGTGCTGGTTTAGCATTCGTGATTGTCGCGCCGTTGGTCAGCGGGGGCTTATACCTGTGGGTGCAGGGCGGCAAGGAAGCCGAAGAACAGAGCATGATGGAAAAGCAACGCCAATTGCTCGATATTGTGAAAAGTCGGGGGCAGGTCGGCGTCAATGAGATGGCGGTTGAGATGAACGTCCCAGTTGATAATGTTAAATCTATGATCCATCAATTGGTCGGGTTACAAGTCTTCAGTGGCTATGTTAACTGGGATGATGGTGTGTTGTTCTCGTCAGAGGCGAGTCAACTTCGTGAATTGGATCAATGTAAAAAGTGCGGTGGAGATATTCAACTGGTCGGTAAGGGTGTGGTGCAATGTCCGTATTGCGGTACGGAATATTTCCTGGCTTGACCGCATAAAATGTTGAATCACGGTATAATAATTTGTATTGTCTGCGGATAAGGAGAGTTGTGTATGTCTGATCTTTACGATCGAATTGTCAGCAATCGCGGATCGCTGGAAGAGTTGGTGGCGAAGATCCCAGGGTTTAAGGGCTACCAGGATAAACAAGCCCGGCGTAATGCCGACCGCATGTTGCGTGATTACATCGCCAGCCAGATTGATAATCGGTTAGGGCGGTTCGTTCGCATTGAAAAGCTGATTCTGGATAATGCCGGTATGGAATACGTGACGCGCACCCGCGACGTCAAAGGTAAGTTGCAACTGTATCACGATAAGATTGCGACTGCCGCGCCACGCTATGATGGCATGTGGGCGCAGATGAAAATCGGTGCGGAAGAATTAGATCTCATTTACGCATTTGACGAAGCCCAGATCATTTATGTCGATAAAATTGATGTCGCGCTGGATAACATGGAGCAAGCCGCGCTCAAGAATGAGGGGCTGGAAGTCGTCATCTACGAATTCGACACGCTGGTAAGTGAGGCGATTGACGCCTTTGAATTACGCTCTGACGTGTTGACGGACTTTAGTAGCGAACTATAAGCGAGGAGAGTGTTACAATGCCACGTATTATTGATGTTATCGACCGGACGAACGTCGCGGATGATGAGTTGGTCTATCGCGAACCCCAACAGGGAAGCGGCGACTGGCGCATGGGGTCGCAGGTGATCGTCGGGGAAAGCCAGGCCGCCATCTTCGTCCGCGCCGGCCAGGCCCTGGATACCCTGGGCACCGGACGGCACACATTGTCTGTCGCTAACTTACCGATACTTTCCGGTTTGATCGGCCTGGCGACCAGTGGTCGAACACCGTTCACGGCGGATCTATACTTCGTCAACTTGCGTGATATGCCGCAAGTCGGCTGGGGTACAGCCAAGCCGATTTACCTGCGGGTTGAGACCGGGCTAGGTGTGTTACTGCTCCGCACGCATGGTGTGATGGACATCAGCATTTCTGACCCGATGATGTTCTTGAAGAAGTACGGCATCAACCGCCCGATCACGCGCTTGCGTGACATCAAAGACCGCATTCAAACGATGCTCATCGGTGAGATCAACAGCCTGCTGTTGAAATCTGGTGTACAAGATCTGATGGAAGCCAACGCTCTGCTAGAAGAGATTGAAGGTGCGCTTCTGGTAGAGGTGAACGATAAGTTCGCGGAAATGGGCTTGCGCATCAAAGCATTCGAAGCGAATCCATTTGATACCGTCAACGTGCCGATTGAAGAACTGCGCGACATCGTGCCGCTGGAAGTATGGCTGGAAGTCTTAGAACGGCAAAAACGGCTCGACATCGGTATGGCGGCGGCCCAAAACGAAGGCATGGGCGGCGGCATGGCGGCGGCTGGCCTGGGCTTTGGTGTCGGGCAAAACCTGGGGAGTCAGTTCGGCAACCAAGGCGGTGATTCTGCCCAGATGCAGAATATGCAACAGCAATTGATGCAACAACAGCAGATGATGCAACAGATGATGAACCAGATGATGCAACAGAATCAAGGCGGCGGCCAGATGATGCCTCAACAACCTCAGCAGGCCGCACCACCACCACCGGCATCCTCGGCCCCGGCGAACCCCACGACTCGTGAGGAAATCCAGGCCATGATCGATAGTCTGGATGTGAAGCTGATGAACGGTGAAATCTCCGAGACTCTGTATAACCGCCTGTTGACCAAGTGGCAAGAACGGCTAGACAGCCTTTAACTCACCCGGCCCAGCCGGCCAGCTCAGCCGGATGCAATTGCCAGACTGAGCCAGCGGTTAAGCTGGCTCGTTTTTGTTTAAGCATAAGCCAGGGTGAAGTCTTCCCATTCATCCAGGAAGTTACTGTATTCTTCACCACGAAATTGCTCGATGGGCTTATCGCCTTTGCTTTGCACGAATTCTTTGAGGTTGGGCGACTGTTTCGAGTCCGCGTAGACTACGGGAACTGTTGGCTCTTCGATTTCCAGTAATTTGGCGCGAGGATCCACAAAGACGACCACCGGATAAATCGGCAGGGTGTCGTCGTAATCTTCGATCAAATACTGGATGTATTCTTTAGCGGCGTTTGCCTCTCGTGGTGGGTTGCCGATGCCATCCAGGCGGAATAATGTAAACAGCGTGCCAATCGGCCCTTTATGTGCTTTCCATTTTTCCTGCTTGATGCTGAACTTGCCATCCTGGAAGCGGGTGATGATTGGGAAAATGCCCTGCTGGGTAATCAATACATGCCGCACCGGCAGATGATGATAATTGTACAGGACAGCCTTGCGGCCAACGCCTTTTAACCCATCCGGGATCTTGTCTTCTGGCCGGGGCATACGCACCCACAGGTTCGTCATCCGCACGGAGGCCAGCGTGAAGCCAAAGCCGAATAACAGAACCAGCGGCATGACCAGGGCATAGATGCCGCTCGTCAGGATCGCCTCCGGCACCAGGCCGAAAAGCGATCCATTAGCGAAGAAGAACCCCAGGATCAAGATCCCCAGGCTCAAGAAGAAGAGCCAGGTTGCCCGGCGTTTATTTTTACGAATTAGTTCGTCGTTTGTGACAACGCGCATGCAGTGTCTTTCTTGCTTATGTCGGTCTGAAAGGTGCTACGACCCCGGCATAGTTCAGGTTGGCGCAGACGAAATTGCCGAAGCGCACCGTTGGCAAGATCTCCCACTCGTTGGGCGCACCATAAGATAATCCTAACACCGCGTCATCCCGGCCATCATTCTCGATCAAGAGGCAATGTGTGATTGGGAATGGAATGCGGTTGGTGCTGGGTGATTGTACACCAAAAATGCTGATGTCATACGTCCGTCCCTGGAGTTCGTACCCCTCTGGGACTTTCGGCGTCAGTTGGCTGGGGACTAACCTACACCGCACCTCAACCGCGAAGCGATAGTTGACGCGGATGTCGTCTGTATCCCAATAGAGATCATCGCAATTGGTCTCTTCCGGGTAGACCAACAACGGGAGCAGGCTGGTGTTTGGATCACCGACGGCTTGAATGATGCGCCCTTCGCTATCAAACACCGGGCGGAGCAGGGTGCCATTCTGGACGTTGGGGGAATTGGTCGCTACCGGGGTGATGGTCACATTATTGGCGGTGGGGTCGGTGATGAGTTCCGCCGTGATCCGGGCGATGCCATTCATATTGATGTTGACCGGCGCGGAGCCATTGCCCGGCCCGAAGACCTCTGCCGATGCCAGGTTGCTCAGGTTAAAGGTACTACCCGGCGTCCAGCCCCAGTAAGTCAGCACAGATGTACCGGAGCGGTCAGCATTGAATTCGAAATCTACCGGAAGATAGAACCCGGCCCACACCACCGGCTGTGTGATCTGCAAGGGTGGGTTGAAGGTCGCGCTGAAAACGCCCGATTGATTGATGGTAACCGCTTGCTGGCCGACCAGAGTCGCATTGACCGGGTCGCCTCCGTCTGCATCCTGGTAGACAACCGCGATTGCTTGTTGCCCCGGCACCGGGGAAACCACGTCAATGTTGACGCGATCAAGCTGAACCGGGCGTTGGATGCCAAGCGGTTGAAGATCGAATCCATTCATCACCAGGCTTGGCTCGCCGGTGATGAAGAACATCGCGTTCTGGTTGCCGCTGTTGTTGGTGAGTAGCAAGTTACCGGCGCGGGTTGACGAAGCGGTCATTAACAGACCGACCAGCGTCAGGGCTAAACCGAATAAGCTAAACCGTCTGATCCAGTGCATATTTCACTTCCCATTCTCTATGGTTTCTAAACGACTATGCCGCGTCGTTTGGCGATTGTGTATAATATGTATCGCGCCACCTATTGTAGAAAGTTCGGGCGGCCCGGTCAAGCACTTTAATCGGAGGTTTAATGTAATGCAGGAATTTGCGTTGCTGGCATTTGTCATGTTACTGGCATTAGGGGCCTGGTGGTCGTTGGTCACGTTCCCTAAACAGCGTGATTTTGCCAAACGACAACAATTTGCACGTAGTCTGGCGGAAGGCGACGAGGTGATTACCTATGGGGGGGTCATTGGTCGCGTGTTAGCCATTGACGCAGAGCAAGGGATTGCTAAGATCGAGATCGCCGATGGTGTGATCATCCGGGTGATTACTGCCGCGTTGATGCAACCGTATGATGCGAAAGAAATCGCGGAGAACGCCCGGCGTGGGTTGGCCCGCGAAGGATTACTGGACGAACCATCAAGCTAAGTGTATAGTTAAACTTCAGAATAATTTTACAGGAGCGCAGAAAAAATACCGCCAAAACTGATCTGAAGACGTGAAAACGCTGAAAAACGCGCCTCTAATATCAAAACACAAGCGGA
>DAOTTZ010000091.1:0-4821 GCA_034437535.1 Anaerolineae bacterium | reverse complement strand
GGGGAAGGTGTCGTAGTCGGTTGTAGCGGGGTCGGCGTGGGCGGGGGCACGGTGCGGATCACATCGGTCGGTACCTGCTGGATCTCGACCAGTTCCGGCGTCGGGTCTCCTGGTTCGCACGCGGCCAACATCCCGACAAGCAGATAAAACATGATAAGCAACCGCATAGAAAATTCCTTTCGCCGGCCTCTGCCACCGGGTACAAACAACCTGCCCGCTTGCAGTCGGGGGGAGATTTGCCCCGCGTCCTAACCGCTGATCGCCTCCAGATAGAGGTAAAGTTCATTCAGCGTGATCTCCCCGATCTTGCGTTCACGCACCACCCCAAATTCATCGATCAAGTACGTGGTCGGGAAAGCCCGATAGGGATAATCTGCCGTCGTCTCACCATTCGGGTCGATGAGGGCGGTAACATCCGTCGCGCCGACCTCGCTCAAGAATGTACGGATCGCACCAGCGTCATCGACCGGGTTAATCGCCAGGATCACCGCGCCTTCTGACCCCTGTTCTTCTGTAAATTGCTGGAAAGCCGGGAATTCGCGCACACACGGCGGACAATCAACATACCACAGGTTGATGAACACAGGCCGCCCCCGAAATTGGGATAAGCTGACCAATTCGCCGTTGACTGCCGTCAGTTGAAAATCTGCCGCCGTCGTCCCCATGATTGACCCGGCAGGGGTAGCGATCTGCGCGGGTCCGTCCTGCGGCGTGATCGTCGCACGGTCGGATTCACCGACCAGGATCGCCACCGCGCCGAACAGACCGAATAGACCGCTCATCAACAGGATGACCAGTAACGGGTTGATCCCGCCGCGAGTCGGTTGCGGTTCATTATTTGGGTTGCCTTGCATTATGACCATCCCTACAGGTTAAAATGACGGGTCAAGTGTCGGGCGTGGCGTCGGCATCGCGGCTAGATCAACCGTTGCAAACGAACGCGGCGGCGTGATCCACTGCGGATTCAACGAGGCCCCATCGGTAATCTGGGTCAATTCGCCGCTTTCCACGTCAAACGTCCAGATTTCCAGCGTCCCTTCGGTGTAAAAGTCCCCTTCTGTTGTCAATTGTTGGAAGCGGGTCATCACCAGTTGGTTGCCGGCCTCATTCCAGCGGAAGCTACTGTGATTAAAGCGACCATCAACCAACAAGGGCAAAAGGCGACTCTGTTCCAGATCGTACAGGTAAATTTGCGTGCCGCGCATATCTGCCGGACGCCGCCCGACGGCCACATATCGCTCATCAGGACTCCAGGCGGTGTATTGCTCGTCGGCCATGTCACCGGGGTCACTCAGCACGCGGCCCAGGTCGGTTTCCAGGTCAACCCATTGCAGGTTGCCTCGCTGTTGCACCAGCGTAGGGTAAATCAACTGGGAGCCATCCGGGGAGAGTGATCCCGTCAGGCCGAGTTCTGCTGGCACCCGGTCAACATCACCAGTGGCGAAATTATAGACGATGACTTCGCCGCCGTTGTTGTTGTAAAAGGCTAGCCGTTCGCTATTGGCCGACCAGACCGGGCCAGTACCGATGACGTTATCGGTCGTGGTGCCGGGGTCAATCACCGGGAAGGTGGTGGGCGGGGTTGTCGTCAGGTCTAGCAACCACACCCGCGCCGCACCGATGCCGAGTGTATCGGTACTGGCGTTTAGCGCGGCCCGCTCATAGGCGATGGCTGATCCATCGGGCCGGAAGCGCGGCCCGTAGCAATCCGCGTCTTGCGTCTGGCAACTGGTTAATTGGCTGGTCTCACCCGATGCCAGATCAAGCACATACAGGTCGCGTGCGCCAACCTGGAAGTTCATCTCGGTATAAACCACCAGTTGTCCATCCGGGCTGACGTCATATTCCCAGACGCCACTATCCGTCTGGGTAATCGGTCGCGCTTGATCGGGTTCTTCTACTGGTGCGATCCACAGGTCATAGACGTTGCGTGTATCCCGTTGCAGGTAGATCACATAATCACGTTCATCGCGGATGCCGAACACAGCCGTCAAGCCGATGACGAACAGCAACAGGCCAATGGTCGTTAGCACCAGCAGATCAAACAACGTCAGGCCCAGCCGCTCCGCGAATAATTCGCCCGCGTTCATGGGTAAAGATACTCCTGCTCCGGTGCGTCGATGAGATCGAGTTGGGTGACCTGCAAGATCGGCGTCTTCTGGTCATCGAAGGTACCTGCTTGGAAGGTGCCACGCACCCGCACCCACTGGTCATCCTGGATCTCGGTTGGCAGATCCAGCATGTAGACCGGGATTCCTAAGCCACTGAGATCTACCACACAACAGCGCACCACCGACCGGGCCAGGATGAAATGATCGTCCGGGTGGGTTGGCTCTGTGATGACGAAGCCGATGAAGTCGGCCTGCTGGCCGTCAAACTCCGCCGGGAGGGTGCCCGGTTGAGAGAACAGCATGATCCAATCCAGCACATTACGCTCCAGCGGATCTTTTTGTACCGTGGTCGCCACATCGATTGAGCCGACGCGCAGATTAATGTTCCCTTGCAAGGCTTCCGCGCCGAGTGCGCGTGAGGGTACCAGTGTTCCCAGGATCAACGGCAAGGCCATAATTAAGATGACCGACCAGCTAATCGGCGTATGATCGGAGGTCAGATGGTTACTTTCCCGGTTCAGGGCTGAGCGCAGGGTGATGGCACCTAACAGCGCGAATAACGCAACGGCCAGATACGTCAACCAGGCGAACCGGACGTTGATGTAATTATCCAGCGTGCCTGCCAGGATGATATAGATGAAATACCCTGCCAGGCCGAGCAAGACAAAGCTCTTGACGTACTCCATCGCCTGCGAGTCGGTGGGGGTATCTTCTAAAGTCAGCGGTTGGTTGAACTCGTCAAATTCCAGACGCATTAAACACCTCTACAAGAATAAGTTAATCCACAGGCCGATGAGCATCGTCATCAACAGCGGGAGCAAGACCATATAAGCCACCACACGCGGTTTGAACACCCCCGCATACATCAACATGCTTTTAATATCGACCATCGGGCCAAAGGTCAAAAACGCGGTGATCGAGCCGGTGGTGAACGTATTGACAAACGGCAACGCGACAAAGGCATCGACCGTTGAGCAGATGCTCAGGACGAAAGCCAACAGTTGCATCACCAGCACAGAGACCAGCGGGCCTTCGCCCAATGCCAGCAGATCCGGCTGAGAGACAAAGGTCTGTAAACCCGCCGCCAACAAAGAGCCGACCACCAGAAAGCGTCCCATCTCAAAGAAGTCGTTGGCCCCTACGCGCATCGCCTGGGAAAAACCATCGACAAATGACGGGCGTTCTGGTCGTTGGGGTGGGGCGGCCCCGCTCCCGCCGCCGATAGATGCCAGCGAGACCGGGCGCAAGGTCTCATGCGGGCGGGCGGCCAGCGCGAACAAAGCCGCCCCACCGACTGCGACCACGATTGTGATCCCGAAGCGTAACCCGACTAACAACCATTGGTCGGGCTGGCCGGTGAAGGCGACGATGGTACTCACCAGCACAATCGGGTTCATCACCGGGGCGGCCAACAGAAATGCCACGCCGACTGACATCGGCAGGCCCTTGCTAAACAGCCGGCGTGTCACCGGGACGACGCCACACTCACACACCGGGAAGGCGAAACCCATAAAAGCCCCGGCTAATGTGGACCCTGCCCGATTCTTCGGGATCCAACGCACAATGTCTTCGCGGGTGACGTAAACTTCCAACAACCCGCTGACGAAAACCCCCATCAGCAGGAAAGGCACCGCTTCGATGAAAATACCTAAAAAGCGGGTGGTAAACACACTGAACGTCATCGCCGGGCTGGCGGTATTCAACAACAGAACAGCAAACCCCAAGCCTAACAGGCTGAAGATGCCTACCCAGATTCGATCACCACGTTTTGACCGTGTATTGATCGTCAAAAATAACTATCTCCGTTAAGAACGCACGAGGTCTGAGTCTACCATAGAGGCAAATTACACGAGAAGACTCATCAGATCAATCAATCCTACCGGATAAATGTCACGGTCTGGTTAAACCGCGATGTCATGATTCATGCGATGATAGAGTTGTTGCAGGTTGTAGTCTTTTTGTGCCTTGCGGAAGGCGCGACCGGCTTCTGTAAAATATGTGTGATTCGCCAGGAAGTCGATCTCGAATTCGTACCATTCTTCATCGGTGAGGGGTTTACCGAGCGCGGCCATCTCCCGGCGGAGTCGCTCTGCCATGTCGAAGAAATCCATACGGCCCAGCGAGTCCATATCAGCATCCGCCAGGATCGCCTCTAACAACGTCTGGGGTGATTGCGGCATCCGGGTCGCCATGATGATGCCTTCGATGATGTCCAGATCATAGGCGGTATAGCCGAACGACGGTAAGACCTGCCGCGCAATAGCAACGCTGATCTGCTCGTGTTCATTGGCGCGGACGACAAAGCCCAGGTCATGGAAGTAAGCCCCGGTCAATAACCGGGTCAGGTCATCGTCTACCACGTTATGATAACGGGCAAAGCTGGACGCGGCCACTACCACGTCATCGCGGGTATGCTCCAGGCAATGATAGGTATAATACCCTGGGAGTTCCTGGGTCAGTCGCTCTAACGCATAGGTTTTTGCCGATACAAAGTCCATGACCATCCCTGTAATCCAACATTCCAATACTTCTAATCATACAGTAACACAGGTCAGCAAAACTTAACAAGCGATTAGATTTACTTTTTTCGTATTTTTTATGTAACTACTCAGGTGGGTGAAAAGAGTGACTTGGCAAATGGGAAAAATGGGTAGAGAATAGCAATATGTCAAAGTATCCTACATGTCCCCCCGAATTAAGCCGCGAAGAC
>DAOTTZ010000090.1:0-27791 GCA_034437535.1 Anaerolineae bacterium | reverse complement strand
TCTGGCAGGTTGCTGTGTGCGCGACCGGACGACCACGCCCTCAGCCTGGATGGGCTGATTCACCGGTGTTTGCGTCACCTGGATGAAAGCCCGCAAGGTGCGAAACGGTGCCCGGAGCATCTGACCGAGCAATTCCGCCACTGTCAGATCCTCCAACGACCGGCCACCTGTCTGCACGGTTACCGGGCTGGTAGCCTCTGCCGGTTCAGGCTCAGCCAGAACAGACACAGCAGGCGTGTCCTCATCCTCCGGTGGAGTCGCTGGCAGATTTTGAAGCTCTGCCAGCAAATCGTAGTCGGTCTCTGGCGCGGAGTCGGCCTCTGCTGATAGATCATCAGCGTCCGGCTCCGCGTCCGGCGTCAGGTTTTGATTTTCATCATCCGGGTAAGTCATCTCGGTTTGCGTCCCTTAAGGCACAAATTCACGGTCGAGCGTCCGGCGGGTTCATCCATCACATTCCAGCGGTCAATCCAGTTGAAGACCCGCAGACCCAACCGCACCGGGTTGAGCGGATGCCCGTCTGGTTGATCGAACTGCGTGCGGTCGGCAGTCGTCGCCACACCATCCGGCAAGAGTCCGCCTTCCAGCAGGGTTTTGCCCAGGCCATAGACCAGATTATGAATGAATGGAAAACTATAATGGGTGAAGGCGCGTTCCGCGTCTATATCGAAACCGGCATCCAACGCCGCCAGATAAAGCTGGTCGCGGGTATAAAGCCGAACGTGATTCGCCCAGATGCCTGCCAGCAAGCCCTGCTGGATGCGCCGGTTGAAGTAACGCTCCAACGTCCAATTGATCGGATCCCAGGCGAACGGATAATCCGCATTCGGGACGGTGATCGCCACTACTCCACCCGGCTTTAGCACACGCCATACCTCCCGCAGACCGGCCACATCATCGTCGATATGTTCCAAAACTTCGGAGAGAATGACCGCATCGAAAGTGTCTGATGGATACGGCAACTGATAGATGCTGGCATGGTGCAGGCTGACCGCTGGCAAGTCACCGACGTTGCCCCGCGCCTTCTGGATCACGTCCCAATCCAGATCCGCGCCCACCAGCGTACAACCGGAGACATACCGGATCATGTTCAAATAAAAGCCGCGCCCACACGGAATATCCAGGATCATGTCATCGGGTTGCGGGTCAATCCAATCGAAGATCGTCCGCACACGTCGCTTAAAGGCCATATCGGCCTCATTGCGCGTCATGTAATCGATCACATCAGTCATAACAGGCATACTCCCGGAAGATCGCCTCATAACGATCAACGGTGTATTCGAAGGAAAAGGCATCTTTGATTTCAGTCGCAGATCGCAGAAATTGCTCACGATTGTTCAGCACTTCCACGATGCTCTGCCCCATGTGTACCGGATCACCGGCCTCTGCCAACAAGCCCATACCGGTCTTCTGCACCGGGACGCGCCCGCCGGGGGTATTTGCCATCACGACCGGCGTTCCACACAGCATCGCTTCCACCTGCACCAGCGCGAAACATTCGCTATCACTGGTCAGGGCCAGGACGTCACACGCGGCGAAGAAATCCGCCATCGCCTGCATGTCATCCAGCATCCCCAGGAAGATCAACTGATTGCGGTACCTCTGTACAATCGGTTGATACAGTTCCCAGGTGTTTTCATATGGGATGTCATACTGACCGGCAAAGACGATCCGGGCGTTGGGGTACGTCTGGTTAATTACATCCAACGATTGAATGAGAAGATCGGGCCGTTTTTCCTGCACAAAACGCCCGGCATAGCCGATGATCGGCCCGTCGCCGTCACGCCATTCCGCCCGGAGTTCCCCCGCACGCGCTTGATCTGGCTCCGGCATGGTAATCGGCGGGTGGATCACTTCAACTTTATCGCGGAAGGGTTGCAGATAGTAAGAATGGTTGGCGTAATCGTTCGAATAACCGATCACAACCGGCGAATTCCGCGCCGCGTACTTATACAACTGGAACATCACCCCCTGGATCACACGGTTTGACAGGCCCGGCGGCAGGAGTAAATCGCCATGATGTGAGACAATCACATGCCGGTTATGCCGTTTACCCAGCCAGGAGAGCAGGGCCGCTTCCGGCGTGGGGGTATGGACGCTGACGACATGATGTGACGCGACCAGACGGTCGGCCACCATCGGGTACATTGGCGGGATCATACCCCGGCTAATCGGGATGATCGGTGCCCATACCCGCACTACGCGCACACCGTTCATCATCTCTTCCGGCGGTAGATCAGCCCGGTGCCGGGCCACCAGAATCGTGACCTGATGCCCGCGCCGCACCAATTCTTCCGCCACCCGTTGCATGTAGATGGGCACCCCGGTGCGATGTGGGAGATAATAAAGCCAGCAGATGAGTATTTTCAAGCGATCCGATTGCATCATTTAGCGTTCCGTCTGTGTTAGTTCCATGTGCGCGGGTTGATCGTCCTGCCCCACCCCACGCACCCCGTCCGAGAGTTGTTCCAACGTGACGCCCTCCGCGATAAAGCCGACCACGCCCGTCACCGAATGTACCATCACGTTGACGAAATGCACCGTCACCGCGAAGGCCACCGCCGTCGCATACGGATCACCATATCCCAGCGCATCCAGCGCGATCAAGATCGACGCCTCATAAACACCCAGGCTCCCGACGGTGGCCGGAACCGCGATGGCAAAGGCCGCCGCCGCGATGTAAAGACAGGTCGCCGCCAGGCTGGGCACCGCGTAAAACGTTAGCATCAGCACGTAACCGGCCATGACGGAAAGCCCCCAGCTTAACGCCGTCCAGAACAACGCACCAAATAACGTGCTGGCCCGTGCCAGCGGGAGCAAACCATCCAGAAATTGGTCAAGCCAATGGGCAACGTTCAGCCGTTCCAGCACCGGGAACCAGCCCACGAACCACGCCAGCACCCGATGCGCCAGATTACGCTGGCGCGAAAGCAACACCAACACCAGGAATCCGCTGAAACCCACGATACCCATCAACAACCCGGCCCGCTGAAGCACATCCGGCACCGGGCCGACGGTCAACGCAACCGCCACCAGCAATACCACCGCCAGCAAATCCAGCAGACGTTCGACCACAATTGTCCCGGTCGTCTGCAAGGCTGGAACCGGCGTCTGGCCGCGCCCGGCCAGGAAGATCCGCGCTAGCTCACCGATGCGAAGCGGCAACACACCATTGACCAGATAGGCAATATTCATAATATGGAATGCCCGGTTGATCGGCAAATGCCCGTTGAGCAACAACCGCCAGCGGAAAGCGCGGGTAACCAGCCCTAGCAATAGCAAGATCACACATGGGATCACGTACTCCCACCGTGCGCTTTCCAGGGCATCGCCCAAAAGGGCCAGGTCAATCTCCGAGACAATAAAATAGACTGCTAACAGACTGACCGCCAGCCCCAGCAGTCCGATTCGCCATCGCTTCAGCACAAGGCGTCCTTAAGCTATTCGAGATGAGCATCTGCACTTTATACACCACATCAGGGCGGATTCCTCAACGCTCAGTTTGCGCTTGCGTTGTTAAGAATTGTAGATAATCTGCCGCCTCAACGCTATCTTCAAGCGGTGCGAACGATGCGAACTGCTTGTGTGTGGCCGCGTCATATGGCCCCTGTACGATCTCCAACACGGCGGCCGGTTCCAGCGCAAGCATACTGTGGATCTCCCCCGGTGCGATGTCTACCGCCAGACGTGGCCCCTCTGCCCGTAGATGCACCACCGATTCCACAGCACCTGCCCGGTCGAACGTCAACACGGCGACTGCCCCGCGCAAGATGGCGATGAGTTCAGTCTTGGGCGGGTGGCTGTGCTCGTGCGGCGTGACGTAAGTCCCCGGTATCAGCGCGTTGACCATGCGTTGTACCGGTTCCGCGTGTTCATGCAGGCGGAAGATCGTGCGTAACCGGGCCGACGCCGCCGCCTGTTGCATCAAATCGTCAATTTGCGCTTCCGTGATGATCCGCATGGTTAGGCCAACACCGCGCCGATAAGATCAGGATACCCCCGCACGAAATCGCCAATATCAGTGCGCCGTTTGCCCTCAAGCTGGACTTCCAGCGGATAGTATAACCCGTCGCCGGTACCAATTGCGATGCGCTCGGCCTTTTCCGCCACCTGGCCCGGCGGGAGCGATCCCGCGCCGGCTGTCCCCTGGTGGATCTTCAACTGTTTATCTTCCCAGAAGGTAAACGTACCCGGCCAGGGGGTGAATGCCCGCACCGTCCGTTCGATCTGGTCGGCGGGTTGCGTCCAATCAATGCGGCCTTCGGATTTGTCGATCTGCGGGGCATAGGTAACGCCGTCCTCCGGTTGGGGTGTGGGCGAGATCGTCCCGTTGAAATACCCCCGCAACGTCTCGATCAGTAATTCCCCACCGACCTGTGCCAGCTTATCGTGAAGTGTTTGCCCGGTTTCCTCCGGCGTGATGATGACCCGGCGCGACTGAAGCATCGGCCCGGTATCTAGCCCGGCGTCCATCTTCATGATGGTCACGCCGGTTTCAGCATCGCCAGCGCGGATCGCGGCATGGATCGGAGCCGCCCCCCGCCAACGTGGGAGCAGAGACGCATGGACATTGATCGAGCCATACGACGGAATATCGAGCACCGCCTGCGGCAAGATCTGGCCGAAGGCCGCCACCACATAGGCATCTGCCGGGTACGTCTTGAGCGTCGCGACGGCCTCTGCCTGGCGAATCTTCACCGGCTGGAATACCGGAATATCGTGTTCAATCGCCAATGCCTTCACCGGCGACAAGCGGATCTTGCCGCCGCGCCCCGCCGGGCGATCTGGTTGGGTGACGACCGCCGTTACGGTGTGATGATCGATCAACGCCTGTAAGGTCGGCACGGCGAAATCCGGCGTTCCCATAAAGACGATCTTAGCCATTGTGCGTTTCCCTCTCGTACTGTGCGTGCGCTTTCTGTGCTAGCCGTTTCACATCCGGCAGGATGTCGTCCCGCGCCAGCACCTCCCCCACCGTGAACCACCCCATATCCAACGACTCCGCCGGATTGTGCTGGATCGCGCCGGGTTGATCCGTGACCAGCAGAAAGCGAAAATCCAGGTGGAGATGTTGCGGGCGGTCGTGGCTGGCCGGGATGGTGTGCAGGTCGTAATCCACCGGGCGCGTATCGCTTGCATCCGGGTACAACCGCAGGTCACGCAAGCCGGTTTCTTCACTGGCTTCACGCAGGGCAACCGCGCTGAATTCCGTCTCGTAATCCGCATGACCGCCTACTGGCAACCACCGGCCCACCTGCTTATGCAGATGCAATAAGAGCCGGCCTGTTACAGCCTCCACGATCAAGGCAGAGCCGGTGATATGCGCCGCCTCACAATTCGCGCTGATGATGTTGCTATGTGCCTGAATAAGTGGCCTCATGTGGGCAATCGACTCCGCTTCGGCCTGGTCGTAAGGCACAGCGGCATCCAGCATCGCCAGGATCCGCGCATTGACCGCGCCCAATGTGTAATGATACAGGTCATCGACCATCTCGCGTAGCGTCTGTATTTTCTGGGCCGGGGTCTTATCTTCCCAGTGTGGGAGCGTGGCATGGTGCGCCATCACAGCGTCCTTTTGCTTGTGCGTCATACAGCGGCATGGTAACATCAGCCAGATTAGTTATAGTATAATTTGATTGTGTTGTCATCGGTTATGGTCTCTACCCTCACCAAACGCTGGCTCATCTCGGAACGAGCATCCCGGTCTCAGTTGCGCCGTTTTAACGGCCTTTCGCCCATCCTGGCACAAGTTTTGATTAACCGGGGCTTCGAAACACCACAGGCCGCCTGGAAGTTCCTCAACGACCGCAAAACCACCCACAATCCTTTTGACATGCCTGATATGAAGCGAGCCGCAGAACGCATCTTAGACGCGCTGGCCGGCCATGAACACATCGTGGTCTATGGTGATTTCGACGCGGATGGCGTCACCGCGACCGCCTTGCTGGTCGAAGGATTGACCGAACTCAGCCAAATGGTACACAAGACCAACGGCACAAGCACAACCAGCCAGATCACACCATACATCCCGCACCGCATCGACGAAGGCTACGGGCTGAACAAAGACGCGCTCGAACATCTGGCGGCAGAAGGGGCTGATCTGGTCATCACGGTCGATTGTGGCATCCGGTCAATCCAAGAGGTCGAAGATGGCAAGGCCGCCGGGTTAGACATCATCGTGACCGACCACCATTCACTCGGCCCGGAATTACCGCGTGCCTATGCCGTCATCAACCCCAAGCGCGAAGGCTACAAAGAGCCGATGCTGGCCGGGGTCGGCGTCGCCTTCAAACTGGTGCAGGCCCTCATCATGCAGGCGCGTGACGATCAACGCTTTGCCCTGCCCGACCCGTTGCAATTCCACCGCGATCTGCTCGATCTGGTCGCCATTGGCACCGTCGCGGATGTCATGCCACTCGACCGGGCAGAAAATCGCGTCCTGGTACGGCGCGGCTTAAGTGTGATTCAAAGCGGTAAGCGACCCGGCCTACGGGCCTTGATGGAAGTCGCCAGGGGCCAAATCGATAAGGCTGATGCGATGGCTATCGGCTTTGTCATCGGTCCGCGTATCAACGCCGCCGGGCGGTTAGACCACGCGATGGAAGCCTATCATCTGTTGACTGCCCGCGACGATGAAACCGCCGCACATTACGCTCGTATCTTGCAGGATCTCAACCGTAAGCGGCAAGACGTCACCCGGCAGGCCCAGGCCGCCATCAGCCAGCAACTCCAGGCGGATTCCGGCGACTTGCCGTTGATCTTCGCATCGGACGCCAGCTTATCACCGGGGATTGTCGGTCTGGTCGCCGGGCGATTGACCGAAGAATACTTTCGCCCGGCAATTGTCATGGAAGAAGGCGAAGAAGAAAGCCGCGCCTCCTGCCGGAGCATCCCACAATTTGACATCACCGCCGCGTTAGACGAATGTGCCGATCTGCTCATCCGGCATGGCGGGCACGCGCTGGCGGCAGGCTTCACGGTGCATAATGATAATATCGACCGGCTTCGCCATGAACTGACCGAACGCGCCCGCACCGCACTGGATGGCCAGTTGCTTAAGCCGACCCTGCCCATCGACGTCGAGATCGACATCGAGCAACTGAGCGAAACCCTGGCTCAAGAGCTAACCCTGCTCGAACCGTGTGGCAAAGATAACGCCCTGCCGGTCTTCATGTGCCGGGCCGTCCGCGTCGAATCGATTCGAACGGTCGGCACTGATGACAAGCATCTTAAGCTCAGTCTGCACCGTTCAAACGGCCCACCGCTGGATGCCATCGGCTTTGGCCTGGGCGGTTGGAAGCAGAAACTAAACTCACACGACCGAATCGACATCGCCTTCCACCTTGAGATCAACGAGTGGCACGGACGCCGTAACCTGCAAGCCAATCTACAGGACATTCGCCATCCTCATGATGATTAGAGCCTTTCTTCTGCTGATTCTCGCACTGATTTTCGCCGGGGTGCTGGCCGGGCCAACCACCAGTCAGAGCGATGACTCGCCGGTCGATCATCCTTTTGGCATCATCGAAGGAGCCTGGGCACCCGAACAAGCCTGCGACCTGGGAGCCAGTTGGGAACGCCTGATCTTCGATTGGAGCGCACATCAACCCAATGGCCCGGATGAATTCGTCGGCTTCCTCAACATTCCTGACGAATGGCTCAATTATGCCGATGCTTGTAACCGGGAGGTCGTAGCCGTCGTCAAAAATACCCCGGCCTGGGCGACCGATGGCACACCAATCGCCGGGGTGCCGCGTGGCCTGCATCTACCAATGGATGATCCCGATAACCTGTGGGCCAACTTCATGCGGCAGACCGCCGCGTATTACGCGCCGCGTGGAGTCAACCGCTACATCATCTGGAACGAGCCAGATATTCAACCCGGCACGTATGGCTTTGAGTTTGAAGGCACGCTGGAAGATTACGCCCGTATGGTCGAAGTCGCCGCTGTCGTCATGCGAGAGGTCAACCCGGCGGTGCAGATCAACCTGGGCGGCACGACGTACTGGCATGACATCAACAGCGGCGAACGCCTATATACAGATCGCCTGCTGGAATACATCGTCAATATGCCCGGTGCGGCAGAACACGATTATTACTTCAATGCCCTGAGCCTGCATATCTATTTCCGCACCGATACCGTCTATGACATTATCCGTGTGTATCAACGTCTGCTGGAAAAGCACGGCCTGGAGGACAAGGCCATCTGGGTGATGGAGACCAACGCCAGCCCTAACCTTGACCCGGATTGGCCGGTATCACGGCCTCAATTTCAGATCACGCTCGACCAACAGGCGGCCTTTTTACTTCAATCCGCCGCGCAGAGCCTGGCCGCCGGCGCAGAGCGCATCGCCGCGTACAAACTTTACGACCAATCGCTCCCAGCGGGTGCAGAGTCGTTCGGCCTGCTGGTTCCTGGCTCACAAGAACCCCGCCCGGCGTTCTATACCTGGCAAACGATCAGCCAGCACCTGACAGCCATCGACAGCGCGATCCTGGCACGTAATGAGCGCGTCAATGTGGTGCGCGTCGATCATCACGGCGACCGGCAGACCCTGGTCACCTGGGCACGTACCGATCAAACCATCACGCTTGAGATCACCGCCAGCACGGAGAAAGCCTATCTCATCGACCAGACCGGCAATCAGCAGGTCATCCGCCCAGTAGACGGCATCTACACACTGACTCTACCCGGCGCAACCTGTGAAGACGGCCCGGAGGGTTGCGTGGTCGGCGGGCAGACGTTCATGCTGGTACAACCGGCTGGAGAATTAACGATAACCGAAGTCACCCCGCGCAACCGCTATCCGCTGGCCTTCGGTGAGGTCGAATCGGTCGCGCCACAACCCCGTGATGGGTGACTCACCCCCGGCTTGACTCAAGCCTGACCGGGTGTATGATACGATCATGACTGACGACAAACGGACTCCGAAAGTATGAGCGACGATAGACTAACACAGCCCCAGCAGGAAATGACATTTAACTACGGCGGGCAAGCCGTGATCGAAGGCGTGCTGATGCGCGGCCAGCAGATCAGCGCGGTGGCCGCCCGTGACCCCGACGGGCGCATCGTCGTCCACGAGCAACCGCTTAACAAGACACTCTACCAGAGCAAAATCATGAAGACCCCTTTCGTGCGCGGCATCGTCGGCCTGTGGGATGCCCTGGGCCTGGGCACCAAAGCCCTGATGTGGTCGGGCGACGTGCAGATGGGCGAAGAAGAGGAAAGCAAGCCGTTCGAGGGGGCCGTCGGCATAGCGACGGTCGCCGTCTCATTGCTCATCGGCGTCGGGATCTTCTTTCTGCTCCCCACATCACTTGCCACCTTGATCGGGCGCGGCCTGGGCTTCGCTGGCCCGGATGGCGCAATTCGTATCGGCCTGGAATCCACCATCGTGAACTTTGCCGAAGGCATCATCCAATTGGTGATCTTGATCGCCTACATCTGGGCCATCGGGCGCATGGAAGACGTCAAGCGATTATTTGGCTATCATGGCGCAGAGCATAAGACCATCAACGCCTACGAAGCAGGCGCAGAACTCACGCCGGAGGTTGTCTCTCAGTATCCGATTGAACATCCCCGGTGTGGGACGGCCTTTCTGTTGACGGTCGTCTTCGTCAGCATCTTTGTGTTTTCGTTGTTGGGCCGCCCACCCTTTGCCCTGCTGATTCTGTCACGGGTGATTCTGATTCCGGTTATCGCTGGCATCAGCTATGAACTCCTGCGTTGGACGGCGAAAAACGTCGATAAAGTTTGGGTGCGGGCGATTATCAAGCCGAACCTGGCTCTGCAACATCTTACTACTCGCGAACCCGATCACGACATGATCGAAGTCGCCATCACCGCCTTCAAGCGTGTGCTTCTGGCGGAAAATCTCATCGACGAAGCCGACGCCGAGATCCCAACCGATCTTAAACCGCAAGACACCACGTTCTCCCGCGAATTGGCAAAGGAAAGGGCTAAAAAAGCGGAAAAAGCAGAGGCTGAACGGGAAAAGATCGCCGGCGACTGATCCGGCGGCAGTATAGGCACCGCTCAGAGCGATTTATAGGCCCACACCGCATAGAGCGGATCACGCCAGCGGCGTGTGGTGGCTTCCGCCTGGATGTTATCCCACGCGCCGCCGCCTTCAAAGTAGCGTGTGACCAGGGCCATATGCTGTTCGTCGGTCGTGCCGAGCCAAACCGCGACGGCCTTAGTCGGGAAGCACCGGTTGCTAAACGTCACGATAAACGGTGCGCCCGGCTTCAGCACACGGTTGACTTCTGCAAAGACCGCGAACGGTTGCTGTAAATATTGCACCGAGACGGTACACATCGCCCCGTCAAAGCGGGCCGCCTCAAACGGCAGTATCGGATTATTGTTCAGATTATGCACCATGTAGGAATCCAGTTGGGGGTTATCGGCCATCTCATCGGCATTCATGCCCAGGCCGACGACTTCCGCCGGATCCAGCCCCGGCGGCAGATGCGACCGCCAGCTACTCATCAGATCAAGATAGACGCCACCCGCCGGGAGCAGATGATCAAAATAGGTGCCTACCGTCTGGATCGCACCATCGTCGATATGCACAACTTTGCGCGGCATATTGTAAAAGGTGGCGTCATCACGCGGATCTTGCTTCTGGAAATACTCATCAGGAAATGTCACGATAAATCACCTGTCGCTACCAATAAACATTAGTTCCAGTGTGCCGCAGGCAGGTAAATTTCACATTAGTCCTCGGTATACTCATCATTGAAGTCGTCCGGATCAGTTTCCGGCGGGGGAGGTGCTGGCATCAGGGCCTGCTGGATCTCCGCCGCGTAGCGTTCGGCCTCGACTTGATCCGGGTGCCCTTGCTGGCCGGCGACTTGTGCGAACAACGACAACGCCTCACGATTTTGGCCTAACTGATACTCTACATGCGCGTTGAGATAAGTCAGATGCACGTCGAGATCATGGGCTAATTGGCGGAAGCGGTTTTCGTCTACGCTGGCGGCCTCTGCGATGGCGGTCTCCACACTTTCTGAGCGATCACTATGCAGAAGCTTATAGAGCCGATTGTAACGCATCTCCAGGTTCAAGCGGCGGCGGATGGCGGCGCGGGCTTCTGCCAGACCGTCCAGGTCTTCCAGCACAATCGCCGGGTAATCTTCCAGTTGGGATAACAGGTCAGAAGCCGAGCCAACATCACTGATGATGACATCGCGCAGACGTTCCAGCAGGTCTTCCGCCCCTTGCCGGTACTCGATGAACGTTCGTGCCTGCCAGTCAATCTCTGCCAAACGGCCCAGGCGTTCTTCTAATTCCGGGGCCTTATCGCTGAAATCTAACCGGGCCGCCTGATAAATCTGGCTGACGCGCTCCATCAGCCGCGCATCAAAGGCTTCTTCCGCCCGGCGGATGTGATCGTCCAGATCTGACAGTAACGTTTGCAGAATACGCTCACGGGCATCCCCCAGGCTGGGCGCACCGGCATAAAGCGTCTGGGCTTCGGTGTATATGTCCCAGGCTCCTAGCGGATTATCTGCCAGCAGGTGTAATGCTTGCTGGCATCGCCGCTCGGCATGTTGCCGCCGTCGTAGGTCATCAGCGGCACGATTTTCGTATTCCAACATCTTCTGCTGGATGGGTGGCTCTGCGAAGCGTTCGATGCGCTTACGTTGCGATAGCAGGTCGAGCGCGGCCTGGGGGTCATACTGGCTGAGTTCATTGTGAACCTTCTGCAACATATCCGCGATGTGCTGGTCGGCCCATTGACGTCCCATCTGTTGGAGTTCGGCGCGGGCTTGTTGTACCGTCGCCATACCAACGAACATTAACCCCGGCTCGTCACCGGCCATCTTCTGGCGGAAGCGCGGCACTAATTCGACCACCGTCAGCGCGTCGAGATCGTCCATCGCCTCGGCATACGCTTCGTCTTCCAGGGCTTCGGCGTAGATCCGCCGGGCCTTTTGCTTCTGCTCATACAGACGGTTGGCCTTTTCGTTGAGGGCGATCAACTTATCATTGTCAGGGTATTCATGCGCCGCAGATTCCGCGATCTCTTGTGCGGTCGCAAAGTATTCACTCAGCAAGCGGTCAGGATGCGCCGGATTGTCGTCACGCTCTAGCGCGTGGGCCTGCCGCCAGAGTTCTTCGCAATGGGCAATCACACCCCGTGCCTGTAATTCGAGTTGTTTTTCCTGCGTCCGGGCTGTCACCCGCTGGCGATATGTCGCCAATAATTCGTCATCGGCGTCTGCGGCCAGCGTACCAGCCCATTGATTTAACCGCTGGCGGGCACCATCCGCGTTGAACAGCAAAAGATCCACCCCGAAGGCCCGGTCTAACCACTCACGCGCATCGGCCCGTTTCCAATCGACCAATTGCCCCTGCAAAACGTCAATGGCCTGTACCGCCCCTTGAATGTCATCATTCTGGAGTGCGGCGCGTATCTCATCGAGCGTGGTCAATGCCCGGTCTCTCACCTGCGAACGATCTTCACTCATTATGCGCCCCCTGTCTGCACGATTCGAAATCCACTGCTTCCGTTCCAATAATCCGGGAATAACCAGAGCCGGGCATCCACCCGCAATTCATCCCGGTTCGATGCCCCCCAGGATCCCCCGCGTAGGACACGCCGCTTGCGCGTACTGGCCGTCGTCAGGTCTGCCGTCTCGATGCTGAAATCCATCAGGCACCATTCCGCGACGTTACCTGCCAGATCAATCACCCCGAAACTACTCGCCCCCTTTGGAAATTGATCAACCGGGGTCGGCCCGCTGGTGCGGAAGTTACAGAAGTTCGGGTTGAAGTTATCCCCCCACGGAAACAACCGGGTATCATCGCCTTGCGCGGCCCGTTGCCATTGTTCTTCAGTTGGCAGAAGCACCTCGAAGGTCTCCGGTTCAGCGGTCAGGCCAGCCAGATAATCGGCCTCATGTTCTTTTACCTGGGCAGTCAGCCAGCGGCAAAATGCCACCGCCTCGAACCATGTCACATTGGTTCGCGGGCGTGTATCGCCACTATGAGCTGTCGGCTTGGGGGCCGGGTTGGCCGAGCGCCAGGTTTGCGCCTGTGGCGAAAAGCCCCACCAATCCGCGTTACGATAGCCATCCGGTGCGGTTTCGAACTGTGCGAACTGCGCGTTCGTCACCGGGTACTTCGCCAGCCAGAACGACTCCACGAAAACGGTCTTATGCCCCATCAGCACGCCATCCGGCAAGGTGACGATGCCCGCCGGGATCTTGATCCAGTCAAACGGCGGCGGGATGAGCCGGGCGACACCGACACGCGGCGTGCTGATGCTCTGGGGTTCGCTGGCTTCTACCGGGGCTTCGGGTGCGTCTGCCGGTTCTGTATCAGGTTCCGGCTCCGGTTCGATCTCAGGTTCTGGTTCGATCTCCGGTTCCGGTTGCGGCGTGGCGACCGGTTCCGGCTGGCGCGGCGGGGGTGGATCCGGTTGGGGCGGTTGGTACGGTTGGACCGGTTTCGATTTGCCGCCCAGCCGCTGGCTCAGTTGTTGCAGGCCATCGGTCAAACGCTTTAGATCACGGGCGGCCATCGTGCCGCTTTGCACCTCGACCGGACGCCGGTAACATAATTCTGTCAGGCTATCTGGCAATTCCGCTGGCACCGGCATGGATGCGTTATCGACCAACACCGGGATCACCATCTTATTTTGTTGCAAGGCCATTTCAATCGACATGCGGATGAGATCCGCCGGGTTTTCGATAAATCTACGGTTGTAATCGTCGCGAATCGTTGACCACTGCCGACCGATCACGGCTAACACGAAGTCATACTGTGCGATCTCATTATAGACATGCTCGCGGAAATCTACCCCAAAGGGCACATCATCGATGTTACGATCAACGCTATCCACATCGAATGCCCGCCGGAGGGCTTCGACCACGTTATCACCGTGTATTTTACTATCCGCCCGGCGTGCGGCTACAAATATTTTCGGCATAAGCCTCGCCTGATCCATTAAAAATTCGCTCATTTCACCGGGTATTATACCGCGTTATGACTGGTCTTGCGCCAGCCGTTGCAGTTCATAAAGTTTGGTTAACGCCTCAATCGGGCTGAGTTCATCCACCACCATCGTCTTGAGCGCGTCTACTGCTGGGTTGGGTGGCGCGTTGAGAAAACTCATCTGCTGTGGCCGGGGGGGAGCCTTCACGGTGAAGTCTGCCTGGCCGCTTTCCAACTGGTCGAGTAATTCCCTGGCCCGTTCTACCACCGGGCGCGGCATCCCGGCTAATTGGGCCACATGCACCCCATAACTGCGATCTGCGCCACCGGGCACTACCTTATGCAAGAACACCACATCGTCCCCGCGTTCGGTCACGCTGACGTTGTAATTCCGTACACGGGGCAAGACATCGGGCAGGGCCGTCAACTCGTGGTAATGGGTGGCGAACAATGTGCGGCAATCCAGCCGGGGGTTGTTGTGGATGTACTCCACGACGGCGCGGGCAATCGCCAGTCCGTCATAAGTGGAAGTCCCCCGCCCGACCTCATCCAGGATTAACAGACTACGGCGGGTACTGCCACTCAGCAGGCGGGCCGTCTCTACCATTTCGACCATGAACGTACTTTGCCCGGCGTGGATCTCGTCCTGGGCACCGATGCGGGCGAAGATACGATCAACCAACCCGATAGTCGCCTCATCCGCCGGGACGAAACTGCCGATCTGGGCCATCAATGTAATCAACGCGACCTGGCGAATGTAAGTCGATTTGCCGGCCATGTTCGGCCCGGTGATGATGTGGATACGATTCATGCTGTCGAAGTGGGTGTCATTGGGCACATAGCGTGTCTGCGTCATCATCTCCACCACCGGGTGCCGCCCATCACGGATCAACAGCACGTCATCATCGGTCAGCGTTGGGCGGCTGTATCCTTCGTGCGCCGCGACATCGGCCAACGAGAGGAAGACATCCAGGTGAGCCAGCGCACGCGCCGTCGTCAACAGGCGTTGCGATGTCTGGGCCAGTGAGTCACACAACGCATCGAATAACCGCCGTTCCACATCGAGAATTTGCTCTTCGGCATTGTGAACCAACGTCTCGTAATCTTTGAGTTCCGGCGTGATGTAACGCTCGGCGTTGACCAAGGTCTGCTTACGCACATAATGCTCTGGCACTTTCTCGGTGTGGGCGTGGGTCACTTCCAGGTAATAGCCGAACACCTTATTATAGCCCACTTTGAGCGTCGGGATGCCGGTCGCTTGACGCTCTTGCGGTTCCAGGTTGGCGATCCACTCACGGGCGTCGGAACTTTTGTCTAAGATGTCATCTAACTCTTCAGAATACCCCTGCTGGAAGACGCCAATCGTGTTGAGTGTGGCCGGTGGATCTTCCGTCAGTGCGCGGGCGATATGATCGCATACCTCGGCGCACGGGTCGAGACGCTCCGCCAGGGCCGCCAACGGTGCCAACGTCGCAATCAGATCATGAATCTGCGGGATGACCTGCAAACTAGCTTGCAAACCAAGCAGATCACGCGGGCCAGCCCGCCGGATCAGCAGGCGATTGGTCAGCCGTTCGATGTCGCTCACCTGCTTAAGTGTCGCCCGTAGCTCTTGCCGCAAGACTTCATCCGCCGTCAAGATCTCAACCGCATCCAACCGCGCCGTCAGCCGTTTGAGGTCCAGCAACGGCTGGTTCACCCAGGTATGGAGCAACCGCGCCCCCATCGCCGTGGCCGTATGATCTAACGTACTCAGCAGGCTTCCCTGCGTCTTGCGGTCACGGATGGTCTGAGTCAATTCCAGGTTACGCCGGGTGAATTGATCCAACACCATAAAGTTTGCGGTCGAATACTGCCGGAGTGAAGTAATCTGTGCCAGGCTGTCCATCTGAGTTTGACGCAGATACCCCAGGGCGGCCCCCGCCGCGCTGACCGCGTGCGCCTTGCCCCGTAAGCCGTAACCATCCAGCGTGCGGACGTTGAAATGCTGGCAAAGCAAATCTTGCGCGGTGCTGAAGTCAAAGTGCCAGTCGGCCACCGGGGAGAGATATTGCCCTTCCGGCAAAGTGACACGCTCCGCCCAGCGTTCCGGCATGATGACCTCACGCGGGTTGAGCCGGGCCAGTTCTTCCAGCACCAGGAGCGGCGCGTTTTCGCCGTCTAGCTCGGTGACGGCGAACTCTCCGGTAGAAATATCCACATAAGCCAGGCCCGCCTGTGCCCAGTGGCCGGTCTCTGGATTGCCGAAGGGCATTAACGCCAGCAGATAATTGGGCTTGTCTTCCGGGAGCATATCGGCTTCGATGATCGTCCCCGGCGTGATGACACGCACGACCTCCCGCTCGACCGGCCCGCGCCCGGTCGGCTCGCTCATCTGCTCGCAGATGGCGACATGATAGCCTTTTTCTACCAGACGAGCGATGTAATTATCGACACTGTGATGCGGCACCCCGGCCATCGGCGTCTTGGGGCCGCTCTTGCCGTAACTACGGGCGGTCAGCGTCAGGTCGAGTTCGCGGGCGGCCAGTTCCGCGTCTTCGTCAAACATCTCATAAAAGTCACCCAGCCGAAACAACAAGATGCAATCAGCATATTGCGCCTTCATATCCAGGTATTGCTGGCGGACAGGTGTCACCTTCGCCATGCGGTTTATCCTCTCCGTCTGATAGAACGATTGGATGTTCTACGGTTGAATATGCTATTCTAGCAATCAGAAACCGACAGAACAACCCAAACGGAGGGGATAATGACCAAATCCATTATAGCTTTAGATCTAGGCGGCACGCGCATCCGGGTCGGTCGCATGGATACCAATTTGAACATGCTCCAACGTGAAGAGACCTTAACCCAGGCACATGAAGGACTCGAACCGACGATGGAACGAATTAAAGATCAGATTCGGCGTGTATTCCCGGATGATGCATCGGACGTGCTGGGCATCGGCGTCAGTGCGCCGGGGCCGTTAAACCCGGAAACCAGCGTGATCGTCCACCCGCCGAACCTGCCCGGCTGGGTAGATGTGCCATTGGGCGACATCCTCAACAAAGAATTCGGCGTGCCAGTATATACCGGCAACGATGCCAACGTCGCCATCCTGGCGGAAGCGGCACGCGGTGCGGCAAAGGGCTATCGTCACGCCATCTATGTGACGGTTAGCACCGGCATCGGCAGTGGCATCCTGGTGGATGGCCGCCTGCTCCTAGGGCGGCGAGGGCTGGCGGCAGAGGCCGGGCATATGGTGATGCTGGTGCAAGATCGCGTCTCCAGCCTTGAAAATGAAGCCGCCGGCCCGGATATGGCAGAGCAAGCCGTCGCCGCTATTCAATCCGGCGAAAAATCCAGCATCTCTGATCTGGTCAATAACGACTTAACCCAGGTCAACGGCGCGACGGTAGGCAAAGCCGCCCAGAATGGCGACCCGCTAGCCCTCCGCATCGTAGAGCGATCCGGGCGGTTGGTCGGCATGGGCATCGTGAATCTGCTCCACCTGTTCAACCCGGAAATCATCGTCGTGGGTGGCGGGGTCACCTCACTGGGAGATCTGCTCTTTAAGCCAATGCGCGAATCCATCGAAGCCTATTGCATTGATGACGATTACTGGAAAGACCTTATCATCACGACACCCGACCTGGGCGAAGATGTGAGCATCGTCGGCGCGGGCACGCTGGTCGTCACCGAAGGCGGTAAACGACAATTACACGAACTGCTGGATTAGTTTCTAATGTAATTCTACGAAATTCATACGCGCCTCTATCAGAGTATCGACGGGCGGCATGTTAGGATAAACATATGAGTATGTTAATGCTACCAATCGACGATTACCGGGTGCGCCAGCGGGATTTTCTGCTGGAAATTTCGCGGGCGATCACGGCACAATTAGATTTGAGCGAAGTCCTGCGGCGGGTTCTGCACGCCTCGCTGGTGATGTTGCGCGGCCAGGTCGGGTTGATCGCGTTGCGCTCCGCCGATGATTTCTTCCGCGTGCGGGCACTCAGTGGTATGGAAAGCGATCACGTCCCTTCGCTAAACGATCACCTCAACGCCTTCAGTGAGCGTATTCATCAGGGGGCCAGCAAGGAAGAAGTTAACGACCTGCTCAACCAGATGGCGACCGCCATCAGCCCGGAATTAGAGCAAGCCGTCGCGCTCCCGCTCAAGTTTGCCGATGACCTACTCGGCGTGATGATCGTGTTCCGCAATTACACCCAGAACGCGGCCCTGAACGATATGCAGGTCATCCAGAGCTTTGCGGATCAGGCCGCTATCGCCGTCCACAACGCGCAATTATACGAGCGCATCGATCAAGAACGGCGTGGGCTGGCGGCCATCCTGCAAAACAGTGCCGATGGTGTGATGATCCTCAGCCCGGATTTACGTATCTTGCGCTTTAACCGGGCGTTGGAACGCATGACCGGGTGGGACAAAGACGACGCCATCGGGCGGTTTCAAGATGAGATCATCCGCTGGTCTGCGCTGGAAGACGGTGACCTGAACGACGCCATCGCAGATGGCTGGCCGTACACCCTTTCAGCATCCAACCATGACGAATCCCCGCTGTATGTCGAAGGCGATCTGATGCGGCAGGATGACATGACAGTCAGCATCGGGATTACCTATGCACCGATGTTCAAACCAGACGGCCAGCTTACCAGCATCATCGCCAATGTGCGCGACATCTCGAACTTCCGGCAGGCGCAGGAGATCCAGAACACGTTTATCTCCGTCGTATCGCATGAACTCAAGACGCCGGTCGCTATCATTAAAGGCTATGCCGCCACCTTGAACCGGCCAGATGCGCGGTGGGATGAAAGCATCATGCGTGAGACCGCTAACGTGATCGAAGAAGAGGCCGACCGGCTCAATGGGTTGATTCAAAACCTGCTGGATGCGACCCGGCTCCAGGCGCAACACCAGATGAAGCTCGATATAAGCGAAGTCGCCGTCGATGCCCTGCTAGAGCGCAGTGTAGAACGCTTCCGTATGCAGACCAGCCTGCATAACCTGATTCTGAACCTGCCGGAGACATTCCCGATGGTAACTGGTGACGGTGTGCGCCTGCGGCAAGTGATCGACAATTTGATCGGCAACGCCATCAAGTATTCACCGGCTGGGGGCACAATTACCATCAGCGCACATTATGACGAGCATAGTGTTTCGGTATCCGTCCGGGATGAAGGCGTCGGCTTGAGCAGTGAAGACCAGAAACGGGTGTTCGACCGCTTTTATCGTGTTGATGGCAAGCTAACCCGTAAGACTCAGGGTACCGGCCTGGGCTTGTTTCTGGCAAGATCAATCATCGAGGCGCACGGCGGTGCGATCACCGTCGAGAGCCGACCGGGTGAAGGCTCGACCTTTTACTTTACGATTCCCCGCTAGGAGACTCAATTTACTATGACCAACCAGACCTCACAGGGCGAACGCCTGATCCAATGTCAGAATTGCGGCACTCAATTCCCTGCCCAGGTTCATTCGTATATCGACGTGACCGAAAACCCCCAGGCCAAACAACAATTGCTTACGGGCCAGTTGAACGTTGCGATCTGCCCTAATTGTGGCACACTCAATTCGATGGCTGTGCCCCTGCTCTACCATGATCCAACCAAAGAACTGCTCATCGCCCATGTGCCGATGGCCCTGGACATGCAGAAGGACGAACAAGAACGCATCATCGGCCAGTTGATGAACCAATTGCCGAAAGATAACTTCAAAGGCTATATGTTCAACCCGACGCGGGCCATGACCCAACAAGGCTTGATCGAGCAGGTGTTAGAAGCCGATGGCGTCACCAAAGAGATGATCGACGAGCAGAAGCAACGGGTTGAACTGGCACAACAGTTCGTAGAAGCTGGCTCCGAAGAAAATCTGAATCAACTCATCCAGACGCACGACGCCCAAATCGACGAACGCTTCATCACGACCTTGACGATGATGGCCCAACGGGTGATGGAAAGCGGCCAACAACAGGTCGCCCAACACATCCTCGCGATTCAACAACATGTCATCGCCCAATCAAGTTATGGCGAAGAATTGATCGCCAAACAACAGGCCCAGGCCGCTATCATCGAGGCAGTAAGTGAAGAGATCGAAGCGTTAGACGATAAAGCTGGACGCGAAGACTTCTTCCAGATGGCCTTGCGCTACGCCGACGATGACGACCGTCTGCAAGCCCTGGTGGGGCTGGTGCGCCCGATGTTCGATTATGAATTCTTCCAGTTGGTGACAACCCGCATCGGAGAAGCCCCCGCCGATCAACGCGAGCAAATCGAGACGATGCGCGACAAGCTGTTAGAGCTTACCGCCGCCATCGACCAACAACAGCAAGCCGCCATGCAACAGGCCGCCAGCTTCTTACAGACCGTCATCAACCACCAACAGGCGGAGCAACTGCTGGCCGCCAACATGCACCTGGTCGATGATCTGTTCATGCAAGTCTTGCAGATGAACATCCAGGAAGCAGATAAACGCAAAGACATCCAGACCGCCGCTCGGTTGAAGGAAGTTCAGCAGATGGTCTATAATCTGCTTCAATCTCAGATGACGCCAGAATTACGTTTTATCAATGATCTGCTCGATGTGGAAGACGAAGCAGAGGCCGAACGCATGATCTCCGCACAGGCGGCAGAATTCGGCATTCAGTTGCTCGAAGTGATCGACGCGGTGGAGGATATTCTGCGCCAGCAGGGCAACCAGGACTTGCTTGTGCGCTTGCAGAATTATAAAACCCTTGTCGCCAAAGCCGTTAGCGGTTAACTTAACCTACGATTAGCCTACGCAAGACGCAGTCAGACTGGTAAAATATCACCAATCTAAGTAGGCTTTTCGTTGCAAATCTGTAGCAAGCTTAACGTCAAGTTAGCATTTGGTGAGGAAGACAAACGATGCAAAAGATTTCTCGTTTTCGGACGGGCATACTCTATCTGCTGATTGCCCTGTTCAGTGCAACCACGCTGACCGTCGGCATTGGCCCGGCGATGGCGCAAGATGCAGAACCAACCGACGTCCCGCGTAACGATCCGCTCTGGGTACAATTCACAGCGGCACGCCGGGCTATCGAAGAAGAACGCTCTGTTGATCTGACCTTTGTTCGAAGCTATCTCTATGCTCAGTCGGAATATATCTCTGGCATCGACGCGAATTGTGATGACGACGTCGTCGAAGCTGATGTACGCCCGGTTTACTTCGGGTTTACCTGGACCATTGTCGATCTGAACGGCACCGTACATCAAGCTCGCACCGCGATCTTGCCGGGCAATGAACTGGTGGTGGCGGTTTGTGACGAAGTGCGCCAGGACATCAGCGGTGGTACAGATGGGGCGGCTGACGATAGCGGCACCCTGCCGGAAGCTGTTGCCGGGAGTGGCGCGGCTGGCGATTTTGAACTCGGCGGTCACGTCAACGGCCTGGGCGCGACGACCGTCCAGTATATGAACCAGGCCGGCATGACCTGGGTAAAGAAGCAATTGCGCTACAGCGTCGGCGATAACACCGGCACCGCGCAGAACTTCATCAACGATGCGCAGGGGAACGGTTATAAGATCCTCCTCGGCATTGTCGGCTTCCCGAACCAAATGGGCAACTACGATGCTTATGTCCAGGGCTATGCAGATTTCGTCGGCCAGGTGGCCGCGCTCGGCCCGGATGCCATCGAAGTCTGGAACGAGCCGAACATCGCCCGTGAATGGCCTTCCGGCGATATGCTCAATGGTGAGCGTTACACTCAGTTGCTCGTCGCGGCCTACAACGCCATCAAAGCGGCTAACCCCAACGTGATCGTTATCAGCGGTGCGATGGCCCCCACCGGTGCAGAAGCGGCCTTCCCCGGTCAGGTTGTCAACGATGACCGCTTTATGCAACAGATGCGGAACGCAGGC
The DNA here is from genome assembly GCA_034437535.1 of Anaerolineae bacterium. Taxonomy (GTDB): domain Bacteria; phylum Chloroflexota; class Anaerolineae; order Aggregatilineales; family Phototrophicaceae; genus J038. The sequence continues at coordinate 5,978 of DAOTTZ010000090.1, read as the reverse complement.
GCGACCAATTACATGGACTGCCTGGGCCTGCACTACAACGAAGGTACCACCGCCCCCAGCGCAAGCAGTGGCGCGGCCCAGGGAGATAACTTCCCGACCCGCTATTACGGCACGATGCTGGCGCGTGGCGCGAATATCTTCCCGGAACGTCCGGTCTGCTGGACGGAGTTGGGTTATCTCAGCGGTGAAGGTATGGGTGCGCCCATCCCTGGCACGTTTAGCTGGGCCAACGGCAATACCGTCGCAGAGCAAGCCGCATGGCTGGCAGAAGCCGCTAGCATTGCCGCGCAGAGTGGGCGCGTTCGTATGATGATTATCTGGAACGTCAACTTCACGCTGTGGGGTGCAGATCCGATGGGTGGTTATGCCATCATCCGCCCGGATGGTACCTGCCCGGCCTGTGCCAGTCTCGGTAGCGTGATGGGTGCCAGCTAGTTAACCCATAACTTAGCATCAATATAAGGCCAGCGCGTAAAAAGTGCTGGCCTTTTTCAGTTCTGCTTTAGTCATCTAGCGACCAAACCCAGGTATCATTGAACTCACACGTCGTCGATGTCCCAGTGTAATTGAGCGCGACATTGCCGACTTGCCCCAGGCCCTCCCCTACGCGAGACTGCCCGATGTATTGCTGATTGACGTATAACAAAGCGATGTCATCCAGCACGACGACGACCAGATCAATCGCTTCGTCAAGGTTCCAGGCGTCGTTTATGCCAAAGATCCCCTCGCTGAAGGTCTCCCCATTGCGCTGAGAGATCCCATGCCCACCAGCAGAATCGACAAAGGCGACCGCATACTCAGTCTCCGCCTGATTCTTGAACAACAACCCACAGGCAAATAACCCGGCCTGGTCGCCCGTCCCGATGATCGTTGTCCCCATTGCAAAGTTAGCAAAGCGCGATGTCTCCACCAGTACCAGCCGGCTAGCACCCCCGGTCGATGTCTCTAGGAAACTATCTTCGATCAACCAGGCCAGATCACCACCTGGAGGTAGAACACCCTGCCGGATGAGCGATTGCGCGGTACCACGCGGGGATGTCGCAACCAGTGAATCCGGCCTGATGCGCCCGGTCGATGTCTCAGTTGGCCGGGTGATGACCAACCGGTCAATCTCGGCGATTACGTCCGCGCCGACGGCGTTGGCGGATTCAACACCGATGCCGACCTGCCCAACGTCAGCGAAGGTCGCATCTTCAACCTGATTGAGTTCTTGCCCATCGTAGAATGCGGTATAAGTCGGCCCTAGTGCAAGCAGGCCCAACTGGAATGATGTGCTACCGGCCTGGATCGCCGGGTGAGTGGCCCAATCACGCAAAATCGTGGCCTCACCATCGACGATGGCTTCAATCCGCCACTCGCCCCGCTGGTTAATCACCAGCAGATAATAATTCTCCTCATCCTGATGGCGGAATACCAGGCCAACCGCCCAATTTTCGCGCCCGGCCACGCCCTGGACGGTCAAACTAGCGTAGAAATCCCCCAACGGCGCGATGTCATCATTTAGCAAGACGCCCCGTTCTGCGATCCCTTGCACACCGAGCGTAGCGATGCCGTCCATCACATCCAGCGTGTTCAAGTTCTCACCACGCCATGCCGCTTGATCGACAAAACGCTCATCGAGGGCAAACGTACCATAGCCGGGGAGCATGGTCAGGATGAATGCCCCGGTCGTCTCGCCATACCCAGAGACAATCACCTGATACTCGCCCGAACGCGGCACCGAAATCGCCTCTAAGAGCGAGTCACGGTTGGCCGTCAAGTCAAAATCATCGTTACTGATAACACGTTCGTCATCCGTAGTGCGGATCGTCACAATCGGATCAAGCCCGTCCTGAGCTTGCACCCGGAATGAAAGGAGCTGATTCTGCCAGCCATAAAATGTCCAGATCTGGGCGCGATTCTCCGCGTCAATCACACCTTCAACCGGTTCATTAAGCGTGATACGTGGTGTCGCCTGGGCCTGTGCAATTGCCAATGGCAGGACGAACACAAACCAGATGAGCCAGCGCATCAAGGCTTTGGCATCCATTGCGGGAACCGTTGCTGGAAGGTTTCGATCATGGTGTTAAAGGCATCGTTCGTCATCTCTACGCCGTCAATGCTACGCGCCGTCTCCGCTGTGAGCAGACGTTGTTTATGTTGTGTTACGCGCACATCGTCATCAGTCATGTTGTAATCTTTGCGCTTGCCGGAAAGATGCTCGAACAACCGCGCATGATCAAAATCCTGGAAGTCCTCAGAAGACATGAGCGTATAAATTGAAATGTAAATGTCGTCTTGCTCCAGCGCAAGCGCGACCACACACCATCCCTTCGGCACGCGGGAGCGACGGCGCGTGACAAAATACCATGCCGTCACGTTGATGTGCTCGTTCGGGTCGAGTTCACGTTGCGGTTCTTGCCCAAACTTGAGTTCGAGCTTGTCATCCTGTATGAAGAAGAAGCGGTTGGATTCCCAGTTTTGTTTGAGGACGCGCTCTGTGCCGACTGCCGCCAGCGTCCCCATGCCGACCCCGCCCAGGATGCCAATCACGCTACAGACCTGCAAGGCAAAAACGAGTGAAAGCCCAATGTAGCCGATGATCCCGCCGCCGACGAAGGCCCCAAAGGACAATAGTTGGATTGTCGCCGGGTAAGGATCAACCTGGAGTTCCAGTGTATCCGAAGTCATGATGCATTTACTTTTCTAAGTACGAAAAAGATCCGGTTGGCGTGGGTATCGTCCAGATTATACGGTTGCAGGTCTTCGTCAGCCACCGTCACGATCTCGAAGCCTTGCCGCTTAGCTAAGGTAGCAATCGCCTGCACCGGGTAAGCGCGAGAGGTCAGGCGGGCTTCTTCCCGCATCCAGACGTCCGTCAACCCTTTGAACGCATAAAAGTGCAATGTACAAGCCTGCCGCTCAAAATCATACGCGCTCTGGCGAAAAACGACCAGATCCGATTCGTCATGGATCAGTGTATCCTCGCTGGTGCCTAATTCAGTCAGGCCGCGTATCGTGGGCACATCGAAGATAAAATATCGGTTATCCCCTAGATGATGATGCACGCCCTTAAAAAGGGTTTCGATCTCGCGCAGATTGTTTAACTCCGGCAGGAGGCCCAACGCGAAGACCATATCTAAGACATCCAGATCGGAGCGATCCTTCAGATGACGCGCATCGGCTTCAATAAGGCGAACGTAACCCATATGGTCGGACAAAGCCTGATGGGCCTGTGACAATATGGTTGGGGATTGATCGAGTGCAACGACGTTATAGTGATGCTCTGCGAACCATTGGGCACTCGCGCCGGTGCCAGTGCCAAGATCCAAGATACGACGCCCGGCCCAATCATGACGTTGTGCATAGGTCAACAGATCGGGCGTCATCGTTCGGGCAAGGTCTGCCATCCCGATTTGATCATATATTGGTGCCATGACGGCATACATATCTGGCATGTGCTACTCTTTCTATCAAGCCTAATGATGATAGACTAAGCGTATCACAAAGCAGACTATCGAGCGACTAACCGCTGTCAATGGGCATCCAATACCCACGACCGGGTACCGTCACGATGTAGGTTGGCCGGCGCGGGTTGGCCTCTAGCTTTTGGCGGAGCCGGCTGACGTTCACCCGCAAGACAGAATAATCGCCTTTGTAGTGTTCGCCCCACACCGCCTTGAGCAGGTCATCATGGCTGACGATCTTACCGGCACTTCGCATCAAGGTGACGAGAATACCGTATTCAATCGGCGTTAGATGCAAATTTTCTCCGCGAATCGTCGCATGACGACGTGGCATATCCAGCATCAAATCACGCACTTTAAGCACGGTCTCCGGCTTGGGCGTCCATTCTACCCGGCGCAAGAGTGCCCGCACCCGTGCAATCAATTCTTCCGGGGAAAACGGCTTGCCCATGTAGTCATCGGCCCCGGCTTCCAGCGCATGGACGCGGTCCCGGTCTTTGCCATACCCACTCAACACGATCATCGGCAAAAACGACGATGACCGTACCGTCCGCAAGACATCCATGCCGTTGATGTCGGGGAGATTGAGATCAAGCAAGACCAGATCGGGTGAGTCCCGGTCGATTTGATCCAGGGCGACTTCCCCACGCTCGACCGCCCGCGCTTCGTACCCGGCATCTTCCAACAACGTACACACGACTTCCGCCGTGTCTTCATCATCTTCCACCACAAGAATCGAAAGTTGATCGTCTTCTGATGTTACCATTATCAAACACCTGAATAACCCATTTGTAACATATGATATTCGATTTCCGTGTTTTCGGCCAGTGGGGAACCGACAACCCCCGCAAATCGATTCGCGCTTCGCGCGAAAAAAACAACGGGGCTGATGCTACGCATCTGCGGCTTCGCCGCACCGCCCCGACAGTGCCCAGGCGCGTCCTGCGGACGCTTAACGAGAAGGGGCACGCACCAACCGAAAACCGAGGCCGTAGCTACGGGAGCTCGGACTGGAGCTACCGCGGTACGCGGCGCGCGCAAGGCTATGAGGGAAGTACCACGACCCGCCGCGCAACACCCGCCGGGCATAAGAACGCATGTCTTCTTGCGCCGCCATCTGTGCTAGATTGTTGACATCCGTCAGACACCATTCCCATACATTGCCGCTCATGCCCAGCGCGCCATAGGGCGATGCGCCATTTGTATAACGGATGACGGGTGTCGTCTGCTGATTACCCGACTCCTTCGTGTTGGCCCGGTTCGCCTCGAAATCATCACCCCAGGGATAGGTGCGGCCATCGGTGCCCCGTGCCGCCTTCTCCCATTCGAACTCAGTCGGTAAGCGTACCAACCACGCATCGGGATTATCCAGGTCATACTCACCGCCCAGACGATGCGACAACCAGCGGCAAAAGGCGACCGCATCGTACCAGCTCACACGCTCACGCGGGTGGTCGGCGATCTTCCATTTCTGGTCGCCTGGTTCATCGCTCTGATCCTGCGCCAGCCCTTGCCACCAGCGTTTATCGTGAAAGCCGTCCGTCGCGTCGATGAAGACCTGGAACTGACTGTAGGTGATCGGGTATTTGGCGATCTGGAAGGCGGGCAATGTCAGCGGCTTCTTGTCATCGCCGTACAAAAACTCCCCCGTAGGAACCGCACACCATTCGAACGGTTCGCCAATGACCGCCTTCACCGCCGCCGCGCTGGCCCGGTCGGTATCGCGTGCAGGTGGTGCTGACGTTACCGCAGACTTACGCTCAATTGCCAATTCAGCACATAGAGCATCTACTAGGTCATCCAATTCCAGACCCGGAAGCGTAAAATCAATGTAATGTTCCATTGTCAACGTGATGGGCGGTTGGGTAGCTTGAACCATCACCGGAATGATAGGCTTGCGTGCAGTGTACTTAGCATAGGCAATCTCTGTCAGTACATAGCTTTCCGGTTCGCCATGTTTGTGTCGGTTAATATCGGGCGAATATAATACGATCATCGTGTCACAACGATCAATCTCTGCCTGGATTTGCAGTTCCCAACTTTTGCCCGCACGCAGAGACCGATCCACCCAGGCAGTTACGCCGCCCAGCATGTTCAGGGCATCTGCCAGGGAGAGCGCAAGTTTGCGGGTGTCTTTCTTGGAGTAACTTATGAAGATGTGGGGCATTGCAGGTTATCCTGATGATGATGGCAAACTATGATCATTATGCCAAACCTTTCATTAACCTGCAATTGCTCCGCTAGATGATAGGGCCAATGTGCCAGCCCCTGTTTTCGGGCGGATACATCAGAGAACCAGCCGGAATCAAAAACAGGCGGCCCGCCGGCTACCTGTTCGAGTTAAGACCTCATACTTGAGGGTTAGATTGTGGACACTCATGGAGATACCTCGAACCACCGTCCGCATTCTCCGAAAAAACCTCTGATTTCACGCGACTGATTGCATTTCCTCAAAACCGACGACTGAAAAAACTCTCGATCAACCTGGGCTTTGGGAGGTGATGGGGCACATGAGCTGCGCCCATCACCCAA
>DAOTTZ010000089.1:0-9840 GCA_034437535.1 Anaerolineae bacterium | reverse complement strand
AGATACATTTGAACCGTCACCATCCACTTGCGCGATACCTTGTCTGTCTGCGACGAACTTTACAACGACAATCCGATTCGACGCTTAATTTGGGCGAAATCTAGGTCTGATTGGGGTAGGTTTGGGCTTATGGTTCGCAAAACGCTGGTGGTAGAATGACTCTTTCTTCAAACATCTGCATCGAAGGGCTGATATGGAAGAGTTAATCAAGGTATTTATTCTAGGCGTTATCGAAGGCATCACTGAATTTTTGCCCATCTCATCCACCGGGCATTTGTTGGTTGCGTCGTCATTGTTAAATTCTGATGTTGCCGCTCGTCTGGGTGGGACGTTCGAAATCTTTATTCAGATCGGCGCGGTGATCGCGGTCGTGGTGTATTATCGGGCGGATCTATGGCGGCAGGTGCGGACGGTTCGAACGGATCGCCGGGTGCAACGCTTCTGGTTGAACATTGTGATTGCGTCGATCCCGGCGGCGGTATTTGGCTTCCTGGCGCGGGATTTCATCCGCGAGACGTTGTTTGACCCGGATTCTGACATTCGACCGTTGGCAATTGGTACCGCGTTGATCCTGGGGGGGGTGGTGTTTTTATGGTTAGAACGGCGCGGGGATCTAACGGCGACGACCGAAGAATTGGAAACGGTCACGACGCGGCAAGCCATTAGCGTTGGCCTGGCCCAGACTATCGCACTGATCCCTGGTGTATCGCGCTCTGGTGCGTCGATTGTCGGCGGCTTGCTGGCCGGGATGGATCGTAAAGTTGCTACGACTTTCTCTTTTTATCTGGCGATCCCGGTGTTGGGCGGGGCAACCGTGCTTGATTTGCTCTTGAGCCTGGATGAATTGGAATTACAAAGCGGCGATTTATTTTATCTGCTGTTGGGGGCGGTGATTTCAGGTATAATTGCCTGGATAGCGATTGGCTGGTTGTTACGCTATGTCGCGTCGAATGATTTTACAATATTTGGTTGGTATCGTATTTTTGCTGGCATGGCAGTAATTGGCCTGCTTGTTGGTGGAATTCTTTAGTTGTTCAAGGCAGAATCTATGACTACTCACATGGGAAAAATTCTCGTAATTGAAGATGCCGAACCACTTCGTAATGACGTAATCGAAATGCTGAATTTTGAGGGCTATGAGGTGCAGGGTGCGGAAAATGGCGTGGTCGGTGTTGATATGGTCCAGCAATATCATCCAGATCTCATTATCTGCGATATTATGATGCCAGAGCTAGACGGGTACGGCGTGCTGGAAAAGTTGCGCACCAACCCGGAGACAGCCTCGATCCCGTTTATCTTCCTGACGGCGAAGACCGACCGTACCGACGTCCGGCAGGGGATGGGCCTGGGGGCGGATGATTACCTGACCAAGCCGTTTGTCGCTTCGGAACTGTTGAGCACGATCCAGGCCCGGCTCCAGAAGAGCCGCACGTTACGCTCTCTGGTAGAAAGCCGCGTTCGAGAACTGAGTGATAGCATCATCACGGCTTTGCCGCATGAACTCCGTACCCCGTTGAATACGATCATCGGTTTTTCCGATATGCTCTCGATTGAAGCCCGGCGGCTAGAGCCGGATCAGGTTGTCGAATGGTCAAGCCATATTAACGATGCGGCCCAACGCTTGTATCGCCTGGTTGAAAATTACTTACTCTATGTTCGGGCGGAAATTGTCTCTCGGAATGAGCAAGAACGTGACGTCATGCGCCAGAGTGTTCTGCATCACCCTAGCGCAGTCTTGCAATTTCAGGCGGTGAACAAAGTTCAGATCGCCGAACGCGATGACGATTTCATCTTCACTGCGCAGGAAGAAGAGATCGCCATCCACATGACAGATTATGATCTGAGCAAAGTCGTAGAGGAGGTGGTCGACAATGCCCTGAAGTTTTCCGAACCAGGCCAGAAGATCGAAGTCACGGCGACAGTCGAACCGCCGCATTATGTATTGACCTGCCGGGATGAGGGACGCGGGATGTCATATGAACAGATTGAGCATATCGGTGTTCATATGCAATTCGACCGCTGGTTTTATGAGCAACAGGGAAGCGGCCTGGGATTAGCGATTGTCAAGCGTCTACTCGACGTTTACGGGGGCGAAATCTCGGTTGAGAGCGAGCCAGATAGTGGGACAACGGTTACAATTCGGTTGTTGCTGGCCTCCTAACTTGTCATGGTGGTCGGGCGTCGCTTATAATTTTATCTAGATTAGATAACCTACTGAGAGGTCTCAGGCATGAGTGATCGCCCTGCTAGTAAATCAAGCGGCATCCAAAGTCTCGGCGGTTCCGACCGCAAACGTAGACGACGCGAACAACGCGAACCCCAACAACGCGCCCAGGAGCCACAACCCCCACCAGAGGATGGATCCTGGAATCCACCAGCGATTACTGGCCTGGAAAATACCGGTCTTAGTAAATTAAACGTCGCTGATCTGGTCATGAAAGTGCTATATAACGGCGGTGACATGATCGGCCATCAGATCGCCGATGTCATCAAGCTCCCATACAACAACGTTCTGGATGGCATCGTTGAGTTTCTAAAGCGTGAGAAGCTCGTCGAAGTCAAGGGAACGGGTGGCCTGGGTGAGGCTAACTTCCGCTATGCACTGACGGATCGTGGGTTGTTCAAAGCGCGGGAAGCCCTGGAACGGTCACAATATGCCGCCGCCGCCCCGGTCAGCCTGCAACAATACATCGAAGCCCTTAAAGCACAAAACGCCAAGCGTCCGCCCATCCAGCAACAGCAGTTACGCGGCGTCATGAATAATCTCGTCATCTCTGATGAGATGTTAAGTAAAGTCGGCCCGGCGGTGAATTCCGGTCAGGCGATCTTCCTCTACGGCCCACCCGGCAACGGTAAAACCACGATGGCGGAACGGGTAGGCGAGATGGTGCTAGGCCAGGATATGTGGATCCCGTATGCGATTGACATCGACGGCCAGGTGATCTTGCTCTATGACGAGATTAACCATGTCGTCTCTACCACACCGGCACCGGATAATCTCGGAACTGGTGTGGTTCGTGATCCACGCTGGATTCGGATCAAGCGACCGATGATTATGGTCGGTGGTGAGTTGACGATGGATGGCCTTGACCTGTTGTATGACGACATCAACAAATTTTATGAGGCTCCCTTCCAGATGAAAGCGAACGGTGGGTTGTTCCTCATCGATGACTTTGGACGCCAGCGCGTCAGCCCGGTTGAACTGCTCAACCGTTGGATTGTGCCGCTAGAAACCCGCGTAGACTTCCTGACGCTAAATAACGGGCGTAAGATCGGTATCCCGTTCTATGTCATGACGATCTTTTCCACCAATCTTGACCCGAAAGATCTGGTCGATGAAGCGTTCTTACGCCGGATCCGGCATAAGATTGAGGTGGGCAACCCGGATATGGAGCAGTTCAAGAAGATCTTCGAGATTATGTGTCGCATCCGCAAGATCGACTTTAACGAAGATGGCTTCCGTTACTTAATTAAAGAGTGGTACGATAAGTTCGACCGCGACTTGCGGATGGTGCATCCGCGTGACATTCTGGCACAGTTGATTGACATTGCCGGTTATATGGATAAATCACCGCGCATGGATGACCCTGAATTGCTAGATCGGGCCGCCGCGTCTTACTTTGTAGAACTTTAAAGGGCATATGGGTAAAAGTAAACCGCAATTAGCTGGTAAGCTAATTGTGATGGTGGTGAACCAGGATGATGAACGCGAAGCCTTTACGATGATGTTAGAAGCCCTCCAGGCGACGGTCAAGGATGCCGCATCCGGTGCGGCGGCCCTGGCCTTGCTGGAGGATTATACGGTTGATTTATTGATTATGGATGTCCAACCGCCAGATATGCACGGTTGGCAATTGATCGCCAAAGTCAAGGAAATTGACTCGTTACGTCAACTGCCGGTTATCGTCATCAGTGATCAACCCAGTGTGATGCCGATGACGAAACCGGTTGTCTCGTTGATCCGTCCGGTCAGTATCGCACGGTTAAAACAGAATATATTGGAAGCACTGAGCTAAGGTTTGCTGTAATGACATGGTCTATATTGTTTGCGTTTTTGATTGTGGTGGCTATTATGTCGTTGACAGGTCGCCGGCAGGTGCCCTGGTCACACAAGATGTCTCGGCGCAATGCGGGTACCCGGCATAAGGCAGAGTGGACAGCACCGGATCCCGTCATCACGCGGGTGAAGGCCGATTACCTCGGCGCAATGCGCTGGTTGGAAGATAGTGTGAGCCAGCGTTGGTCAGAGCAATGGAATGCTGTGCCGTATTACTTTTCCGGGTCATGTTTGAAGCGACATCAGGAGATCCTGAAGCGTTATCGCATTGGTCAGGTTATGCGATATGCCGGTATCTTGAAAAGCTCGCATGACGTTAGTGTGCGGCATTTTTCCGAAGATGGTGAACGGTGCCTGGTGTTGGATTACCAGGGTTCACGCCGGATTACGACCTATAATTTGCACACGAAAGAGCGGCTGGCAACACAACGCCTGGGTGATGGCACACTGGTTTATGAGATGGTGTACGATAAGCAGGCCCGCCGCTGGAAGGTTAATCGCTTCATCCAGCAATTGCCGGTTGGCTGGCACCATCGCAAGTCCTCACGCCAGATGCGCGTGCTCACAGCATTGCCCCCGGCAATCGGTCGCGATAACTGAGTCTGGTGCATCAACGCCTGACTCACTAAAACTAGAATGGAAATAAATGATTTTTGTGACAGGCGGTACCGGCTTTTTAGGCCGTCACTTGATCCCGGCGTTATGTCGTGCCAGTTATTCGGTAAGGGTGCTCACACGCCAGCCGGAAGCCCACCCCTGGTTAAATGCCTATCCTAATATTGAAGTCGTCGCTGGTGATCTGGCTGATGCCGACATTTTGAAATCGGCTGTTCAAGGTTGCCAATATGTGATCCACGCCGGGGGTAAATTTCGCTTTTGGGGTGATGAAGAAGCTTTCATGCGGACGAATGCACTGGGGACGGCTAACATGCTAGAGGCGGCGAGATTAGCCGGGATAGAACGATTCGTTCACATTTCAAGTATTGCCGTCATCGGCCAGCCAGATCCAACCCACATCATTGACGAACGCTATCCACCCAATCCCGTTGATGCCTATCAACGGAGTAAATTAGAAGGCGAGCAAATGGCCCTGAGTGCTTATCATGAGCATGGCCTACCTGTAATCGTCCTGCGGCCTGGGGCATTTTATGGCCCGCTGGGGGAATACGCCTTTAATCGATTGTTCTTTCGTGATCCAATGCGCGGCATCATCATGCAGGTAAACGGCGGCAGGCATATTATCTTCCCGGCGTACATCGCAGATGTGGTACAAGGGATTATGCTGGCACTGGATAAAGGCCAGGCCGGCGAGATCTATAACATTTGCGGAGATTATATCTCACATCGAGAGGCCTTTGACATCGTTTGCGATGAGGCTAACTTACCCTGGCCGCGCCCGCCGATACCCGGTTGGCTGGGCATCATGGCCTCGCGTGTGCTAGAACTTATTTCCAAGATCACCGGACGCGAGCCATTTTGGCCTATCAACCTTCGGTCGTATGTGTACAATGATTGGCGTGTTTCGACGGAAAAAGCGCGGCAGGAACTTGGTTTTCAGCCAGTTGATTTTCGTGATGGAGCAGGTCGAACCATCACATGGTACCGGCGCAAACGACCTGACACCCTGCCTGAAACTGAGTGTTAGCGTGATGACTCATCTTGTAAAGCAGGCCACTCCTCAGGTTATGCACAGCGCGATGGCTCACATTATTAACGCCTGACGGATGCATCTCATCCGGCTTTGCACGTTTGATCGAGTGCGCGGTGCGAAATTGTACATCGGTTCTAAAAAGGAGGTAAGCGGCATTCCTCGCCCCGTTGACGTAGGGCGTCCCCTGCCGCAGATTCTATGGCGTTTGACGAAGCAAAAATTTACGTTCGCAGTGGGGACGGTGGTGACGGCTTGATGAGCTTTCGTCGTGAGAAGTACGTCCCGCGTGGCGGGCCTTCTGGCGGGGACGGCGGTAGAGGCGGTGATGTCGTCTTGCGCGTCAATCCTAAAATGTCTACATTAGGCTACTTCCACAAGAAAGTGCATTTCAGGGCGAAACATGGCAAACGTGGCGGCAGTTCTTTGAAGACAGGGGCTAGCGGCGACGTTCTGACAATTGATGTGCCACCGGGGACAATTGTACGCGATGCGGAGACCGACGCGCTATTGGGTGATTTGATCGAACCGTATGAAGAGATCGTCGTGGTGAGTGGTGGCCGTGGTGGGCGCGGCAATGCCCGCTTTGCCACGTCATCGAACCAGGCCCCGCGCCTGGCGGAGAAGGGTGCCCCCGGCGAAGAACGCTGGCTAAAGCTTGAACTGCGGTTGATCGCCGATGTCGGCATCGTTGGTGTTCCCAATGCCGGTAAATCGACCTTGTTATCGGTAATCAGCAACGCGAAACCCAAAATTGCCGATTATCCGTTCACCACATTAGAGCCGAATCTCGGTGTCGTTTATTACGATGATCTGGATCTGGTCTTCGCTGATATTCCCGGCTTGATCGAAGGGGCGCATATGGGCGTCGGCCTGGGGCATAGCTTCCTACGGCATGTCACCCGGACGCGGTTGCTGGTGCATGTGCTGGATGGCAATAGTGATGATGTGCTGGCAGATTTTAGCCAGATCAACACTGAATTGGCCCTTTATGATGACCAACTGGCAGATCGCCCGCAAATTGTCGTCTTTAACAAGATGGATCTGCCCGATGCCCAGATCCGGTGGGAACTCATGCAAGAAGAACTGGCACAATATGATTATGAGGTGCTGACGATTTCTGCCGCTACCCACCAGAACATCAAGCAATTGATCCAGAAAGTCTTCGAGATCGTCTCTCAATTGCCCGCAAGAGGTCGGTTGGACGCGCCTGATACATCAGCGGCGGATCTGCCGGTTTATGAATTAGATGACGATGATGTGACGTTCGAAATCGAACATCTTGACGATGGATACCGGGTGATTGGGCGGCGCATTGAGCGGGCGGCGGCCATGACCTACTGGGATTACGAAGAAGCGGTCTTGCGCTTCCAGAACATCCTGGAGACATTGGGCGTCTCAAAGGCTTTGATTGAAGCGGGTGTGCAGGTGGGCGATACAGTCTACATTGGTGAGCATGAATTGGAATGGTCTGATTAATGACGACACGCATCGGCCTGCTTGGTGGCACGTTCGACCCGCCACATTACGCTCACTTGATCCTGGGGCAACATGCCCTGGAAGAACTTGAACTAGACTATGTGTTGTTCATCCCGGCGGGCCAGCCGGTACATAAGTCTCAACGCACCCCGCTAGAACATCGTGTCAATATGCTTCGGCTGGCTATCGCGCAGAATGACCGCTTCCAGCTTTCCCGCGTAGAGATCGACCGGCCCGGCCCACATTATTCGGTGGATACCATTCGCATCATCCAGCAATACAATCCGCAGGCGGAGTTATTTTTCATCATGGGGGGGGATGTTTACCGCGATTTGCCAAATTGGGAACGCCCCCGCGAGATGTTCTATAACGCCCGCTTGGCGGTCGCGGTGATGCGCCGCCCTGGGTTCGGCCAATCGCCTGATCTACGTCTTGACATGCATCATAATGCCATCCCGGAGCTTGAGCAGTATTCGCTTCTGCTTAATTCTCCGCTTGTCGAATTTTCCTCGACTGATATAGTGGAGCGTCTATCCAATGGGCGGAGTGTGCGCTATATGGTGCCCGATCACGTCCTGGAGTATATCAAGAAACATAAGCTATATGAGGAAGACGACGAATGAAGCGGATGTTTGCAGTCGTTATGCTGTTGCTGGCGGTGGCATTCGTAACCACACCAGGACAGTCTCAACCTGGTGTGCCGACCCTGGTACCACCGACCCCGATTCCACAACCTGCCACTGACGCCGATCCGCCATTACCAGGCCAATCTACCATCGCCCGAATACGTGAGACGAACGTTCTCAATGTCGGGTATTTGTATAACGAGCCGCCGTTTAGTGAATTAAACGTGCGTGGCCGTGTCTCCGGGTTTGATGCGGACATCGCCAATAGTATCGCGTCTCTGTGGGGGGTGGATACCAACCCGGTACAGATCACCCGTGGCCCACAAGAGATGGCCCGGATGCTGGCTGATGGCGAGATCGACATCGTGATGGGTGGGTTAGTCCATCAACGAGACTACGACGCTTTCATGGAATTCAGCCAGACGTATCATACCGGGCGCAAGACGATTATGGTGCTGACCGACGACCCGGCCCAGGCGATTAGTGATTTTGGAGCGCGGCCTTTGGGCGTCGTCCTGGCATCGCCGGCAGAAGTCGCATTAAACCGCTGGCTAGGCCGTACCGGCGCACCCGCCGAAGTCGTCACCTATTGGACGCTGGACCGCGCTTATGCCGCCCTGGCTTCCGGCGAAATCAGCGGCGTTGTGGATAGCGAACACCGGTTATTGCGGATCTCATCTGAGCAACCGAACGCGATCCGGCTTTTGGCCGGTGTGATCGAACCTGAGCCTTACGCCATCGGTTTCTTACAACAAGATGCCAGTATGCGTGATCTGGTCAATGCATCTTTACATTACCTGATGGCCAATGGCCGGATGAATGAGATTCAGCAGGTGCATTTCCCTGGTGAGCCTGATGATGTGGTGCGTGTGTGGGCTGGCCTGGGTGAGGTTGAACCGCAACCCTCACAATATGAAACGACTTTGGTTTATCCAACACAATATGTCTTGCCACGGATACAGGGCAATGGGACGATTCGGGTGGCAGGTCTGTATGACCGGGACGAAGCACCGACGAATCGGGCTACACGGCTAGATGCATTTCACCGTCGTTTGATAGACGCGCTGGCCGCTCGATGGGGTGTCACGGTTGATTATATTCCGGCTAGTGCCAGCAATGCGCTGGATCTGGTCGCAAACGGGCAGGCCGATATTGCCGTTGGCGTGGAGCCAAATTGGGACTGGGCTACCCGTGTCGATTTTGTCGAACCGTATCTGGTACATGGTTACCGGCTGATGGTGCGTGAAAATGACTCGGTGCGTGGTTTTACCGATCTGACGGGTGATCTGGTCGCCATCCCCAACAATGATCCCGCCGCCCCCGACCAAGTACGGGCAATTGCAGAAAGTGTCAACACGCCGATAGAGATCGTCCAACCGCGTGAGGAAGATCTGGGCTTCATCGTGCTGAATGAGGGAGAAGATGGTGATGTAGCCTTTGGGGATAGCATCGCGTTGGTCGCCCATGTGCAGGCTAATCCCGACACCTTACGCTTGACACTGACCCCAGAGACCGAGGAACCACGCTGGTATAATCCGGCTCTTGTCGCCAACCAGGATTACGGGCCGCGTTTGATGGCGATTGCGGTGCCACAGAACGATCTTGAGTTCCGCTTGTTGGTTACATATACCATGCAAGAGATCGCCGAGGAGGGGTTGCTGGTCGATTGGTTAGCCCCGTTGAGCCTGGCGGAAGATATCCCGGCGTTTGAGATTTGGCCGGGTGATTCGATCTTTGCTGGCATCAATCTCGGCGGTTAATTTGCCACCTGCCGGATACACCCTCTAACGTCGTGATTGTCAGGTCACGGCGTTTTTTTTGCAAATGCAACCTTTATCGTGGAGGCTAGGGCGATTGCATATTCAATCTTGATGACAAACAACTCTTTCTAAATAGTTGTTGTCCCATCCAGCGCGTTTTCCAGGTTGAAGGCATGAAATAGAATTGAGATATACTATAGTAAAGCAAGCGACACAAGGGATAAGGATGTAGCTGTGTTAGATAGCCTGCGTATGCACTTCGCTGATTTA
>DAOTTZ010000088.1:0-53650 GCA_034437535.1 Anaerolineae bacterium | reverse complement strand
CATTAAAGAGTTCTGACGAGCCGGATGTACTGAAAGGTACACGTCCGGTTCTGAGGGGAGGTGTTGGAAAAGTGCCCTTTGAGGTAACTCGCCAGCATCCTTACCCTACGCCCATCCGGATGTGCTACCCGTGCTAGCCTGTTTTGGCGTTTCACCGGAACCGAATCCGTACCACATTGACGTGCCCGACTGTGTTTATGGATAAACGCATTAGGATAAACATGATGTGTACTTCTGCATGAAGTTGGTCCGGAAAGGTGTCTCATTCAGGAACGTCTCGAAATCATCGATCAGGGCAACAAAGTCGGTATAGGTGTGATTATGGCTAATCGCGTCACGAGCTTGCGCCCAGACGTGTTCCTGTGGATTCAGATCCGGACAAGCTGTCGGGAAGTACACAACTTCTAGGCGGTCGGTGGTTTCGATGAGTTCGCGCACGTCGCCATAATGCCATGATGCCCGATCCAACAAGAGTAGAATGGGGCGATCTGGATAGAGCATCAGCAGTTGCATGAGAAAATTAGCGGTGATTTCACTATTTTGCACCGGAGCACGACTGGCAATTTCTCGTCCAGTTTGGAGATCAAGTGCGCCGTAGAAGCTGCATGAATCGCGCTGTGGATGGACTTTGATAATCGGTGTCTGCCCCACAGGGGCCCACACATGAGTGCAAGTCGCTTTGAAGTACAAGCGCATTTCGTCCATCGCCAACAGCACGCCGTCCGAGTGAAGGCTCAGAAATCGTGTGACTTTTTTTCAAGCTGTCGCTCAAACTCGGCGCGCTTGTGCTCATTGGCCTGAGATCGATACACCGCCTCGGTCCGCTGATAGCTGAAGCCACAGTGGTGCAACAATCGTCGGTAGCTGTCCTCGTCCTTATAGACCACCCCGTACCACTGCTTCACCGCCACCTGTAAATCGCTGACGGTCCAGAAGGTGCCCTGGCTAATGCGCACCTCTGCTGATAACACCTCGTTGGGCGCATGCGCGTGCAGACGCTGCTTGATTTCCGCTTTCTGCTCAACTGTCAACTTAGCCGCGTTTTGACTCGCCCACTGCGAGCGCATCCCGTCTAACCCACCTTGCGTGTAGCGACGGCTCCAGTGGCGTATCACATCTTGCGAGCACCCAACCACTTCCATGATCTGCCGAATTGGAACTTGGCTACCATAAGCTCGAACTGCCTGCAGCCGCTTCAGTTCATGCGGATCATCCGTCTCGCGCTCGCGTTGACGGATGGCCTTGATTCCTTCTTCACTGAGATGAAACTGTCTCTTTGCCATGTCACCATTATAACATGCTCATTCGTTTACGTTTATCCATCAAGATGGTGGAACTACATGCCAAGAAGCATCGCACGGTTAAAGAGCGTCATCGCCGGGTAGTCGCTAGCGTCTAGCACCCTGCACGATTCATCGTTCCGTATTAAGCTATGAACTATACGAGAATGAGGAATGCGATATGCGATATATCATTTATGTGGTCTTGCTGTTTCTTTTGATCGGTGGGGCCTCACTGATAATCCCACCGGCCCAGGCCCAACCGCCACCCCCGGATGATCCCCAATGCCCGGCACTGATCGAAGAGGCGTTAGCCGCCGTCGAGCAGAACTGTCTCAATACCGGGCGGAATACCGTCTGCTATGGCAATAATCTGGTGCAGGCTTCCTTCAACCAGGAGGTGCCGCCCGATGTATTCGATGCCCCTGCCGATACCGTCGAACTGAACACAGTACGAAATCTGGTCACCTCCCCGCTGAACATACCGCAGAATTTATGGGGTGTGGCCTTGCTCAATGTGCAGGCTAACATCGCCGGCACTTCCCCCGGCCAGACGACGCGCTTTATTCTGCTAGGGGATGCCCAGGTAGAAAATCGTGTAGACCCGGCCCAGATCTTCATCCCAGAATCGACCCTCGGCGTCCGGGTGACAGCCGGTGTCGATGTCAACATCCGCACCGGCCCCGGTACAGATTACAATGTGTTGGGCAGTGTGCCATCCGGCACGACCTTTGATGCTGAAGCCCTCAACACCGAGGCGGATTGGGTGCGCGTGATCTATAACAACGCACCCGGTTGGATTCTGCGTGATCTGGTCGGGACCATCAGCGGCGAGTCACTCGATGAGCTACCGCAAATTGATATTGGCGCGGTCGCCCCGATGCAGGCTTTCTACTTTACGACCGGTGTCGGCCTGCCACAATGCCAGCAGGCCCCGTCGAGCCTCATCGTGCAGACCCCGCGCACCGTCGAAGTAGCCTTCACCGTGAACGGGACGGAGATCCGCGTCGGTTCGACTGTCGTTTTGCAGACGGTCGAGTCTGATTTCACCCCGGTGCAACCCGCCGCCGAGTCTGAATCGGCAGGGCCGGTCGATGGGGTGGCTATCACCGAGCCGTTCTACCTGTTCCCCGCCAATGATAACGTACTGGTCTTGGCCGGGGCTGGCCCGCTTTCCGGCGGGATTCCGTTGACGGATGCCGCTTATGTGCGTGCGCTGGCAGATCAAACCAGCGTCATCACCACCAGCTTTGACGCCACGACCGGCATTGCAAGTAGTGGCGGGGTATACGTCAATCCGGCTAGCGGCACCATCCTGCCCAACGTCTCCCCGCCGTTTCCATTGGAAGGCATCGCGCTGGATGGAGCCGTCCGCCTGCGGCCTGGCCCCGCCGGTTCGATCCTGTTCGACGCCGACCCCGCGACCGATCAGGCCCCGCGTGGCTTGCGGCTGGAAGCCAACGGCATAATCCAGACCTATGATCTCTCACCAGATTTCCCCTCAGTGGCCGCCAACCCGATCTTTGATGCCGCCCGTGCAGGTGCGCTCAAGGCTGGCGAGACCGAATCCACCCCCACCGCAGAGCCAACCCCGGCACCGGACACCGGGCGATCTGCCGGGTGTGCCACCACCGAACTCATCGTGTTAGATGGCGAAGCACAGGTTAACGATGGTGCGGTTGATGTGGTGTTGGGGCATTCCGCACAACTGGAAACCTGCTTTGATGAGACCGGGGAGATCGTACAGAGCGGCCAATGGCAGGATACCGGGCGCGTCTCACAAGACCGCCTGGCGGAGTTCGCCGTCTTGGAGGACTTCGACCCAGGTCTGCTCAATTACCGCATTGATCTTCCGTCCGACGGAGAAATCGACTTTGTGGTCAACCCGCCGACTGCCGTACCCCAGGCCACCCAACCCGCCGGGGAAACTGTGACCCCGACCCCGACTCCTACTGCTATGACCACCGGCACCCCGTTCCCCACCAACCCGCCGCTGAATCCGGGGACACCGGATCCAATGCCGGGCGTAGACTGTAGTAACTTCTTTGGGATCGCGCCGGTAAGCATGGTGCCGCCGGGCAACGTCACCTTTAGCTGGGAGGCCGCGCCGGGGGCCGATGCGTATTTCTTCGTCCTGGAATCCAACGGCGAGACCGTGCTGGTTCGTGAGGTGAGATCTACCTTTACCTCAGTGAATCTTAGTGATCCGATGCTGGGTGGGCCAGATTTCATCTGGTTTGTGGAAGCGGTGGTAGGTCGCATGGACGATGTCGCCTGCATCACGCCTGCCATCACCATCACCCGCAACTGATGCCAGACCAGCCACCCCTTGTCGTTCATGGTCGGCAGGGGGTGGATTCTACGCGCTCTCATCAAGTGATGGTAGATTACTCTGGTACAGTCGTTGTTGGTAAATCGGTGGTGTAGGGGCGATCCCCGCGTGGTCGCCCTGGGAGCATGGATGCGCCAACAAGGTCTGATACAGAGTAACTAACCGGATGGAGTGTAAACAAGACTGATGATGGACCGTATTCAGATGATGGGCAAAGGCCAGCGCATCTTTATCTTCGTCGCGATCTTCGGCGGTGGCCTGGTCTTGCTCGTCGCCCTGACCTTGATCTTTTTGACCTTCACGCTCAATAGCCAACCGCGTGTGACCGCGCAGGCATTGGTAGACGATGTGACCGTGCGTGAGTATGTCGCCCTGCCAGATGATAACGCCTATCCTGCCAGTGTCGCCGTCGGCCCGGATGGCCGCATTTACACCGGGAGCTTTGACACGGGCGCGGTGTATGAGATCGACCCGGATGGCACCGTGCGCGTCCTGCCGGATACCCGCGAGTTCTTCGGCTCGGTGAGCGGAATCGCGGTGGATGCCGACGGCGTGCTTTATGTGCTGGATCGCATCGAATCCAACCCGCGCTCGGCTGGCGGCGTGATCTGGCGATTAGAGCCGGGGAACGCCCCGCAAGAATGGAACGTCATCAACGACGAGCAGGGCTTTGTCTCCCCCAACGATATTATCGCGGTGGATGGCGACATTTACGTCACCGACCGGGGCCGGGCGGAGGTCTGGCGGTTTAGTGATGACCGCGACAACGCCATCTTCTGGCGTGTGCCGGAAGACGCTATCGAACGGGCCGGTACCTTGCCCACCGGGTTAGCTTATGATCCGGTCAACGACGCGCTCATCGTCACCACCAGCGAGATCAACAAGATCTACCGGGTGGATCTGGCGACGGCCACCGGCGAGATCATCTTCGAGTATGACGGAAGCGGTGCCTTCGACGGCGTGACCGTCGCGCCCGATGGCACCATCTACGTCGCCGCCCTGGAAGGCGGAGTCATCGAGATCCGCGATGGGGAATTGACCCTGCTGGCGACCAACTTTCGCGGATCCAGCGATGTCGTCTATACCGGCAACCGCTTGATCGTCACCAATTTTGACTCTGCCGCGCTGGTCACGCCGGGCTTAAGCCCGCAGTTGCCATTTGCCCTGGATGTGATCGACCTCAGTGCGCGATCTACCGAGCCGAGTGCTTGACAGGTTTCGGACCATGACTTACACTAATTTTGGGTTTACGACCAATTAACAATCGGCTCATAATGCATGTCCATGTTAGTTTGGCAACACCCGTAATTTGTACCATATGTAACAGGAGTTTCACCGAATGTCAGAGCGTGTGGAAGGCGTTGTCAAGTGGTTCAGCGCCGAGAAGGGGTACGGGTTCATTAGCCGTGATGGCGCGGACGATGTGTTCGTACATTATTCTGCTATCCAGGGATCGGGGTATCGTTCGCTGGAAGAAGGCCAACGGGTGGAGTTTGAGCTAACTCAGGGCAAGAAGGGCTTACAGGCGTCTAACGTCGTCCGGATCTGAGCTTAATTCAACTGAACAATCGTCAGAAGACTACCCATTACCGGGTAGTCTTTTGTTTTGTCTATGTTGTCGCCTTCTGCGCTGGCAGGTGGCATGATAATCCTATATACGACAGGAGTAACATGATGCAAGCGATCCAGCACACCGCCGAACGCATCGCCCGGCAAGCAGGGCAGGCCGTCATGGCATATTTTCGCGGCGACGACATCGGCGCACACAGCAAAGCCACCGATATTGACATTGTGACTGATGCTGACCAGGCCGCCGAAGCCTTGATCGTGCGGGAACTGACCGCCGCATACCCGCATCATCACATCGTTGGGGAAGAAGGCGGCGGGCAGGGCGCACCGGTTGAGACGGCCACCCATCGCTGGTATGTTGATCCGGTCGATGGAACCACCAACTTCGCCAACGGTATCCCGGTCTTCGCCGTCAGCCTGGCCTTGACCGATGCCGATATGACGCCGTTGGTGGGTGTGGTGTATAACCCGGCTAGTGACGAGTTGTTCAGTGCGCGGCAGGGCGGCGGCGCAACCTTGAACGGCGTCCCGCTCGAAGTCAGCACGACCGATGATCTGAAGGCTTCTGTGCTGGCGAGTGGCTTTCCTTACGATAAGGCCATCGACCCGGACAATAACAACGTGGCGGAGTGGGGCCGCTTCCTGGTGCAGACGCGCGGCTTGCGGCGTATGGGGGCGGCGGCCCTGGATTGTTGCTATGTGGCGGCGGGCCGTTTTGACGGCTACTGGGAGCAGAAGGTCAAGCCCTGGGATGTGCTGGCCGGGTTGCTCTGTGTGACGGAAGCCGGCGGCACCGTCAGCGATTACGCCGGGCACAGCGGCCCCGGCTGGATCCAGGGCGGGCGCGTCGTCGTCAGCAATGGGCACCTGCACCCCGCCATGCTGACGATCTTGAGTCAGGCTTCGTCGTCGTAGATCTGGTCAGGCCGGATGCTTCCCGGTCGGCGGAAGCGGGCGTCAGAGTCGGCGGTTGGCTGGCTCTCGCTCTGCTTGAGCCGGGGTCGCAAGGCCAGCAGATACCACACCAACCCCAGGCCGCCGAATACCAACATAGCGATCACCGCCGCCATCGTGCTGACCAGCAGACGTTCTAGCGGATTGTCTTCCGGCGCGGGTTCAGCGGAGGACGGCTCCACCCCGATGACCTGCCCGCCATATTCCAGCACTGCTGGCAGGCCCGCCGCGTTGATCGTCGCCGTTAAGGCCGCGTCGGTGGTCGGCTCATAGACTGCGCTGGTGACAAAAACCCGGTAATCCCCCGGCGAGAGCGCGAAGCACAGCAAGCCCTGAGCGCGAGTCGGTGAGTCTGACATGGATTGTGTGTCGATCACCACGCCGTCAGCGGTCTGTAAGTTGGCGACCAGATTCGCTTCGATAAATTCTTCGCCAGGGTCGATCTGTCCGTTGGCGTTCGCGTCGATGAAAGCCCGCACACAAAATTGACCGTCTGCTTGATTCGTCCCATCCGTCCCATCAGATTGAGCGGCGGCGTCCCACACCCCTACCATCAGCAGGATAACGATCAGTCTCCATCCTATCTCGCGCATAGCACACTCCCTATCCCTGCGTCCGTAGCCGGATGATCCCCACGAAGCCCAGCCCCAATAACAACCCGGCCCCCGCAATGCCCACCATTACCAGCCCGATCTGTTGCAAGGTCAGATGCAATTCCGGCGGGTTATCGTTATCGGGTTGGCGCGGCGCGGCTTGATCTTCCGGGGCCAGGTTTCGCCCTGGTAATGCCGGGATCATGCTCTGTGGGGCCACGCCAAAGCCCACCGTGATGCGCCCCCCGCTGGAAAGAGCCAGCGGACGCCGGGCGTTGCTGGTCAATGTGTAGCCTTCCGGCGGGGTGACCAGCGCGACATAATCCGCCGCTGGCAACGCGCTGAAACAGGTCGGTGCGTCGTCTGCGTCGGTCGTGGCCTGTTCAACGGTCTGCCCGTTTTGTTCCAGCAAGATCATCCCCCCGGCCATGTACGGCTCATCGACATCCTTAAATTGGTTGCCGTTTTGATCTTCATACACCATGATGCAGGCCGTCGCGGTGGTGTCTTCCGCCTGGGCAATGGCGGTTGCCGCCGCCGGTGTGAACGTGGCCGGTGGCCGTGTGATCGCCTGGGGGACGTCTGCTTGTGGGGCCGGGACGATGGTCAGCAGTTGCCCCCCCTGGATGCGGGTTCCATCGCCCAACGCCGGGTTGAGATCCAGCAGACGCTCTAGCGTGATGTCATAAGCCGCCGCGATGGCCTCTGCCGTTTGGCCCGGCACTACCTGATGCACCAGTGAGCCATCCGGGTTGGCGGTCTGGGCCGAGACCGGCACCGATGTCGGTGCTAGCGTCGGTGGGATGGCAGGCGGGGTGGTCTCAGCGTCGGCTTCGGTGCTGGCGGTCGTGGTAGTCAGGGCCGCGTCATCCCAGTAGATGCGGTTGCGCTCACTGGGTGCGGTCTGCGTGGTGAACAAAAACACCGTCACCTGCTCCCCAGTGGCGTCTGCGGAAGTCGTCAACTCGGCAAAGTCCCCGCTGAGACTGCCGCCACCCCACGCCGACCAGATCACCGTGATCGCAAACGGATTATCGCCCCCCGCCGGGTCGATACCTAACCGGGCCTGAGAGCGTCCGTCCGGGCCTACATCCAACGCATACCATGCACTGGCGTTAACCCTGGCCCCGGTAGGAACCTCAACCGTCTGGTAGAGGGCCGCCGTAAACGTGCCATTAGCCCGGTAGAGCGTCATGGATTGCACGCCATTGCGGGCGCGGTCTGCGCTGAGTTCTCCGTTGGGCGGTTGATTCTGCCAGTCTTCAGTACGCGGGGACTCGGTGTACCATCCCGTCCATCCGCTGGGGATTGTAAACGTCGCATCGGCACCCGCTGGCATCATCCGCGTTTCGGTCGCTTCGAATCCGGGGTTGGTCAGCAGGTTATCCGTCGCTGTATCGCCCTGGGCGTGGGTCACCAATACGACCAGAACACCCATCAGCAAGGTGCCGAGCGTTCGTCTCATGACAAGCTTATTCTCCGACATGCGGGGACACGAGAGGATCACCGGGCGGCCAACAGCGGCCATCCCGGTGATGTTGGGCTTAAGTTATCGGTTATCCTTCAGCCAGGATCTGAATGGTGTTCCCCATTGGGTCGCGCACCACCAGTGCCCGCTGGCCGACCTGCGGCACCAGGATCACGTCGTTATAAACCGTGATGCCTGCGGTGACGATGGCCTGGGCGATCCCGTCGAAGCGATCCGGCGGCACGTTGACCACGAACGACGGCTCATCTAACTCACCCCCGTCGTAATTCGGTTGCCGGGCGAATTGCTCGATTGTCGGTAGCTCGTTTTCGGTCTCCACAAAGACCAGATCCACGCCGCCGCCGTCATAGATCAGCAAGTTTTCTTCGTCGGTCTCCATCTCTTCCAGGCCGATGACGTCGCTATAGAATTCGCGGGTCGCCTCAAGATCAGTGGTGAAGTAATACAACGTGCTGACCTGGATGTCCGGCAGTTCCATCGCGGGGGCCTGGGCCGGTGGGAGTTGCTCCGCCGGTGGTTGAACGGCACCACCTGTCTCACCGCCGCCCTGTTGGGGTGGGGGCAACTGGCCCTGTTGCGCGGGTTGAGTCGGCTGTGCCGGCTGGGCCGGTTGCTCTTGTTGCGGGGCTTCGATGGGCGCACCTGGCCCCACGCCGCCACCCTGTAGGGCATCCGGGCGTTCGATGACCAATTGCTGGCCGATTGTCAAAAAGCGTCCCTGGCCGATCTCCGGGTTCAACTGGCGGATCTCATCCGTCGGCACGCCATAGGCCACCGCAATCGACGACAGTGTATCGCCTTCTTGTACCGTATGGATGATCGAGCCGTCGTTTTGTTCCGGTTGTGGATTCACGAACGGCACAGCCGCTACAGCCGTCGGCGGGGCGGGTTGTACGGTCGGCACAGCGGTCGCGTTCGGGTCTACCGTGCCTGCCGGGGTCGGGTTACTGCCGCTAGGGCCACCCGGCCCGCCCGTCCGCAAGGAGGCATCATCCCAGTAGACGCCGTTACCTTCGGTTGGCACCGTCTGGGTAGACCACAAGAACAGCGTGACGCGGGTACCATTGGCAGTCGCGTTGACGCTCATCTGGCGGAAGCCGTTCGACGCGAATGGATTGACCACCGTGTTGGACCATACGACATTGCTCGAGAGCGGGTTACTACCGCCTGTTGGGTCGATGCCGACGCGCACGGTTGAGTTTGCGTTTTCTGAGTTATCGCCGGAAATGTTCACAACGGCCCACGCGCTCCCTTGCACGTTCGCCCCGGCTGGCACGGTGACCGTCTGGTATAGCGCGGCAGTAAAGGTGGAAAACCCCCGGCTGATCTCCATCGAGCGGTTGCCACTCCGCACGAAGCCAAACCCGGCGTTATTGCGCCCGGTGCCGAAGGGTATCTGATTCTGCCATTCAGCATTCCGGGGGGTTTCAGTGTACCACCCCTCCCACGCCGCATTGACAGAAAAGGTGACGCCTTCTTCCGTACTTTGTGCGACGACCTTCATATTGGTGTCTTCAAAGCCCGGATCTTGTAACAGATTGTTACCCGTTTGCGCAGACGTCCCGGCGGTGCTAATTAGCAACACACCGGCTATCAACGCGATCATAAAAGCTAAAAACTTACGAGGCATAGTGAAATATCTCCACACTGATCGTGGTTTGTCTCGAATAGGGGTGATTATAACACGCACTTTCGCTTCTGTGTCAACAGGACTTACACCTGACAGCGATTCTGAAATTGTACGACTTTCCTCCGGTAACGAGTCGTATAAGACTTTAACCGGCGTTCTGCCCGCAAAAAACGGTCATTCGTCAGCAGGTCGCGCATGATGGCTTCCCCTTCGCAGACGAAATCGACTTGCCGTTCCGGGCGATGATCGCTCACCACCTGCCAGGCATAAATCATATGCATCTTCATTTGTTGCATCGCTGGCACGAACTCACCAATCATATAACGATAGTAGGCTCCATAATGCAACGGGTCAATGTCGTAGATGAGCATGAGCCGGTGGGTGGGGGAGAGCATAATCATTGCGGATCCCTCGTCTCTTTTTGCCAGAGTGTAGCATATCCCACTCAAACATGCACTTGCGACGGCCTGACAGTTGCGCTATCGTCAGAAGCGATAACCAAGGTGAGGAATTTCTATGGCGGATATAGCACAACGGATCGACCAATTACGGGCGCAGGTGCGCGATGTCGCCGGCCAAGATCAGCCAGACGCCGCGACCGTCACCCGGTTAGAACGTCAGGCCCGTGATCTGCTTTCAGATGCGAAGAACACACCCTACGAAGCCGATGCCCAGGCCCTCTTTGCGGAAATTGCCCGTATGGACGTGCCTGCTTCCCAGACGAGCGCGACTGTGCGCGGTCTCGTCCGTCGCGCCCGCATCCGCATAGAAATCGCCGGGGATGATGACGACATCGACGACGCGATAGACATCCTGGCTGAAGCACTTACGCTGTCGGCTGACGATCAAGAGACCATCGCGCTGTTGCAGACTGCCGCCGGGCGCAACCCCCAGGCCGGCCAGCGAGTCAGTGATTTGTTCCGCCGTCACAACATCCAGGCGACCTTCCAGCCCGAACAACCACCGGCAGATCCACCCGCCCCGCCGTCTCAAACGCCTGCCCCCCCCGCCGGGGAT
This sequence comes from Anaerolineae bacterium, assembly GCA_034437535.1. Lineage (GTDB taxonomy): Bacteria > Chloroflexota > Anaerolineae > Aggregatilineales > Phototrophicaceae > J038. The sequence goes on along the minus strand of DAOTTZ010000088.1, from coordinate 42,786 downwards.
AGCGGGCCAGTTCCGCCGCGTGGATCGTCTGCCCGGCCCACCGCAGAGCCAACCCCGGCCCGGCCCGCCGCCGCGTCCGATCAATCCGCCGATAGCACGCTTGATGCGCTGATGAGCGAACTCACGCAGAGCTACTACGCCGGGGATTACCAGCAGACTGTTGACCTGGCGAACCGGATCTTATCGCTCCAACCGGGCAATGCCACCGCCCAGGACTACCGCGAAAAGGCGGAGGACAACTTGATTCGCGGCGTCGTGCCAGATCATCGCATCCCGTTTGATGCGCGGGTATCTTACAACCGGGCGAATTCGCTCGTGCGGGCTGGCAATTATGAAGAGGCCGAACGACTCTACCGCGAAGCGCGTGACCTGGCCGAGCGTAACGGCATCCTCAACTGGAAGGACGCCGAGCAAGCCATGCTCGATATTCAAGATCTGGCCCTGGCGCGGGAACTGCTCAACGAGGGCGACCGGCTCATGGCGGCGGATAACTGGTCAGATGCTATCCGTAAGTATGAAGGTGCCTTGCGCGTGGTGCCCAACGACCCCCAGGCCGAAGAACGCCTGGGCACCGTCCGTAAAGTCCAGCAGGACGCCGAGCAGGTCTCAGTGCAGATGAACATGCTCAGCGGCTCCCTGGCAGATCAAGTCACGCAGTTGCAGGCTATCATGGGTAATCTGGCACGGGCACGGCAATTGTTGCCGGCCAGCCAGCGGCTTTCCGCCTTGCAGACCGACGCCAACAACCGGCTGGCCGCTGTCAAAAATCAGATCGCGGATCAAGCTGGGTCGGCCCTCAGCCGCGCCAAGAATGCCTCATCGCTGGACGAAAAATTGTTGCTCAGCAACGAAGCCGCCCGCCTGCTGGAATTAGGCGTCGAACTCGACCCTAGCGACAATCACCTGTCGGAACTCAACGCGGAAGTCCGCGCCATGAATACCGAGGTGCAACGCGCCAAGCAAACCGTCGAACGCGCTTCGTCGATGGTGGCGCAAAACTTCGACTCCGAACTCTCTCAGGCGCGGGGGATGCTGGCCGACCTCAGCCAGTACGCCCAGGATGACCGCTACCGGGGGACCGTCAACGAGTTGTTCTCGCGCTATATGGAACGGGCCGAACTAGGCATCGAAGAGGGCGACATAAAGGAGGCGCAAACCTGGATCGACAGTATGCACGAGGAGCCGTTCCGGTTAGTCGGTCGCCGGGCGGAATTACTCCGCCTGGAAAGCCAGGTGCGCGGCCAGCGCACGCGCAATCGGTTGATTGTGGCCGGGGCATTGGGCGGCATTATTATCATTCTGGGCCTGCTGGCATTTTTGACTCAATCCCAGTGGGAGCCGATCCTGTTCCCGCCGCCGACCGAGACGCCGACCATCACACCCACGCCCAGCAACACCGGCACACCGACCGCTACCTCAACACCCAGCAGTACATCCACGCCCACCAACACACCGACCGTCACCAATACACCCACTTGGACGGTCACGCCGTCATTGACCGCCACGCCGAGTGAGACACCCACCCACACCGCTACACCGACTCATACCGCCACGCCTACCGCCACGCCCACCGCCACCGACACACCCACGCCGACCAATACACCCACCATCACACCCACGCCGGATGAGATTTGTATCGTGGAGACCACCGAACGTGCCAACATCCGCACCAACCCGGCAGAGCGCGGCCCGGTGATCGGCATTGTGCCAGCCGGCGAACGAGTCGAAGTGTTGAATCAAGCACGCGGCGATGAAGACGATTTCGTCTGGTATAACATCCGCTGGCGGGTGGAGGGTGGCTCGTTCATCACCGGCTGGATGCGCGAAGACCTGGCCGAAGAAATTGGTGGGCGGGCTTGCCCACCAGTACCGTAGACGAAGGAATATCACCGATGAGGCGATTGATCTTGATCCTGTCAACCGCATTACTGGCTGGATGTGGCCTGCTTCCGTTCGAGACCGAGACCGGCACGACATCGCAAAATCCCGCTGATGCCGATGTCGAATTCGTCCGGGCGGAGCAAACCGGGCCGGAGACGTGGCGGTTCAGCGTCACCGTGCGCCACCCGGATACCGGCTGGGAAGATTATGCCGACGGCTGGGATATCGTCTTGCCGGGCGGTGAGGTGATCTTGCCTAATGCAGACGATCCGTTCACCCGGCTCTTGCTCCACCCGCACGAGAACGAGCAACCCTTCACCCGCAGTCAATCCGGCATTGTCATCCCGGCGGATGTGACGACCGTCACCGTGCGGGCGCATGACATCGTGGACGGCTTCGGCGGGCAGGAGATTGTGGTCGATCTCACGCAAGAATCCGGTGAGGGATACGAAGTCACCCGCCAACAATGAGTTGCAATGCGGCATGTATCCCCTCATAATAGATAAAGAAACAATGTTTTGGGGATCATTATGACCACTGCACCGCGTATCGAACAGGCCATCGCAGAGCTTGAAGCCGGTCAACATGGCCTTTCTGATCAAACGGCGACTCTGATATTGCAAATCCTGCTGGCGCAACTGGCAAAACAACAAGCCCAGCCCGATGCGACATCGGTACATCGGTTAGCCACTATTTTACATATAGAAATCAGCGGTCTCACGTCCATGTATCACCAGACCGACGCGGAAAAGACCAGCGAGCGTGTGTTGGCCCTGTGGTCGGTACTGGATCGCGTCATCATCGACAACGGCGGCCTGGTCGATAAACACCTGGATAACATCCTGCTGGCATACTGGGGCCTGGGCACCACCAGCGAAGATGACCCGATGCGGGCCATCACAGCCGGGTTGCGCCTGCTAGCGCATATCAACCAGATCGACGGCATCCACTGCCGCATTACCATCAGCACCGGCCCGGTCGTCACCGGCTTGATGACCGCCAACCAAGAGCGCATCGTCATGGGCGATACAGTCGAGATCGTCCGTTATCTCAAGGATAACGTCGAACACGATCAAGTCATCATCACCCACGAGACCTACCAGCATGTGCGCGGTCTGGTCGATGTCGAGATGATCGGCTCGTTGTTCGCGCTCAAGGGCAAGCGCACCCCCACCCGGCTCTACCGGGTAGAGGGCCATAAGCCGTTTATGTTCCGGCTGGCCCGGTTTGATTTCAACGGGATTGAGACGCGCATGATCGGGCGCGAGCCGATCTTGCTACAATTGCAAGCGGTCTTCCGGCAGACCTTAGATGACCGCCAACCGCTTGATTATGTCATCACCGCAGAGGCCGGCCTGGGTAAATCACGCCTGTTGACCGAATTTTTAGCCTGGATCGAACTGCTCCCCAATTACACCCGGTTCTTTTTCGCCCGGCCCACCCCACAAACCCTCTATAAGCCTTACGGTCTTGTGCGCGAGATGCTGTTCTCGCGCTTCGGTATTTTATACGATGAGCCGTTGTCAGCCGCGCAGTCTAAGCTGGTTGAAGGGGTGCAATCCTTCCTGCCGGGTGCAGATGGCGAACGGGTCGCTCATCTACTCGGTCGTGCCATCGGTCTGGATTTTGCCCGGAGTCCGTATCTTCAGGATTTAGAGAACCTGCCCAGTCGAGAGGTCGTGCAAGCGGCCCTGGTGGATTTACTGGTTGCCTCCCGCCTGCGTCGGATGTCGGAGGAAGAACCGCTGGAAGAAGAGACTCCGGTTTTGCTCGTGCTGGAAGACTTACATTGGGCCGATCTGCCATCGCTGAAGATCATTGAGCATGTACTGCAAACAGTTGAAATTCCGCTGTTTGTGTTGGGGGCCGGGCGACCGGCTTTCTTCGACCGCCTGCCAGATTGGGCCGATCACCACCGGCGCATCGACCTGCAACCGCTATCCCCGGAGCAAAGCGGGGAATTGGCCGACGAACTGCTACAACGGGTCGATTACGTCCCGCCGGCCTTGCGCCAGACGATCATCGACCGGGCCGAAGGCAACCCCTACTTCATGGAGGAGTTCGTCAAATACTTGATTGAATCCGGTACCATTCGCATCACGGCGGAGCAGTGGCAGATCAACAACTTCGATGCCGATACGCTCGAAACACCGGCTACACTGGTCACCTTGTTACGCGCCCGGCTGGATGCCCTGAACCCGGCGAACCGTCGCGTGCTTCAGGTGGCGTCTGTCATGGGTCGCCGCTTTACCGTCGAAGGACTGGCGGCCATGTTCGATCATGACGCTTACAATCTCCCCATGATCTTGATGCAATTGGTCGGCCATAGCCTGATTAACCGGTCGGAGCGTGCCCCCGTTCCAGAATACAGCTTCAAGCACAATGTCCTGCAATCCGTCGCTTATGAAAGCCTGCTCAAACGAGACCGCCAGCGATATCATGCCCGGCTGGCCGGGTGGTTCCAGGCGCAGACCGAAGGCCGTGCCAATACCGAAATCATCGGCCAGATCGCCGAACATTTCGCCCGCTCCAATGAACCAGGGAAGGCCGTTCCTTATCTGTTGCAGGCCGGGGATAACGCGCTGGATTTACGCTTTGTCCGTGATGCCCTGCGCTATTATCAGCAGGCTGATGCGATAGTGACCGACGCGGAGACAGTCGCGCTGGTCAAGCAGAAGATCGGCCATGCCAACAGCATCGCCGGGGATTACGCGGCGGCGGTCGCCGTCCTGCATGATGGGTTAGAAGTCACCATGCAGACGACCCGCCGCGCTCATCTGCTGGAAATTCTGGCCGGTGTCCAGTGGGCACAGGGAGATCTTGAGGCCGCCCAGGATACGTTACACGAGGCTTTTGACCTGGCCGAAGATGATTCGCTCGTGGCGAAATTACACTGGCATATGAGCATCATTTATTGGCACCGGGGCAACCTGGAAGCCTCTCATGTCGATGCAGAAAAATCCTATAAGATGTATGAAACCCTGGGGGATCTTTCCGGCGCGAGTCGTGCGATGATCGCGTTAGGTCTCGTCGCGTATGCCAGGGGAGATTATCAGGCGGCGGCTAATCACTTCCGCCAGACGATGGAACGTGCCTCCCAGAGCAACCTGAACACCGCCAGCATGGCAGAAGCTAACCTGGGCGCATCATTAGAGCGGATGGGCCATTATGACGAAGCCTGGATGCGCGTTCAACATGCTCTGCTCATCAGCAACCAGCACGGCTACGAACGCACCCAGGCCTATGCCCATCTTCGCCTGGGCAGTATCGCACTCCACCGGGATGGCCCGGCGGCGGCTCGCGTTCACTTTCACGAAACCCTCTACCGCCTGCGAGAGATCGACGCACAAAGCCTGATTCTCAATACGTTGATCGCCATTGCAGAGTGGTACCTGGCTACCGAGCAACCGGCGAGAGCGGTGCAGTTATTGGGCTTCGCCATAACTCAGCCGCTAGACCAAATGGCCCGCATCGAAGCCGACGAGTTAATGAAGCACATTCAAGCCGAGGTCGATCCTGATATGATCCAGCAGGAAAAAGCCGCTGGTGCCACCCTTGATTATTCATTACTGTTAGAAACCCTTCTGCAGGAGTTATCCGCATGAGCAAGACCGACATTGACCTTCTCGAACGTACCATTACCTTGATTCAAGCCAATGACGCCCTGGGGGAGGAGGCTCGTCGCGCCGCGCTTGCGCCTTTACAAGCCCGGCTGGATGCGTTGCGGACTTCCGAATTGCCTGCCGTGCAAGCCACACAGCAGGTCACCGTGCTTTATCTGGATCGCAACAGCTTCCAACCTGCACCAAAGGCCGACCCGGAAGCGATACGTCAGGCCGGTGCCAGCGTCCGCCGCGCGGCGGATCGTGAGATCGAAGTGGCTGGTGGTACCGTCATCATGCCGGATGAAGACACCATCATCGGTGTATGGACGGCAGATGACACGCTTGACTCCCGCCTGGATTCGGCCAGTAACACCGCACCCCGGCGGGCGGTGGAAGCCGCCTTAGCCATCCGCCAGGAGGTCGCCGACCAGACCGGGGCGGATGACCGCCGCCTGTTTCGTTTTCGCGCTGGTCTGACGACGGGTACAGTGCCGCTGAACACCACCGTCACCCAGCAAAGCCTGCCCGTCCGCCGTGCCCAGGCTACCCAGGCCCAGGCCGATCCCGGCGTCGTCCTTATCACCCACGAGACATACCGCCAGGTGCGCGGCATCTTCGATGTCGAACCGCTGACCGATGATGACCAGCCGCTCTATCGCGTGGTCAGTGTCAAAGCGCAACCCTTCCGCAGTTTGACGCGAAGCGTTGAAGGCATCGAGACGCGCATGATTGGCCGGGAGACCGAATTCGCCGCACTTCAAGCCCACCTGGAACGTCTGCTAACCGTCGGTGACGCCCACATCGTCACGCTGTTGGGGCAGGCCGGCATCGGCAAGAGCCGCCTGCAATACGATTTTGAGAATTACGTCGAACTGCGCCCCGATCTCATCTGGGGCTTTAAGGCCCGCGCCCTGGCCGATGAACAGAACATGCCCTACAGCCTGTTTCGAGATCTGTTCATGACGCGCTTTAACATCCGCAGTAGCGATTCGCCAGCCATCGCCCGCCAGAAGCTAACCCAGGGCATCATCGAGATCGCCGGGCAGGAAAATGAGATCTTCGTGCCTTTCATCGGCCAGTTGATCGGCCTGGATTTTAGCGATCATACCGCGATGCGGGGCATTCAACGTGATACACAATGGCAGATCAGTACCCGCGCCGCACATTACATCGTCCGCTTAATGCACATTATGGCCCAGCGTCACCCGATCATCATCTACCTGGAAGACATTCACTGGGGCGATCTGGCATCGCTCGACTTGCTCAGTCGCATCATGGCCGCCTGTGCCGATGTCTCACTGCTGGTCGTCTGCATGGCCCGGCCCCTCCTGCTAGAGCGTTACCCCGCCTGGCGAGAGATCACCGCCGGGACGGTGCTGGCACTCGAACCACTCAGCCGGGCTGATAGCCGCGCCCTGGTCGATGAGATCTTGCAACGGGTCTTACTCGTGCCGGATGTCTTGCGCGAGATGCTGGCCGGCGGGTGTGATGGCAATCCCTTTTATCTGGAGGAGATCATTAGCTGGCTCATCGATGCTGATGTCATCCTCAAGACCGAACCGCACTGGCGAGTCGCGCCGGATCAATTGATGGTCGCGCAGATCCCGTTGACGTTGCAGGGTGTGCTACACGCCCGCCTGGATGACCTTAAGCCTGCCGAGCGCGAGACCTTCGAACAGGCGGTAGTCGCCGGGCGCGTGTTCTGGCCGTCAGTCATCCAGCGCGATGACAGCCACGAGCAACTGGCCGAACTCGGTAAACGGCAGATGGTCTACACCGTAGAGCCGTCCCAATTCGAAGGGCAGACCGAACTCAGCATCAAGCATAATCTGCTCCGCGAGATCAGCTACACGCAGATCAATGCCGACCGCCGCCGTAGCTATCACCGGCATGTTGCCCGCTGGCTGGCCGCACAAACTGGCGCACGGCAAAGAGAATTCCTCGGCCTGATTACCGAGCATAGCCTGCTGGCGCAAGATCCTGACCTATGCATCGAATGGGGGTTGAAGGCTGTTGAACACGCGCTGGCCGTCAACGCGCCCGAACAGGCCGCTACCATCTGCGACCGCGTGCTAGGCTTGCTCTCCCCGGCACAGTATGCCTTGCCGGTCGCACGTTTTAAGTTGTTGCTGGGCCGTGCCCGCCTGCTCATGGGAGATCGTGACGCCGCCCAGAGTGTCTTGCTGGATAACATCGACCAGGTGGATGACCAGACCATCCGCACCCAGACCTTGCGCTATGCCGCCCAGGTCGCCCGCGAGGCCGGGGATCGCGGCGTGGCTGGTGATTATGCGGATCGGGCGGTTGCGCTGGCGGATACGGTCGCGGATCCTCATCTGCGCGGGGAAGCCCGCTCCGAACGCGGCCAGATTTATCTTGCCGTCGGTCAATTTGCCGATGCCTTTGATACCTTCCAGCAAGCCTACAAGGTGTATGAGGCGATTGGCGATGCCCAGGGAATTGCGATCTCCCTCACGCAGATGGGCTTCAGCCGTTTGATGGCCGGCGACATCGACGGAGCTTTACCCTATTACGAGCGATCACTCAAGATCGACCGTGAGATGCGGAACCCGTTCGGGGTCGCGCTGGCCTTGCTCAACATCGGGGAAATCGCCCGCAACAAAGGCGATCTGGACGTGGCCCAGGCCCGGTTTGAAGAAAGCCTGGAAATCAGCCAATCGGTCGGCAATCGTACCAACCTGACCATCAACATCTTAAACCTGGGCTTAATCGCACTGGAACGCGGCGACTATCCGCGTGCCCAGGATTATCTGCGGGATGCGCTGGTGATGACCCGTGAGCAAGACCGCGTAGCCGATATGATCTATACCCTGGTCAGCTTTGCCCGCTTGTGGATGCAAACCAACGACCCCAACAGCGCGATGACTCTGCTTGGTCTGGTCACTAATCATCCGCGCACCGACCATGAGACACAGCGCGAAGCGGAAGCCCTGGTCAAAGAACTTGAAGACCAACTGGGCACCCGCATGGTGCAGATCGGCCTGCAATCCGGTCGCGGCCTCAACCTTGATACCATTATCGATCAAATCGTGACCAAGCGTTAGCGGTCTGCTTAGACAGTTGGCAAAACAATTAGAGCGTGTCATAATAGTCACGTAAATAAATTTACTATTGAAAGGCTTGAATCATGAGTGATAAAAAACCACAGCGCATTCCACCGCCGCTAAAAACCGACCTGGTGACCACCGAATTCGATGAGCGACACGGCATCCTCATCGTCCATTATCACAAAGAACTAACAGCAGAAAGCACCCGTCAGATGTACGGTTGGATGCTGGAAACAGCCAGAGAATATGGCATTGATTTCGTCAACGGTGTCATTTATAACTTTAGCGATGTCAAACGTTTTACGCGCAGTAACCTCGTTGCCACCCAGAAGAACAGCCTGACGATCAACGCGCAGATTGACCTCAGCCAGATGCCGGTTGCCATGGTCGCCAAGACTTTGATCCAGGAGCAACACCTGAGTATTTCGCTCAAGGCCACCCCCGGCGAGTCGCGCAAGCGGATCGTCAACTCGATCCAACAAGGTATCACTTTCATCGAACAATGGAACCGGGATAATAAGCGCGATGCTGACAGCGGCTCAAAAGAAGAAGCCGCCGCCGCCGCACAATCAGATTAACCCACAGCAATCAGGGGGCAAAGATGCCCCCTGATTGCGTCCACGAAGACGGTAAGCCTAAACCGTCTCGATGATCTGCGCGTTGAAGTCGCCCATCCCGCCGCGAAATTGAATCGTCACCGGGTGCGCGGCGTCATCATGATTTTCCGTCGTCCAGATGCCGCGTTGCGCGGTGAAGACCCGTTTTTCTGTCAACGCGCTGAATGTCTCCGGCACGCTGATCTCACCCACGCCGATGCGAGCGTTAATCATGCCTTCGATGGCCGCATCCATGTTCACCGTTACCGACCCAACTCCGCCTTTGATGTCTAACGTGCTGGTCGTCTGCGCCGGGATGTTGAGCGTCAATTCTCCCACGCCAGACCGGAATTTGCCGGTAACGCCGGGGTGTTGCCCCGGTAGCATGATCGTCGCGGAGCCAACCCCGCCCTTATATTCGATATAACTGGTATTCAAGTTCGTCAGATCAACGGTCGCTTCGCCCACGCCCCCGCGCACGCGCAACGTCAACCCCACCGCTGGATGCAACCGGATGTCCCAGGCCAGCGCATTGTTGTTCCTCAACCCAAGCTGAGAACTGCCTGTTTGCTTCAGCGTGATGACCTTATCGGTCTCGCCTAATGCTTCGAAGCTCACTTCACCCCGATGCGCGATCTCTGCCTGGATTAAATCGTCAGCGTCAGCCTCTAATGCGGTGATATTCAACCGGGCTATTCCGGCGGAGATTTCAATCACGGCATGGGTCGCGGCATCCAGCGGCGTGCTGAAGGTGCTGTGATGAATCGTTTCGTCTGCGTCACCCTGGCTGAATGCATTACGGATGCGTTGGCCTAACTTCTCAAAAGAAAATTCGGCTTCTTTTTCGTACCGAGTCATGGCGGGTCTGCCCTCTCTATAATCGTTATCAAGATCAACTTATAACGTAATACGGGCTGGCCCATTATTTTGTTTCAGATTGGTCAGGTCAACGGTCTGTTACACCGGCAGGGGCGGTGCAGATCGCCGGACCTTCTGGCGGGTACGTCCACGTCTGCGGCAGGTTGGCGGCGCGGGCCATCTGTTGGTATTCCGCGTAGACCGTCGTCAGCGCGTCACAATTCCCTAAGATCTCGGCGGATTGCCCTTGAAGGTACCAGCAATCAAAGTAACGCGCTTCGGCTGGGACGCCCTGGATGGTCTGCAAGGTCGAACAACGGTTGAGCGCGGCCTGTGCCGCCGCAAATTCGCCCCGCAGGTAATGCTCCTGGCCCAGTGTCAACCAGGCATCCGCCCAGGTGGGTGCCAGTTCAGACGCCTGCTGGCAATACGTCAACGCGGTGTCGCTTTCTCTCAGTGTACTGCTCAACTCACACATCCGCAGATTCGCTTTAGCGTTGTCTGCATCAAAGGCCAGCACGCTGAAGTAAGACGCGGTAGCGGTATCGGCATCACCGATGTTCATCGCGTAAGCCGCCCGCTCAAAGTGTAGGGCCAGCAGACGATTGTTTGCCGTGAGTGCCGCGTTAACCGCCGTGAGTGCGTCCTCATAACGGCCCAGGTTGCCCAGGGCCAAAGCCCGCGCCCGGTACGCCTCCACCGATTCCTCAATCGCCAATGCCAAATCTGCCTGTTGCAGGGCCTGGGCGTGCCCGCCCACGTTGTTATATGCCAGGGATAACGTGATGTGAGCCAGCGGCAGATTCGATTGCAGGCTCAGGGCCTGGTTGGCGATCCGTGCCGCCTCGATAGACTCGCCCGTCGCCTGCAACGCATAGGCATGAATCGCCATCACCACCGGGTTAGATGCCAGTCGTTCATACGCTTCGGTCGTATACGTCAGGGCCAGTGTGCGGTCATTCGTCTGGTCATAATCATCATAACTGCGGTAAATCAATGCCTGCGTCAGCAAGTTAAGCGCGTCGATGTTGGTCGGCGTCCTTTGCCAGATCTGCCGCGCCTGGTCGATGGTCGCCTGGAGGTCGCCACTGCCGAAAGCACGTTCAGCCGCGTTAAGATCCGCGCTGGGGCCGGGCGTCGGCAAGAAAGCGGTCAGTTGTTCTTCCAACCATTCCCAGGAGATAAAGACCAGCACGATCACCAACCCCACCAATAACGTTAACGGCAGGCAATTCAAACGACGACGCTGACGTCGGAACGTCAACGTGGAACGACCACGATTTATACGCATGGATATTTATTCTTTCACGCGACCGGACGCGGCCCGGTATACATACACACAATAGGCTCAATGTGGAATTCATCTTTTAATAGTGTACCGAAAAACTAAGTATTCCGCACAAATTCATCGTCCATTTGCCGGGCCTATCACCAACCAATTTCCAATGTGCGGAACGTTGCCGCATGTGGTATCCTTAACTGTGTTCGATAAAAGGTGTGGTTAAGGCATGATCGGTCAAAAACTTCGCAATCGCTATGAGATCAAAGAACATCTCGGTGACGGATCTACGGCTACCGTCTATCAGGCCTATGATACGCGCCTGGGGCGTGATGTTGCCATCAAGCTGTTATTGCCGCACGTCAAAGAAAGCACCCGCAAACGCTTCTTCCAGGAGGCCACATCCGCCGCCAAGTTGAACCATCCCAACATCATGGGTATCTTCGACATCGACCAGGAGGGCGAGCGGCATTTTCTCGTCATGGAATACGTAGAAGGCGTCTCTTTAACGCATTATGTGCCTTCTTCTGCCGAAGTGATCGTTGATCTCGGCGGGCAGATCGCCCGTGCCTTGCAATATGCCCACGAACGCCAGATCATCCACCGTGATATTAAACCGGCGAATATCAAAGTCACGCCGGGCGGCGTTGTCAAGTTGATGGATCTTGGCCTGGCCCTGCCGCATGATGCCAAGCGCGTTACCGCACACGGCATGGTGATCGGCACGCCGGCTTATCTCTCGCCGGAGCAAGCCCAGGGCATCAAGCTAGATCATCGCACCGATATTTATTCGCTCGGCATCGTCCTCTATGAGATGGCGACCGGCAATCTGCCGTTTAATGCCGATGACATCGGTGCGTTGTTGCTCCAACAGGTCAAGCAACCGCCGCCACCGCCCACCTTGACCACCGATGATCTGCCGACCGCCTTAGAAAATGTCATCCTCAAGTGCCTGGAAAAGAATCCAGTGCGCCGGTATCAATCAGGCGAAGCCCTGGCGACCGCATTACAAGCATCTGCACCGCGCACCGGGGATGCCAATAGCGATACCATGCGTACCCGGCCAGAATGGGGCGATACCCTTCAGACCGCCGCTTCTCGCCAGCAAGGTACACCCACCCGCAAGCGCACCCTGCGGATCATCCTGGCGGATGACCATACCATCTTACGTAAATCCCTGGCGAACCTGCTGGAAAGTCATGATGATTTCGTGGTCGTCGCGGAAGCCGGCGACGGCGAGTCCGCACTTCAACAGACGGTCGCCATCCAGCCTGATATTTTGATGCTCGACATCAACATGCCGAACCGCAGTGGCCTGGATATTTTGCCATCCATCCGGGAGCAAGCACCCGATGTCAAAGTGCTGATCCTCACCGGGCGCGAAGAAGATGCTTACATCATGCGGGCCTTACGGGCTGGCGCACACGGCTACATGCTCAAATCCTCTGATGAAAGCGATCTGGTCGATGGGATGCATAAGGCCATGTCAGGGGATCTCGTCCTGGGCCGGGGTGTGGCGGAAAAAATGGTCACCGGGATGCTATCGCCCAATGCCGCCAGCGGGGTGACGCTGAATGACACCGATCAGAAGATCCTGCTACACATCGCCGCCGGTTATGATAACGAAGCTATCGCCGATGTCTTGAACCTCCCGCTGACGGAGTTCATCGAACAACTGGCGACCATCATGGATAAGCTCGAGTCGTCCGACCGCTACGCGACCGCCCTCAAGGCCCTGCGCGAAGGCTATATCCTGCTTGATGACCTCCACGATTTAAGCCGCGACGCCTAAACCCCCATAAATGCGGGGAAATTAGTACGAACAATTGTGCGATTCTAATCGCGCTCCTACGCTTATTATGGTATGATGTCACTATATCGCATATTGCATCACGACCAAGACCCGATTGTAAAGCAACCAACTGGTGACCTATGGGAACCTACGACGGCGACGTCTATGATGACGATGAATATTATGATGATGAAGAGGAGTACGACGAAGACGATGAACAAGTCGGTGATTCGTCTCGTTATCGTACCCCCTTCGGCCAGCCCCGCAGTGGTTTGCCCGGCCCCGGTCGATTCGGCGGTGGCTCGGTAGATCCTGACGAGGCCGCGTCTGATCGCGGTCGCGTCTTTGGCCGCCGTAGCGATGATGACAAGTCGTCGTCCTCCGGCTCAAGCTCTGGCTCCGGCTCGTCCCGCTTCGGCGCACGCCCGTTCAATGCGTCGGGCAGTTCCAGCGGCGGCGGTGATGATAAGTCTTCCGGTGGCGGGTCATCGCGCTTTGGGGGTGGCTCCCGCTTCGGTGGGTCGAGCAGTTCTGGCTCTGGCTCTAGCTCCGGCGGCTCTAGCTCCGGTTCAAGCTCGCGCTCCGGTTCGAGTTCCGGCTCAAGTTCTGGCTCCGGCTCGTCCCGTTTCGGTGGCTCGTCTTCCGGTTCGAGTTCGGGGTCGTCGCGTTTTGGCGGCTCGTCTAGCGGCTCATCCAGCAGAAAAGATGATGACAAGTCATCGGGTGGCTCATCCCGCTTTGGGGGTAGCTCTCGCTTCGGCGGGTCGAGCAGTTCCGGCTCCGGCTCCGGCTCTAGCTCTGGCGGTTCGGGATCATCCCGCTTCGGCGGGTCGAGCAGTTCTGGCTCTGGTTCGAGTTCGGGGTCGTCGCGTTTTGGTGGCTCGTCCTCATCGTCCGGCGGTTCGTCTGGCAAAAAAGATGATGATAAGAAGTCATCAGGCGGCGGTGGACGCTTCAGCCGGAACAAAGACAGCGGTGATAAGAAGAAAGACGCCAAAGACAACAAAGACGGCGACTCCGGCGGTGGCTTATTCGGCGGCGTGATGGGCCGCTTTCGCGGTGGCGGTGATGACGACAAGAAGAAAGACTCCGCCAAAGACAACAAAGACAGTGACTCCGGCGGCGGGATGCTCGGCGGCGTGATGAGCCGCTTCCGGGGTGGCGGTGATGACGACAAGAAGAAAGATTCCGCCAAATCCGACCAGAGCAAAGGTAAAGCCAAACCTGGCTCATCCAGCGGCGGCGTGATGGGACGCTTCCGGGGTGGGGGCAAGAAAGACGATAAAGCGTCTTCGTCGTCCGCATCGTCCACCGGGCCAGCCCGCAAGCAATCCGCTTTTGGGGCCGCGAAGAGTAAAGGCGGCGACTCCAAATCGAAGGGCAAGTCTGATGATGGTGTCGGGTTCATGCAGAAGATGCGCGAACGCCTGCCGTTCGGCCATCGTGCCAAAGACGCCCGCAAATCCAAGACCAGCAAGACGCGCTCTAGCAAAGTGCCCAAACGGGCCGAAGACGAAGGTCTCTCGCTTGATGACAAGCTCGATTTTCTCGGCGTAGGGCTGGTATTCGGTGCATTGGTCATCTTCTTCAGCAGTTTATCCGGCCAGCAAGGCTCATTGACCGGTGCCATTAACACCTTCTTCGGTCAGTTGCTCGGCGTGGGTGCCTTCGGCGTCCCGTTGATTATGGCCGGGATCGGCATCTGGTTGATCGTGCGTCACTTCGGGGAAGAAGCCCCGGAGATTGATCCGATTCGCATCACCGGCATGGCGATGGCTTACATCGGCCTGCTGATGATCTTCATGATTATCGAGACCTTTACCAATCCCTTTTATGGCATGGCGACACCAGAGACGTTTAACATCGTGCTGGAACGCACCACCATCCCCAATATGCATGGAGGGGGGCGTGTGGGCGCGTTCTTGTATTCGCTGGCTGTCACCAACCTGGGTGAATTCCCCGCGTTCTTCCTGGTCGCCGGGTGGATGGTCGTCAGCTTGATGGCGATCACCCGCACCAGCGCGGCAGAGATGGCGATCTTCGTCATCAGCCTGTGGCGTAGCTTCCGCCAGTCGCTCCAACGTCGCGCACAACGTCGCCGGGCAGAGCGACTCGCCCTGGCCGAACGGCAAGCCCAACTCCAGGCGGAGCAAGTACAGGTCTCCCGGCCAGAACCGGCCTCATTACCGGCGGCTCAGGCTACTGCCCTGCCGGAATCAGCCGCAGGCGTGCCCATCGAAGAACGTGGTATTCCGATTCGGATCGGCGGCCAATTGGAGCGCGTCGACAGTGGGGCACAACCCGCGCCGCCACCCCCGGCGGGCCTTCCCAATCAACCGGCGGCGGCCACCACCGCCCCCCCGGCTTCCAAAGAGAAAGACTCCGGCGGCAGTTTGTTCGGCAACCTGGGGCGCGTCCTGCCCTTTGGCGGCAACGGCAAGAGCGACGACTCCAGCGAGGAGCCAGCCGCATCCACCGTGACCAAAACGCCCCCGGCGGAAAAAGACAAAGACTCCAGCGGCAACAGCGGTTTATTCGGTAATTTAGGCCGTGTGTTGCCCTTTGGTGGCAACGGCAAGCCGGAAACTGCCGCCGAAGAAAAACCAGCGACGGCGGCAACTCCACCCGGCCCGGCCAAATCCGACGAGACAGCGACCAAACCTCCGGCGGAGTTATCCCCGGAAGAAGAAGATGCGCTGGAAGACGAGAACGACGAACAACGCTTTACGCCCGGTATAGCACGGCCTTCACCCTTTGATAAGATCGCTTCCACCCAGGCCCCGCGTGATCCAGAGCCAGCCTTACCGTCGAACCCGGCACAATCGACCACCAAGACCGAGGCGTCGGAGTCCAGCCGCTTTGCCCGGCCCAAGACCGACTCATCACCATCATCATCGCCATCACCCTTTACCCGTCCGGCGGCGGCTCGTCCGTCTCCCTTCGGGCCGAAAGAAGAGCAGGTCGAAGATCTGGCCGATAGCGATGCCGAAGACATCGAAACGATTGCAGAACCGGCGGCTTCCAGCACAGCCGGGTCACGCTTCGGCGTGAAGTCGTTTAGCGGTAAATCTGAAGATCAAGTTGAGGCTCGCCAGCAACGGCTAGACGCCATCCGCTCCGGGGAACGAAGCACACAACCCCCGGCGGAAGCGGAAACACCCAAACAGACCGAGCGTGATGCTGGCCCCTTCCGCAAACCGGCGGCCAATGCCGATGGCACCCCCGCGCATGACAAGGCGTTTACGCCACCATCCAGCGCGGCGGGCCGCCCGGCTACCCCCGACCCGGAAAATCTGGTGCCGGCACCCAGGCCGCCCCAGCATGAGCGCGTCCAGCCCAAGCAGGACGACTGGCAGGCCCCCGCCATCAACCCGGATGAACACAAGGCAGATGTAGCCCAACCTAAGGTACCCACATCGCCCAAGAAGCAATGGCGCCTGCCGGATCATCGCACACTCTTATCGTCTGGCTCCGAAGGCGAATTCGACCGGGATCTGCTGGTGCAACGCGCCCGCACCATCGAGGAAACCCTTTCCGCCTTCGGTGCGCCCGGTAAAGTCGTGGAGATCAACACCGGCCCGGTGATTACACAATTTGGTGTCGAACCGGATTACCTGACCGGGCGCGGCGGTAAGAAGAGCCGGGTTAAGGTCAACGCTATTTCTCAGCTTGATAAAGACCTGCAACTTGCACTCGGCGCGAAGACCATCCGTATCGAAGCCCCGGTGCCCGGCAAGGGCTTTGTCGGCATCGAAGTGCCGAACGAAGAGGCCAGTTTAGTCGGTCTGCGTGATGTGATGGAGAGCAAGCAATTCCAGAAGATCGGGGAGAAGTCGCCACTGGCAATCGCACTCGGCCAGAGTGTAGATGGTGCCCCCGTCGCGGCAGATCTCAGCGCGATGCCCCATATCTTGATCGCCGGTACCACCGGGTCGGGTAAGTCAGTCTGTGTGAATTCGATCATCGCCAGCCTGTTAATCCGTAACACGCCCGATATGGTCAAGTTCATCATGGTAGACCCCAAGCGCGTAGAGTTGACCGGTTACAACGGTATCCCGCATCTGGTCGCGCCGGTCGTCGTGGAGCTAGAACGCATCGTCGGCGTGCTGAAGTGGGTCACGCGGGAGATGGACGAACGCTACAAGAAGTTCAGCGAAGCCGGTGCCCGTAACATTGAGGATTACAACGCTCACCGCGACCCCGGCACACCCAACATGCCCTATATCGTCGTCATTGTTGATGAGTTGGCCGACTTGATGATGCTCGCCCCAGACGAGACTGAGCGCACCATCACCCGCATCGCGGCCCTGGCACGTGCCACCGGTATTCATCTGGTGATCGCTACTCAGCGTCCCTCAGTCGATGTCGTGACCGGTCTCATCAAGGCCAACTTCCCGGCGCGGATCGCGTTCGCAGTGGCGGGCGGTGTTGATAGCCGCGTGATCCTGGATCAACCCGGCGCGGAACGTCTGCTCGGTAAGGGTGACATGCTTTACCTCAGCCCGGATGCCCCGGCCCCGCTCCGCTTGCAGGGTGTGTTTGTCTCCGATATGGAGATCAGTAACATCAATCGCTTCTGGAAGACCCAGGGGCCAGATACCGGCCCGCAAAAGCCGATCACATCACTCATTGGTGACGATAGCCCGTCCGGTGACCGGCGTTCGGTCATCCCCAAGGGCGAACGCTTCACCATGACCCCGCCCAGTTCGACCAGTAGTGAGGACGGTGGACAACGAGCCTTCTGGGAAGAAACATCACCCTCCAACCCGGATAACCACAGTGCCGGTTATGGCAGTACCAGCGTGGACGAAAAAGCCCACGAAGACGAACTCTATGAAGAAGCGGTTGATCTGGTACGTCGTTTGAACAAGGCGTCTGTGTCCTTGTTACAGCGGCGGCTTCGCATCGGCTATACCCGTGCCGCCCGTCTTATCGATGTGATGGAGGCGGAAGGCATCGTCGGCCCGCCGGTGGAAGGCAGTAAGCCGCGTGAAGTCTTGCCGGAGAAGAAATAACGGCGTATGGATGGCTGACAATTGCCCTCGGTTCTACACAAGGGCCGGGGGATTTTCTAACGCATAAAGCAGGACATCACGCGGGACAGGCTTGGCGAAGAATGGCATCTGTAAAGTGGCACACCGTTCTTCATGCCGGGGGTTGGCACTGACGAAAACCACATGTAAATCAAGATATTTCCCATTACCACGCAATTCACTTACCAGGTCGATGCTATCCAGATGACCGATAGCGACATCGCTCAAGCAGGCATCGAACGTCTGGTTGGCTAGCAGTTGGCGGGCGGCATCCAGTGTCGCGGCGAGTGCGGTGTCGTGCCCGGCGGCTTTGAGGATGCGATCATACATCCGCAATTGTTTCAACTCGTCTTCGATCACCAATATTCGCATAGTAGCACCCTTACATAGTTAAGATACATAAAGTATGGCTGATAATAGTGTTTATCGCAAGTATTTCTTAAAGTCGATGATTGTATATTGTATCGCGTAGACGAGATCGGGCGAGCATCGGCCCGCCCAGGCACTACTTGCTTAGATCTGATCGACCGGGTTGGCCTCTGCGGGGGGCGGGGGGATGGGGAGATCGTCTTCGGCGGTCTCTTTCCACTTCTCACCTTCATCGACCAGCATCACCGGGATGCCGTTACGAATCGGATACTTGTACCCGCTATCGTCACACACCAACCAATGATCTTGTACCAACCGGAGCTTACCGGGGTCTTCTCCGTCGTATTTCACCGCGACAGGACAGCGCAGGATCTCCAGCAGTTCCGGGTCGAGTTGGCTTGCTTGTTCGTCACTCATGGGTTATCTCACTTTTTGCCAGCTTTTCGTTGAGTATAGCGTCCGGCTTCGGCTTGGTCAACGGAGTACAGGCTCAACCGCATGGGTGAGTTCACGCCGGCTGAGTGGCTTCTGATAAAATTTAAGATGAAGTTGATCACATCGTTCGCGGTGTTGCGGGTTCCCGCTGACCACGACGATATGCATATTTGGGTATAATGCCTGCTGGATCAGTTGCTCGGCAAAGTCCAACCCGTCTAGAAGGCCCAGTGTTACATCTGTGATGCAAGCATCAAATGCATGCGAAGTAAGCAAATCCTGCGCCGCGCTAATCGTGCTGACCGGGAACGTCTGATGGCCGGCGGCCTGTAAGATTTTGTCGTAGAGCCGCAATTGCCTCAAGTCGTCTTCGATGATGAGTATCTTCATTGCTGGTTTTCCATGTGTCTAACGGTCTGTATGAGACTATTATCGGGGATATGTCATGAGAAGTAAATCTTTTAGAATGTTTTTTTATCGAACGTCAATTTTATTGATCTGATTCCTCATGTATTGCCAATGCTAGCCCCCCGGCTGAGCATCCAGTGAGTTATAGATTACAGAACAACTTGTGACAAATATCACTATGCCATGTCTTTACATTGCGGGTATTCTGTAAGCACTATACTTCTTCTAATAGGGTTTTCCAGGTCGTCTGCCCAGGCAGGCGACCTACGGTTTCCCTATTGCCCCTTAAACTAGCCTAGACTCCAACCGAAGATGCCTATTATAGTAATCTGGATGTAAGTAATAGGATGTATGTGATGACCAAACGAATCGGCTTTGGTTTGCTGGTGTGTAGTTTATTGTTGAGCACCAGTCTTGCTTTCGCCCAGGGGTCTGCACGCGGGGTTGCGGAGGACTTTCTGGATCGGTGGGCGGCTAAAGATTATAGTGGCATGTATAACTTGATTTATACACATAACGTCGTCGGCCAGCCGGAATTCCCGGAGGCAGTATTCACCCAACGGTACGAGACGACCGATAACGTCCTCAATATCGACAGCCTGAGTTATACCATCACCGGGGCCGAACAACAGGGACAATCGGCTGAGATTACATACGACATCACGATGCAAAGCGAAACTTACGGCGAAATCGTTGACGCCGACCGGTTGATGCGCCTGGTGCGCTTTAACGGCGTTTGGGAGGTGGCCTGGTCTACGCATGATATTTTCGCCGGGTTGACCAACGACGGGCAGATCGCGGTCGCGGCACAACCGAGTGTACGCGCCACGATCTACGACCGCGAAGGGCGCGTACTGGCGTCCGACAATGGTACGACGGTCGGCATGTATTCTGCTCTTGCGCGTATGTCCAGCCAGGATGCCTGCGCCGACCTACTCTCAGAGATCCTGCGCGAACCGATCAGCACGATACAGAGCCGGTTCCAGGGATATGCACCGGAGACCATCTTCTTCCTGGCGGAGATGCCCGCCGAGACCTTCCAACAGAACCGCAATGCGTTGGGCACAGCCTGCGGTGTGAATGATGGCGTCAGCAGTTTGCCTCATCGCACCTACTTCGGCGGCAATGCGCTGGTGCATATTACAGGCTACGTCAGCCCGGTGACGCCGGAGGAAGAGGCCCGTTATGGCACCGGCCAACTGGTCGGGCGGGGCGGCATTGAGAGTTACTACAATGACATGCTAGCCGGGGAGCAAGATCGTATCGTGCGGATCACCGGGCCGAACGGAACGGTGCTACGTGAACTGGCAAACGCCCCAGGAAGCGACCCCGCGCCGGTGCAATTGACCATCGACCGCGACATTCAGTTGAGCGTGGCTAACGCGCTGGGCGATGCCTATAATTACGCCGTCACCAATTGGGGCCGGGCGGATGTCTCCGTCGGCGGGAGTGCGGTCGTGCTGGATGCACGTAACGGGGATGTGCTGGCGATGTACAGCTACCCGTCATTTAATCCCAGTCTGTTTAATCCTAACGGCGTGACCGATAACCGGCCAGCGGCCATCAGTGACGTGATTAACGATCCCCGCCGCCCGCAGATTAACCGGGCAACGGCGGAATTGTTGTCGCCGGGGTCGGTGTTCAAGATCATGACCATGACGGCGGTGCTCAACGAGAACATCATCGGGTTGAACGACCGCTTCAACTGTGAGTTGTTCTGGGATGGGCGGCAATACGGCGATACCCGCGAACAACGGCAAGATTGGCGCGTCGTTGATGACATGCAAGCCGCTGGCGTCATCACCCCGGCGGAAGCCCTGATGGCATCATGTAATCCGTTCTTCTGGGAACACGGCGCATTGCTTTATCGTGATGTCGGCGCGTCTGCCATCAACGATTATTCCGAACGCCTGGGTATGTTAGATACCTATTTCAGCGGCAGAATCCAGGAAGCACAGGCCCAGATCCCGATCCCCAACTTCCCGGAAGAAGCGATTAACGAAGCCATTGGTCAGGGCGATGTCGCCATCGCACCTATTCATCTGGCGACGGCAGTCGTCGGCATCGCCAATGGCGGCACCGTGTATAAACCACGCATTGTCCAGCAGGTCGGCGGCCTGGATGGTACCGAGGTGGTCGAGACAGTCGAACCGCAAGTCCTCAACGAATTAGACTTTGCCGAGGGTGTGCTTGAGACGATCCAGCAGGGCATGTGTGGCGTGACGACCGTCGAAGGGTTGGGCACAGCCTATGGTCGTTTTGTCGGGTGGGATACCATGCCCGATAGTGAATACGCTTACGTTGATCTCACCGCGCCGTACACCGTCTGCGGCAAGACTGGCACTTCCCAGACGTTGCGCTACCCGAATGCGTGGTTTGTGGCCTATGCCCCCGCCGATGATCCGGAGATTGTGGTGGTGGTGGCGGTTGATCAATCGTTGGAAGGGTCACAGGTGGCCGCACCTATCGCCCGCCGCATCTTTGATGATTACTTCAACGTCTCACGCGCCAGCTTCCCGGAATGGTGGAACACCTTCCCGTATGATCCGCTGGATACACCCGATGGCGGCGTCGGCACCGGGGCGCAATCGGGCGAAGCCCCATAATTCTGCCGGCCTGCACCAACCAAAAACTGACCAGACATGGGGCGATTACCGCCCCATTTGCTTTCCCACGTAGATTCGCTACAATGATCAAGCCAAATAGTTTTTAATATTATAAGGATTTTCACGATGAAACGCATTCTAGGTATATTTTGTTTGATTCTGCTCGTCGGTGCGCTGGCCGTCAGCGCACAGGACGACGAGGCCGACCAACCCACGATGGACGACCTCGGCCCGGAGTGGACGGCGATTTCTACCGGCGGTGAAAGCATCTGCTCACGCGGGACGCCTTACCAGTTCTTCGCCCGCAATGGTGCATCCGACAACCTGATGATCTACTTTCAGGGCGGTGGGGCCTGCTGGAACGGCCTGACCTGTCGTGAAGGCGGCACCTTCGATGACCGGGTAGAAGACGATGAATTCGGTCAATATGACGGCGTATTCAACTTCGAAAACGACGCCAACCCCATCGCAGATTATGACATGGTGTTTATCCCGTATTGCACGGCAGATATTCACCGGGGCGATGCCGTGACCGAATACCGGGAGGATCTGACGATCAACCATGCCGGTTACATCAACACAACAGCGGTGCTGGATTGGGTCTACGCCAATATCGAGTCACCGGAGAGCCTGTTCATCACCGGTAGTAGTGCCGGGGCCTATGGTGCCATTTACTACGCGCCGTTCATCGTGGATGCATACCCCGATACCGATACGGTTGTGCTGGGGGATGCCGGGGTAGGCGTCACACCGGCGGGGTGGCCCGTCGTCGATGAGACCTGGAATACCTACGAGAATATCGCGGAGTTCGTTGAATTTGATCCAGCGACCTTTGTCGAGCCGCTGTTGTATGAAGCCGTCGCTAACCAATATCCTGACGTGCGCATCACCCAGTTCACCCACGCTGAGGACTCGATCCAGGCATCATTTTATGGCTTTGCCGCCCCAGGGCTTGACCCGGCAGATTGGCCGGACGGCATGATCGCCAATCTCGATTATCTGGAACCACTGGAAAACTTTACATCCTATGTCGCGCCGGGGACTGACCACACCATCCTGGCGTTGCCAGAATATTATACGCTGGAAGTCGAAGATGTCGTGTTCAATGAGTGGTTGACCGCGCTACTGGCCGGCGAACAGCCGGAGACGGTGCGCTGTGTCGATTGCCTGCCTGATGACGCGGCAGAGGCCGAAGACGACGAAGAATAACTACACCGAACAGGGCGATCCATCAGCCTATGGTGGGCCGCCCTGTGGGTAGGTTTATGTGTAACTGCCGGGGTTCCCGGCCTGGCCTTTTTTGCCGTCCGGCCAGGTGGTGCCTTCGTCGAATTTCACACCGTCCAGGTTCGCGCCCTTGAGGTTGGCCCCTTGCAGATTGGTGCCATTGAGGATGGCGTTGGTCAGGTCAGCATCGACCAACCGCGCCCCCTGGAGGTTTGCCAGTGTCAGGTTGGCCGCCGTCAGGTTGGCCTTGGTGAAATCTGCAAAGGCCGCCTGGGTTGCAGTCATATTGACCCCGGTCATGTTGGTATTACGCAAGATCGCCTCGTTGACGTTGCTCCCCTGTAAGATCGCGCCGCGTAGGTTCGCGTTATCGAAATCCAGCCGGTTGAGCTTTTCCGAGCTAAGATCAACACCTGCCAGGCGGGGCCGGCCAGAACCGTTGATCAGCATGATAACCTCTTTACGTGTGACTTCCGCCATCGGTCGTTTCCTCCTTAAAATACTTGATGATTTGATCAATTGTAACATCAAGCGGGGTTGTTGGCTTCCATTCAATCGTACTGGCGATCTTCTCGATACTGGGCACACGTCGTTCGAAGTCTTCGAAGCCGGGTTCATAGGCCTGGTCATACGGAATCAGCTTAATCTCTGACTCGCTACCGGTTCGCGCCTTCACCCGCTCCGCAAGCTGATGAATGCTCACTTCTTCCGTACTGCCGATGTTAAACACTTGCCCGATGGCGCGTGGCTCTTCCGACAACAGGTGGATGGCCTGCACCACATCTTTGACGTTGCCAAAGCACCGGCTCTGGTTGCCATCTCCATACACCTGTAGCGGTAGGCCGTCTAATGCCCAACGGACAAAACGCGGGACGACCATGCCATATTTGCCAGTCTGGCGCGGCCCGACGGTGTTAAACAGGCGGAAGATCACCACTGGTAGATCAACCTCTTTGTGATAGGCCAGGGCCAGGAACTCGTCGATGGCTTTAGAGGTGGCATAAGCCCAACGGTTGCGCGTCGTCGCCCCTAGCAGGCGGTCATCATCTTCGCGGAAGGGAAAGCTCACACCCTTGCCATAGACTTCCGATGTCGATGCGATCATGATCTTCTTGCGATAACGGCGGGCCGTCTGCAAGAGGACTTCCGTCCCGCCGATGTTGATCTCAATCGTGTTGATCGGCTCGCTGACGATCTTTTGCACGCCGACCACTGCCGCCAGGTGATAAATGATGTCACATTCACTCACCAACCGGTCGATCACCTGCACATTGCGGATGTCTTCGATGACGATTTGTAAATTGGGGTGATCTTGAATCGGTGCAAGGTTCACCAGCCGGCCCGTGCTGAGGTCGTCGATAAGGGTGACGTGCTGGCCCAGTTGTAGCAGATGCTCGGCCAGGTGACTGCCGATGAAGCCCGCCCCCCCGGTGATTAACGCTCGAATCATTGTTCTGCTCCTTAATGAATACCTGTGCATGGTACCCGATTCTACATCAGGCGACAACAGTTGGTCGGCTGGAAGCGATTCAAGGTTCCATGTTGAGCATTACACGCAGATCATCTAAGCTCGGCAACGAAACAGGGCGGCTTTGTTCTACTCCATCAGCATCGAATAGAATAAACGTCAACGGTGGGCTGAAGATGTAGGCTTCGCGGGTGGCACGCCCGGCGGGGGTGTCAATGTCGATTGTGACCACATCCAACGATAACTCGGCGGAATCCACCTGTGCTTGCAGGTCATCCAACGCCGGGAGCAGGGCCACGCACTCCACGCAGAAGTGACTATAGAGCATGACCAGCGTCGGACGGTCGTTTTGGATGATCCCACTCAGTTGATCGGCTTCCCCGGATGACGACCTATCGACGGATTGCATCCAGAAGATCGTCATGCCGCCCGCGACGACTAAAAGCATCAACCCGTAACGGATGGAACTGGCACTCAGGTGCCAATCCCGGTGTGAATAAACGCGGCTGATGGTAACCAGTACACCCAGACCGATAATCGCAGGCAGGATTGTCTCCATCGGTCACGCTTATTGCGCGTCGAGCAGGGCCTGGGCCGTTGTCGCGCCTGGCCCGCCAGCAAAGATCACAGTGGTGTCGTCCAGTTGGCGCAGGCAGAGCGTCCCGGTATCGCCGTTCCAGCAGTCGCCGTCGGCTTCGGCCTCGGTGCTGTCCCCGGCATAGGTGGTATACGTTTCGATGAATTCGTCGGTGTCTTCGGGCGTATCCAACGCGAGCATCACCACGAAGGCGACCGCATCATCTTCAGCGTTATAATACAACCCGTAGCGATCTCCACCCCAACCAGCGGCGGCGGTGTTGGCCTGCCGGTTGCTGACTTCGTTCCGCAGGTAGGCGTTCAGGTAGAATTGCCCCATCTGGCCGTCAGCGACAAATTCCCAGGTATCGCCCAGGTCGGCTTCGGTCAGGCTCACCGCGACCGGCATTTCTCCGGCGAAATACTTAGCGGGGTGCAGGATTTGCTCCATCGAGACCGGCGGATTCTCAAACGCGGCATCGACAGCTTCCCAACCGCCCTCAGCGATGAGTGCGGTCACGAACGTCAGGCCGTAATCATAAGGCGCGAGCAATTCTGCTTCCAGGATGGGCGGGATGTCCTCCGGCAGAGCGGCCTGTTCCAGGATCTCCGAACTGAGAATTTCCATTGCCGCGTCAGGATTTTCTTGCAGATAGACCAGCGCGAATTCGTTCATGACGTAGGTCGCGTCGCCCTCAACCAACGATTGTACCGCCAGGATGCGATCCGCGTTATCGTCGGGCAGGCTATCCAACAGGGTGAACAGATCATAATGTTGATCTTGCAGGGCGTGGACGTACTCATGCACGTAAGTGATGGCTTCCAGCGCGGGCAAGCGGTCGCCCAGCGTCTCATTGGTGATGGCGACGACGTTCATTTCGTCGGTCTCCGTATCGTAATACCCGGCCACCTGGTCGCCCAGCAGGGCGGCATATATGCCCACTACGTCGAAATCTGTCTCCACAAAGTCAAAGGCGCGGTAGAAAGTTGTCGCTTCCAGCACACCCGCTTCGTCCAGTTCTTCGTTAACCGTCTCCGTGAAAAAGTCGATGACCTCTTGCCGGCTGGGGAAGTCAACGGTCACGGTTTCCAGCGTCTCTAATTGTCTCAGGGCTTCGGTGTCCTGGTTGAATTCGGTCAGCTCACTCAGCAGGGCCGGGGAGATGTCGGTGGTCTCATCATCTTCCTGGGCTAAGGCCAGGGCAGTTACAGCGAATAGGGCTAGTAAGAACAGGATACCTATACGTCTCACGAGTCATCCTTTGCGTATGCTATACAATCACAGGGTTATTATATCAGTGTCGCCGGTCATCATGAATAAGAAAATGATAATCTACTGCACCCGGCCCCGCGCCGCCACCGGCCAGACCTGCGCTACGCTTTCCCCCCGCACCCCGTAGATCGTATCGTGCAGATTGGTCACCACGCAGGTATGCACCGGGATGACATGCACCCGGTCGCCGATGACGGGCCGTTGGTCACACCCGCTGAGATCGACATGGGTATGTTCTTCGCTCAGGTTATAGATGTGGGCGTCGGGATATTCTACGATGTGGCCGTAACCGTCGGCTATCGTATCCGACGCGATGGATTTACGCCCGGTATCCAGGATAGCCCGGTCGGGCGTGGGCCGGCTGATGACGGTCGCCGCCACGCGCATCGCGCAATCTTCCAGCGTACACCAACCCTTAACCACACTGCTCCAATCGTAAAAGACATACGTCCCCACGCGCAGTTCGGTCAACTCCGGGAAGTGGGCCGCGTCTTCGACCGCGCCACTGCCACCCCCGCTGACTTGCTCCACCGGCAGGCCGGCTTCCGCCAGCAGAGTTAACGCCTGTTGAACCGCCGGGCGTGTCGATTGGTTACTGGGGTACACCAGCAGGCCGGCGAAGTGCAGGCCAGGGCTGGCGTCGATCTTTCGGGCGATGGTGAGCACGGTCTCCGGCTCTGCCCCGGTGCGCTGGATGAAAGTCGCCACATCCGCCAGCACGTTGAGCGTCACCCCCTGACCATGTACAGCCTGCGCCAGTCCCGCCACGACGGCGGGATCATCCGCGCTGGTCGTCACGGTGATGCCGCGCCGGGCCATTGCCACCAGCCGGGCGGTCTTGGCCGGGCCGACGATGTTATACGGGATCTGGATGTCATCAAAGCCAGCCTCAGCGAAGACCATCGCTTCGGTCGTCTTCTGGCAGGCGATGCCGACCGCACCCGCCGCGATTTGCATCTGGGCGATGACTGGCAATTTGTGCGTCTTGATGTGCGGGCGAAAGCCGATGCCGATGCGGTCACAATGTGCCTGCATCCGCTGGATGTTGCGTTCCATCACGTCCAGGTTGATCAAGACAGCGGGTGTCTCCAGGTCATAGATTGGCGTCATCGGTGCAAGCTCACAATAGTTTGGACATAAGGACGTTGACTCAATTGCGGCGAAAAACTAACGTTATTATGGCCCGTCCGGGTATTTCTGGCAAGCAGAGGCCCCCCGCTCATGCTATAATCGTTTCATCCTGTGGGCTAAACTGGCAGTGTATGACTCAAGACGAAAACTTATTTGAAGACGATCCTGTTTTAGGCAAATTCATCGCCTATTATCCTTCCAACCGGTTACGCTTGCTGATGATCGCCGGGGTGTCGCTTTCGGCGATCTGGTTCGTGATCACGATTTTGCTATGGAATGTGGAGGCGGAAGCGGCTTTCTTCACCACCATTGGCATCATCAGCGTGGCCGCCTTGATGATCGGCTGGTATGTATTGCACCTGTGGAACCGGGAAATCGTGCTCTACGCACGCGGGTTTAGTTACCGGCGGGGGAGCCAGATGGCTTATTTGCGCTACGATGTCATCCACACCATCCGCCAGCAAGGCGAAGTCATCAGTTACTTCGGCGGTCTCGTCCAGCGGAATACGTACCGGTTCACCATGTTATCCGATGTCGGTGAGATCATCACGCTGGATGCCACCTTTGCCAACCTGGAAGATCTCACCCTAAAGCTGGAATCAGCCATTACGCAGGTCAATATCCCGCGTGTCGAACACGAGATTGCGGAAGGGCGGCAGGTTGCTTTTACTGATGAGCTAGCACTCAGCGATGCCGGTATCATCCAGCAAGACCGCACCCTGCCCTGGGGCGATTTTAGCGGTTTCCAGACCAAGAACGGTCTGCTGATTATCTATGACCAGCATGAGGTGGTCTGGTATCAGGTGCCGTTGTCGCATGTGGTCAATATCCGTCTGCTGGTGACTTTCCTCCGGCGGCGGGAAGCCCGCACCGTGAAGGAATAACCATAATCATGATTTACGAGATCCATCTATACGCGCCCAAGTACGAGAAGTTGACGCCGGAAATGCTGGACTGGTTGTTTAAGTACGGCCAGCGGGATGACCAACCGGAGCGGTTGTGGCCGGTCAAGCTGATTAACACCCACGCGCTGGCCCGGCTTCTGCTCAAGCTAGACCCGGATTTACAGGCGGTGCAAGGCCCCGGCGATGATGTCGAATTGCACCACCGGGACGAACGACTCGGCATTATCATTTACATTCATGCGCGTGGGGTGATCTTGTTCTTCCCCTATATGCAGTACGGGGTTTTGTCGCGGCTGGTGCTAGGGATTTGCTATACGTACATCCGGTATCTTTATGATGCCGCTGGCTTCTGGAGTTATGATCCACAGATCGACGTGTTGAGCTACGCCGATGACTTCCAATCCATCGAAGACACCGCGTTATTGATGGATCGGATTATGCCAAAACTTCTTCCGTCGGATTAACCACCGGCAAGATCAAGCAGAAGGTACTGCCTTTCCCCGGCGCAGAGATCACTTCGATGCGCCCATCGTGGAGCCGGGCCACCCGTTCGCAGATGGCAAGCCCCACGCCCATCCCGCCCGATGTATTGCTCCGCGCTTCATCCACCCGGTAGAACATATCAAAGATATGGGCTTGTTCTTCCGGCGTGATGCCAATGCCATCGTCTTTTACGCTGATGATGATTTCGTCATTACGATACGATGTCGTCACGATGACGACGGCCTGTTCCGGCGAGAAGGTGATGGCGTTCTTAACCAGATGATGGACAGCAAGTTGAATCTCCTGCGTGATTATCGCGACTGGCGGTAACGTAGACCCTAGCCGGGCCTCTAGTTTCACCTGGGTATTATTGGCGAGGGATTGCAGGTGATCTAACGTATTTTGCACGATGATGTTGATCTGCTGAGTCTGGAATGTGCTGGGTACGGTAATGGCGCGGTCTAAGTTGGTGATCGCCAGCAGATTTTCCACGATGTCGCGCATGTCGCGGGCGTGTTTGTCGATCTTATCTAGGTGCCGGCCTTTGCGTTCGTCGTCGTCCGTGCGGTTGATGAGATGCAGACTGCTGAAGATCACACTGAGCGGGGTACGAAGATCATGCGAGGCATCACGGATGAAACGCTTGAGCAACGCGGTGCGTTCTTGCTCCACTTTCAGCGCGGTCTCTCGTTGTTGCGCTAATTTGCGGGCGGTGATGTCGCGGAATGACGTCACACGGAGCGTATGGTTGCCATCGAAAAAATCTTGACCGACGACTTCGACATACATGCTGGTGCCGTCAGCCTGCGGGATGGTGACTTCCATCGCCTCGGCTTCGGCCTGGGCGAATCGTTCCTGCATTAGCGGGTGCATATCCACCGGGACGAGCTTAAACAAGTTCTGCTGTTCGATAGACTCAGCATCCGTCTGTAGCATGCTACAAAAGGCCGGGTTGGCGTATAAGATCACGTAATCTCGATGGATGATAACGCCGTCTTTAATCGCGTCGAACAACCGTTCGTAACGCTGGTTGGTCTGGGCGATCTGCTCTTGCTTGAGTCGTTCGATCTGCATCCGGTGCCGCTGAAGCACCAGATACAACAAGGCCATCGTCACCAGGAAGAAGATCGGCAGTTCGGAAAAACTGAGATAAGGTAAAATGAACGCCAGGAACACCGACAGCCCGATCAACACCAAGGTCAAGATCACTGCCGCTTGCAGGCTGATTATGGCACTGGTCAATATGATGGGGATCGTCAGGTAGTAGAGCAAAAACTCGACATCTGGCCCCGGTGCGACAGAAACCAGGAAGAAGATCAAGCCGATCAACACGGTGTTTAACAGTGTCAACGCCAGTTTATAGCGTCCCCGCCGGCTGATGGCGTATGCTACTGTGAAGCAACTGATTAACAGCACGAACACGCCGATTTCTGCCGGGTTACTGTTGACCAGCAAATATGGCAGATAGATCAAAATCGTCAGTCCGAGTAAAATCAGGCTGATCGCGGTGACAAGTTGAATTTGAAAGCGGGCTTCATTGTCAACAATCGAAATTGTCGGGTCTATTAAGCGTCCCCACCATGAGACTAAACGACTCATTCGACTTCGCTCTGGGTTTTGCTAAATATTTTCATGAGTTTAACGCAAATTCTGCGTAAATGAAATGACATATATCAATAGGAAGGTTGTGAAATATCATGCAAGTTGGTTTTATCGGATTAGGCATTATGGGCCGGGGCATGGCCCGAAATCTACTCAAGGCCGGGTTTGAGGTTATCGTGTGGAACCGAACACCGGAGAGAATGGCCCCCCTGGTCGATGCCGGGGCGCGGGCTGGCAGTCATCCGGCGGAAGTCGCCGCGCAGAGCGAGATCATCGTCGTCTGTGTGAGTGATACGCCCGACGTTCGGGCCGTCCTGCTAGGGGAGCAAGGCGTCATTGACGGGGCAGAGCCGAACACGCTGGTCATTGATTGCAGTACCATCAGCCCACAGGCCACACTCAGCATCGCGGCGGAACTCAACGCGCAGGGCATTCACCTGCTTGATGCCCCCATCAGCGGCGGGAGCGAAGGCGCGGCCCAGGGTACACTCAGCATCATGGTAGGCGGGGAGGCAGAGCAGGTCACGCGGGCCATGCCAGTCTTAGAGGCGATGGGCCAGACCATCACCCATGTGGGCGGCCAGGGGGCCGGGCAGACCGTCAAACTGGTCAATCAAATTCTGGTAGTCGGCACGATGCAAGCCGTCAGCGAAGCGTTGGTCTTTGCCCAGGCTGGCGGGTTGGATCTTCAGAAGACGCTCGACGCGGTGACGGGTGGCGCGGCAGGGAGTTGGATGCTCAGTAACCGGGGGCCGCAGGTGATCGACCGGGATTGGCGGCCTGGTTTTACCATTGATCTACAACAGAAGGATTTACGCCTGGTGCTGGACGAAGCCGACGCGCTCGGTGTCCCGTTGCCGACGACGGCCCAGGTCTTCCAATATTACCGCACACTCCAGGCGCAAGGACTCGGTGCGGAAGGCAACCACGCGCTGGTCAAAGCGTTAGAGCATCTGGTCGGGCAAATTGTCGGCAGTCAAGACGATAGCCGGTAGACGAAGCCACTGCCCCCGGCGTATAGCGCGTGGTCAACGTTGACACACAGCCCATCAGCATAAGGGTAAGCTGTGTTGACCTCGTCTGGCGGTTGGTCAGTCATGCGGAAGATAGGCGTGTGCCCGTGAATGATCTGACTGCCGCCATAGGTCGCCAGCATTGCCTGGGCGCGTTCTTCGCCGCCAGCCTGCGGGTGCCCGTACCAATCGGTCGCGCTGAAGGCGTAGCGGTCGGTAAAGCGATCGATCAACGCATTCCAGAAGGCTGGTTCGGTGCCGTTTAATACATAGCGAATCGCCCGGTTAACGGTGGTGACGGTCTCCCCATACCGGCGGTAGAGCATCGAATCCGCGTGGATAAGCAGGTAATCGTCCAACCGGAGCATGGCCGGGCAGTCGATCAACCATTTGATATGCCGGCTGGTGAGCCGTTGCAGGTCGTTGATCTGCCCGCCGGCATGAACCCAGCTTGCCATAAAATGGCTGGATTGCCGTTGGGTAGCGAAGACCGACGCCGCCAGGAGCAACACTTCATGGTTGCCCAGGAGCGTGTGAATCGCCCCCCCGGTGAGCTTGGCCTGTTGTTGGAGCCGGATAATCAGGTCGATCACCGCGATTCCATCCGGCCCGCGATCAAAGTAATCACCGATGAAGCATACCTGGGCATCACCGCCGTTCCAATCGCCCTTTGGCGTAATCAAGTCTGCATCAAAGCGCAACAGGCCAAATAACTTATCATATTGGCCGTGTACATCGCCGATAACATAAATAGGGGACATCAAATAACCTTACTCTGCTTCGTAACCGAGATCAGCCGCCCGCGCCAGGTCGGCCTGGGCTAATGCGTTTTCATCCAGGGCATAATACACCACACCACGATTATGATACGCTTCAGCATATTCCGGGTCGATCTCGATAGCGGTCGAGAAGTCATCCAGCGCGGCGTCGTAATCCCCTAAGTCGTAATGCGTCAGCCCACGATTCAGGTGCGCCCAGGTGAACGTCTCATCCAAGTCAATAGCTGTGGTGTAATCGCCGATGGCGGCGTCCAGGTCGCCGGTCTCGCGGTAGAGGGTACCCCGTGTATTGTAATTATACGGGTCACGCGGCATCAAGTCGATAGCCGTGTTGAGATCTTCTAGCGCGGCCTCATACTCGCCGTCCAGGTAGGCGTAAAAACCGCGATTATGATAGACCAGCGCGTAATCCGGCGCGATTTCTAACGCACGATCCCAATCTAACAATGCGGCGGAGAGATTGCCGGCATCCGCGAGTAGGTTAGCCCGTTCGAAGTAAGCCGGGAAGAAGTCGTTATCTGCCCGCAAAGCCGCGTCATAAAAGTCGAACGCCAGGTCGGTCTCCCCGTCGAGCGTGGCGAGGCGAGCGCGAAAGTGATTGACTTCCGGCGCATCCGGCGCGATTTCCAACGCCAGGGTGATATGCTCTAAAGCGGATTCTGCTTCGTCCTGCTCGTAATCCAGCCGGGCCTGCACCGCGTAGGCCCACCCGGTGACGGTGACATCATCGAAGATCGTGTCCAGGTCATCCTGGGCCGCTTCAAAGTCACCTTGAATGCGGTGAATATCCGCCCGGTAGGCATAAGCGTCGATGATCGTCGGATCAAGCGTGATAACCGCGTTAAAGGTATCCAGCGCGGTTTCGTAATCACTCAACCAATACAACCGGATGCCATCTTCCAGTAAGGTCTCGGTTTCGGTCTGCTGGGCCTGGGCCACCCCCGGCCACAATACGATCCCGGCTATCATCCACAACCATAAGACTTTCATACGATTCCCTCATTCTTTACTCGTTAAAATTCTTCTGTGTAATCCGGTACCGGGTACCCCAGTTCGCGTGCTTGTTCGTAATCCAGGATTGCCAGGTCGTCTTGCTCCAGCAGATCGTACAATTGACCGCGCCGGAAATAAAGTTCGCCGTCGTCCGGCTTCAGCGCGATGGTAGCGGTGAAAGCCTCTATCGCTGTCGAGAGATCACCGATGGCGATCAAGGCAAAGGCCCGGTTGCGGTGGGGCGCGGCGTAGTCCGGGTCGAGGTCGCTGGCTTGTTCGTAATCTGCAATCGCAAGATCATAATCCCCGGCGAATTCATGCGCCAGGCCGCGATTGTTATACGCCGGGGCGAAATCCGGCGCGACGGCAACGGCCTGGTTATAATCCAGCAGAGCTTTGTTGGTGCGGTCGAGCGTCAGGTAGATGATGGCCCGGTTGGTGAAGACTTCCGGCGTATCCGGGTTGAGTTCGCGGGCGTGGTTCGCGTCTATCAGGGCTTGCTGAACGTCCCCGGTCGTCAGGTAGAGTCGGGAGCGAAAGGCATAAGCCAGCGCGGAGTCCGGCTCTATATCCAGGGCTTGCTCAAAATCTTGCCGGGCGGCGTCATAATCTCCCTGGGCACGGTAGAGTGCGCCCCGGTAGGCGTAAGCGGCGGCAAAGCCAGGGTCTTGCGCGATGGCGGCAGAGAGCGATTGTAACGCGATTTCGTCGTTGGCCCGCCAGTACGCGGTGACGCCGCGCTCATAGAGCGTCTGCGCGTCTTCGATGGCCGCGCCGGTTTCATCCGGGAGCAAATATCCCAGGTCGCGGGCCTGGGCATAATCGGACTCGGCCTGTTCAGTCTGGCCGAGGATCTCATAAACCCGTCCGCGTTCGGCATATAGCCGCCCGGCTTGCCCACCATCCCCGGCTAATTCGATAGCGCGGGAAAAATCTGCGATGGCGTCTTCATAATTGCGCAAACGACGATGCGTGATCCCCCGGTTGATGTAAGCCGCTAGATACTCCGGGTCGAGTTCGATAGCCGTGTCATAATCTACCAGGGCCAGCGCATATTCCAGCCGGATCTCGTGCGCGACCCCGCGATTGTTATAGGCCGGGGCGAAATCCGGTGCCAGCGCGATGGCGGTGTTGTAATCTTGCAGGGCTTGCAGATTGCGATTGACCCGCAGGTTGATAATGGCCCGGTTGGTGTAGACGACCGGCTCTCGCGGGTTGAGTTCTGCCGCCTGCCGGATGTCTTCGCGGGCCTGTTCCAGGTCACCAAGTGAGAGATGCCACCGGGCGCGGAAGGCATAAGCCAGCGCGGAGGTCGGCTCTAACAATAGGGCCTGCTCGAAATCATCCGCCGCCGCACCATAATCCCCCATCGCCCGGTAGAGTGCGCCCCGGTAGGCGTAGGCATCGGCAAACATTGGTTCGGCCTCGATGACCGCGGTCAGGGCTTCCAGCGCAACGGCATCATTAGCCCGCCAATAGGCGGTGACCCCTTGCTCGTAAAGTGCCAGCGGATTATCGTCCGGGGGTGGGGTCTCCGGTTGGAAGATCGTAATCAAAAGTGTGAACAAGACGATCAGATGCATATATGCTCCCATGCCATTGCAACGATTACGCTAACTATAGCGGCAAAATCGTTTTTCAAAATCGTTTCTTCATAATTTTTTCAAGAACGGTCGGCTTCCAGCAATGGCGCGAAGGCGGCTTCCAGGTGGGCTAACGACTCCGCCTGGCAGATCTTATCGCGGATGGTCGTTGCATCTGGTAACCCGCTGACGTACTTGAGCAGTTGCCCGCGTAACTCCCGGATGGCTTTAATCGGCTCATAGTGGGTGGTTTCCAGCGTCAGCCGGGCCTGGCGGATCGCGGTCTGTGCTAGCAGATGCGCCGGGCGGCGGGCGGGCCGTTCCCCGGTGCGTAGTTCGTGCAAAATATCTTGGAACACAAACGGATTGCCCATCGCCGCCCGTCCGACCATCACACCGTCACACCCGGTCTCGGTCATCATCTGGCGGGCATCGGCCCCGGTCCATATGTCGCCGTTACCAATCACCGGGATCGCCCGGACGGCTTCTTTCACCCGCTTGATCCAACGCCAATCGGCCTGCCCGTCGTGGCCCTGCTTGGCGAACCGGGCATGAATCGCGATGGCCTGCACCCCGGCATCTTCCGCCGCCCGTGCGAACGGCACACACGTCGGGTTTTCCGGCTCCCAGCCACTACGGATCTTGACAGTAACCGGAATATCAACCGCCTGCACGACGGTTTTCACCACCGCCGTCGCGGTGCAGACATCCCGCAGGAGTGCGGCCCCCGCGCCGGATTTGCGGGCGATCTTCGGCACCCAGCATCCCATGTTGATGTCTACCACATCAGCCCCATAGTCTGCTACCAATTGCGCGGCATCGGCCATCATCGCCGGGTCATTGCCAAATAACTGCACCGCGAACGGGCTTTCTTGCTCCGGTCGCCAGTCGAACATTTGCAACGTCCGCTGGCGGGAACTCTTGTATTGAAGCGCGTGACTGCTGATTAGCTCGGTGCAGACCATGCCACACGCGCCCCCTTCCCGGCACAACATGCGGAAGGCGTGGTTGGTCTGGCCGGCCATCGGTGCCAGGAATAACGGTGGGTCAATCGTCAGCGCACCGATTTTAACAGGTTGCAGTTCCATCGGTCCTCTCATTACAATAGATAGCATTTGGATGATGACGCATACAAGGTAACTTGTTTCTATGGATATTGTACGGTGTATTTCGTGTGATGGTTATGGTTGGTTCGAGGATGACGAGACATTCGAGGCGATAGATTGTACCTGGTGTGCTGGCATTGGTTATGTCTACCGGGATGCTGACGGCGTTGACCATCAGATCCCGCAAGCCGATTACGGCAAGGTCTCTGCCAAGCTGGAACGGCTAGAGCAAGACCGTATGCGCGACCTGGGGTATACCGGCACCGCCCGCCACCCGGATGACCAGCCCATCCGCCAGCGGGATGACGACGAATAAAAAAACGCCAGTCTGGTTGACCGACGTTGCGTGAGCGGGTAACGAGATTCGAACTCGTGACCTTCTCCTTGGCAAGGAGACGTTCTACCGCTGAACTATACCCGCGATGTGCCAATAGAATATAGTATTTTGCCCGGCTTGGCAAGGGGGAATTTCAAGCCAGGGACTGGGGTGCCGGGGCCGGGGTGGGCGGTGGTGGCGGCGTGGCTGGCTCACCCGTCAGCGCGGGCACCAGGAAGTACGCCAGCAACGATCCGATCATCACCAGGGCGATCAACAACATCAACACCCGCCGCATCGTCCAGCCGGGATCTTGTAGCAGTTCGTCGTCTTCATCCGGCAGGCCGATGATGTAAATCTTATGATCGGCAAAGTGTTCTTCTTCGTCATAATTCGGCGCGTTGAACATCACAACACCTCAAGCAAAGTCGTCAAATCATCGAGTAAAATATCCGGCTCGGCGGCCTGCAACACGTCGGGGTCTTCAAAGCCAGTCTTGACCGCGATCACGCGGAAGCCGTTGGCCCGCGCCGCCTGGATGTCGAGTGCGGTATCCCCGATGACCGTCACCGCGTCCGGCGCATAACGGGTGCCGCTGTGGGTCTGGGCGCGTTCCAGGGCCAGCCGGGGCAGGTCATCCCGGTTGCTTGATTCCGTCCCATATGCCCCAATCATAAACCAGTCGGGATCATACCCGGCGGCCTGTAACTTCACGCGGGCCGATGTCGGCGCGTTGCCAGTCACGATCCCTAGCAATGAATCCGGTTGATGCTGGCGCAGATGGCTAATCGCGGCCAGCGCGCCTGGGAGCGCGTAAGCGGGATATTGGCGGATCATCACCGCCATGTGTTGGCCCATCGCCTGGATGAATTGCGGGATCTTAGGGCCGATGCTGGCTTCGTCGTGGCCGGCATCGCGCAACAGTTCGATCAAGGTGAAGTAATCGGTCTTGCCGCCGAAGTGATGGGTATCAATGGCCCCGGCGGTGCCGAACACGTCCAATAGTGCGGCGCGAGTCGCCCGGCGGCCTGCCCCCTCTGTACGGAGCAAGGTTCCGTCAATGTCGAAAAGTAGTAATCGTCTCATGGCATCCAGTGTACCGGCTAAAGATTAGACCTGCGCTAGATTTCACCGGCTTGATGTGGGATACTGTGGTTAAGATTTGGGAAAAGACTTAACATTGCCGGGGCGAAAAGACTTAAATTTGGGATATTTGGGATAAAAACAGGGGCGATGCGCCGCCCCTGCACTTGCTAATACTTATTCGGTGACCGGCTCTTCTTCGTCGGTCGCTTCGTCCTGGGCTGGAATTTCCAGTTCGATCAACTGATCGAGCAGGTTCCGCAGGGCTGGTTCTGGCAGGGCACCCGGTTGGTTAAAGACGATGTTGCGCTCTTTGAACATCATCATGGTCGGGATGCTCATGACCTGGAAGTATTGCGATAAGCCGGGGTTTTCATCCACGTTGACCTTGGCAATCCGTATTTTGTCGCCATATTCACCGGCCAGCTTATCCAGGATGGGGGCGACCATGCGGCACGGGCCACACCATTCCGCCCAGAAATCCACCAGAACGGGCTTGTCATAGTCGATCACTTCAGCCTGGAAATTGTCGTCAGTTACGTTGATCGGTGTGTTGTCACTCATTGTTGCGGGTTCTCCCTTTGGTTGCGCTTGTTTCGATTGGTCAGGTTGTACTGGGGCGGCTTGCTGGAGCATTTCGATTGCCAGCGGAATATCGCTCCCCCAGGGTTTCTTACGCCGGGCGATGGTTTCGCCATGATGCAGAGCGACCAGCAAAGACTTGCCACCGGCCTTAAAATATTCGGCGGCCTGTGGGTTTTCTGCCAGGGCGATTCGCCCGAACAAAATATCAGTATGTTCGTCTGCCGCGTTCTTAAACGCGGTGTTGGCATCCCCGCGCAGGTCATCCCCATGCACAAGCAAGAGTACCGGTTGCGCGGTGTTCAAAAGTGTTTGATACGTTTCATCGGTAAAAGTTTGAGTCATGTCGTTACGCTTCCACTGTCGTTTATGCGTGTTGCCCTTTTTCATTGTATTAGACGCCGGCAGGGGTGGATTCCTTACTTGTGCTTCAGTCCAGGTCGAGATCAAGCGCGGTAAACCGCATGAACGCCCGCTCTTGTGGTGTCATATCGACCGGGTATTCGGTGTCGTCATAAGATTCTAAGATGCGATAGCCTTCTTTGACGTAGCCGCGAATGGTATGCAGGCTGATCCCCATCTCATCTGCCGCCAGGTGCGCCGGCATCCCCTCCACCACGCATAATTTGATCGCCTGGCGGATGCGGTCGGTCAGTTCAGGGTAATTGCGTTTTTCCGGCAAGATCTGGAACGGAACCCGCTGGCGGCGCAAGATCGCGGTGCTGGCAGAGGCGACCGATGTCGTCAGTACCAGCGGATGATCGATGGCGTAGACGATCCCCCAGGCGATTTGAAGCCGCACATCTTGCTTGAGGAAGTAGGCCCGCGCCCCAGCCCGGATCGCGGCATCGACCAGGGCCGTGTCAATCGTCTGCACCAGGCACACCACCATCACATCCGGCACTTGCTCGTGCAAAGTCTGGATCAAGTGATGCAGGTCGCCCGCACTGCCGACATGATCGGCATCCAGCACGACGACATCGGGTTGCTCTGCCAGCGGTAACTCCGCCAGATATGCCCACATGCTAGCCGTACTTTCTGCCAGATACGTGACCCGCGTCCGGCGATCCCACGCCAGATAACTGTTGACCGCCTGTAGCGCGTAGAAATCAGTATCCAGCAATAGCACCTTCAAGTTTATGTTGCCAATTCCGGGCATGAGTTGGTTATCTTCTCGTTCCTCGTCGTGGTTAGCACCAATATAGTGCGAAACGACCGGACTCGCAACGACCCGATGTGAATGTTACACTTCTGCCGCTATTGACCACGACGAGAAGATATGACCCATGACGAAAAAACATCTGTTTATGCTGACGCCGTATTTGCCCTATCCCCCGGTCAGCGGGGGGCGGATGCGGACGTACAATCTGCTCAAGCACTTATCCGAGTCGTTCGATGTAACGCTGGTATGCTTTGGCCGGCCAGAAGAAACGGCCTTTGACATCACCCCGTTAGCCGCGTTTTGCCAGTATCACGTCGTGGAGCGTGACGCCAGCCCTGGCACACTCCGCGCCGCGTGGATGAGCCTGACATCGCCGCAGGCCATCACCATGCGGTTGTACGGAACCGATGCCATGCGGGCGACCTGTGCCCGTCTGCTGGCTGAACACCCGGCAGACATCATCCATGTGGAGTCGTTCTACATGCTTCAGAACATCCCCGAAGACACAGCCGCGCCGGTATTTCTTTCCGAACCGGCCATCGAATATCGTGCCTGGTTCAAACATGCCCGCGTCGCCACACCTATCTACACCCGGCCCGGAATCGCAATCGAAGCCTGGAAGATGCGCCGGGTAGAACCGCGCTGGTGGCAAAAGGCCGATGCGGTCGGCGCGATGTCGGAGGTCGATGCGGCGGAGATCCGGCAGGTAGCCCCAGGGGCCACCGTCTACCCGGCACCGAACGGTGTCGATGTGTCTTTCTTCGATAGTGACGCCGATGTTCAACGCGATGATTGCACCGCCGTTTACATGGGAGATTACAAATACTTCCCGAATACGGACGCGGTGATGTACTTTGTAGAGTCGATCTTGCCCCGCATCCGGGCAGAGCGGCCCGATTTTCGCCTGGTCTTGCTCGGCAAAGACCCGACCCCGGCCATGCAGGCCCTTGACGGTCGCGACGGAATCACCATCACCGGCCTGGTGGATGACACCCGGCCTTATCTGCAATCGAGCGCGGTTTTTATCTGCCCGTTACGCAGTGGGAGCGGCACACGCTTTAAGTTGTTAGAGGCCCTGGCGTGTGGATGCCCGGTTGTCAGCACGACCATCGGTGCGGAGGGACTGGGCGCGGTCGATGGCGAGCATATGTTGTTGCGGGATGATCCGCAGGCGTTCGCGCAAGCGGTGTTGAATTTGCTGGCAGACCCGGAACGTGGCGCGGCGATGGGCCGGGCGGGCCGGGCGTGGGTGGTGGCGAAACACGCCTGGGCACACAGTGCGGACTTGCTCCAACAGGCGTATGCTGAGTTGCGCTGACCGACTACAAACGGCATAATGGGCACGTCGCATCATCATTTGAGTATTTATCATGGCGCACATCTTCATCTCGTACAGTCGCAAAGACCAGGCTTATGCCCGCAAGCTGGCGGAGTCCATCCGTCAGCACGGCTTTGATGTGTGGATCGACGACCGAATTGACTATGGCAATCGCTGGTGGCGCACCATCGTTCAGGCCATCGAAGAGTGCGTCGCCTTTGTCGTCGTCATGTCACCCCCTGCCGAACAATCGGAATGGGTCGAGCGTGAGATCCTGGTGGCACAACGGGAGGTAAAGCCGATCTTCCCGTTGTTGCTCTCCGGTAGAGAATTCGCCTTGCTCATCACCCCGCAATTTGCCGATGTCCGTAACGGTGACCTGCCGCCAGATGACTTTTACCAACGGCTGGCCCAGGTCATCACCCCGGCGCAGACCTCCGGCGAGTGGGTCTTACCTGATAAACCAGCGGCCTCCTCCGCAGAAAACACCTGGTGGCGCTATGCAATAGGTGGTTCGTTGCCGGTGATTCTGCTCATTTTGATTTTCGGCGGGCTGAGTTCCGGCCAGACGGATAGTGTGGTAGTCACCAACACACGACCCCCGACTGAAATCATAGCAGAAAGCTCCCCGACGGTACTTGTTGTACCGACTTCGACGGCCACACGATTAGCTGATACGCCAACGCCCACAATCTCGCCTACGCCTGCGATGACGACCGAGGCATTCCACACTATCGAATATTTCACCGCTACCGGGCCAGTTGCCCCTGGGGAAGACATTATTCTGCTGTGGTCAACTAGATTGGCGGAAAACGTAGCCATTTACCAGCTTGACGAGCAGGGCCAGCGGGAGCGTGGATGGACGAATGTGCCGTCTGACGGTCGTCAGGTCATCGCCACTGATGCTACAGATAGCGGACCGGTGACTTTTGTGCT
Organism: Anaerolineae bacterium; assembly: GCA_034437535.1. GTDB lineage: Bacteria > Chloroflexota > Anaerolineae > Aggregatilineales > Phototrophicaceae > J038. Next base: position 1,320 of record DAOTTZ010000088.1, on the reverse strand, counting down.
GGTGGCAGAGGCCGATGAGCAAGAGATCGAGCAGAGTTTCACGGTCGAGCTGGTGGATTGTGAGGCGGATTGGTTTTTCGACCCGGCCCCCGCGATCTGCCCGGATGCCGCCATGATACCCGACATGGTATCCGAACAAGCCTATGAGCGGGGCTGGATGCTCCACCTTGAAGAGGCTGACCGGGTATATGTCGTGTTTACAGACGGCCAGAATCCGGCCTGGTTAAGTTTTGAATCCGTCTCTGATATTGAGGTGGAACGCGACGACATCTTCAACGAGTTTCCGCCGTCGCAACCGTTCGCGAACCTCTGGTGGGGGAACGAGACAATTCGCGACCGGTTGGGCATGGCGACCGACGTGGGCTATGCTCACGTCGGCTTCTCTCAACGTGCCACATCCGTCAATAGCTTATACATTTCCAGCATGGATGACGATCTCGTATGGCATTTGGTCGGCGATGGCTCCACCTGGGAACGTATCGAGACGGACTGAAAGACGCGAGGCGAGCCAATAGCCCGCCCGGATCATCGCTTATTCCGGCTTGTCTTTGTTGGGGTATTGCGCGTAAGTATAAATTCCGTAGGTCCCCATCCATTCGTCCTGCGCTAGAATGTGCCCGTCCATCGCGTCGAGCGCGTCTTGGCCGGAAAAGTTGCCGTCTGGGTCGAGGCCCAATGAGTCGACATCCAGCGCATACACCCGGAAGTAATAGCGGTGGCCGCGTTCGTCATTCCAGGGCGGGAACGGCCCGTCATAACCGCCGTAGGTGCCTTCCATGTCCTTGTAACCCTTGAAGTAGTTGGTGTAATCGTTATAGCCGGCCAGCCCGTATTCGCTCTTGCCGGTGGGCTTACCGCCTTCCGTCACCCCATCGCAGACTGCGCCTTCCGGGATCTTGGTAATGTCAACCGGAATATCGACCAGCACCCAGTGGTAAAAGTCGGTTCGTTCGGCATCATATGGGATGGTCTTGCCTTCGGTGTTGGCATCGGTGCCATCTGCCGGCGCGTCCACATCAACACAGATTACCGCGAAGGATTGGGTCTCTTCCGGGAAGTCTGTCCAGTTGACTTCCGGGTTGCGGTTGCCAGCAAATGTCGCATGTGAGTCAGCATCGGGCATTCCCATCGCAAACTCACTGAACATTTCACTTCCTTTTTCAAAACGTGGCATGATAACACGCATTGTAACGCCTCCTAAAATATAATTTTGGCTCTTTGGGATCTCGCGTGGTAAGCGAGAAATGTAATGTGTTTCGTTAGGCGAACAAGTGAAAGCCTTCAAGGTCAAGAAAAATGCGTTGAAAGACCCGCCGAACA
>DAOTTZ010000087.1:0-19829 GCA_034437535.1 Anaerolineae bacterium | reverse complement strand
GGTCGCTCATCAGGGTCGTTTCTCTTCTGATATACTTAGCCCATTACCTTAACAAATATTTTCACTCATTTCACTGGAACTTCTGTTCACCACGCGAAGTCCTAAAGAACCAGTTTACCCTGCTGTAAGTGCGGGCGTGGTGCCAGCCGCTTACGAAATTGGAAGTCACGCGCATCTTCGGTGCGGAGTGATAACGGTGCCCAGAACTGCCATACCGGCGGTGTGTCACGCAGGGCTTGCATCTGGGCATAATGTACCGGTGCCCGCGCATATCGCCAGGCCCGCAAGACGAATGTCGCCAAAAACACCATCAACAGCAGGAAGAACAGCACCCACCCGCCCCGTGCCATCAACAAGAGGAAACGCGGGAGCAACAGAAAGCCAAGCGGGATCAGCAAGACGAATAAGGCCATAGCCGGCTGAAAGACAATATCCAGCCATTGCCCGACCGTGAGCTTACCATAACGATTTTGTTCCAGCCGGGAGCGCATCTCCGGCACAGGTTGATCGTTCGTCATAATCGCAATCCAACCAAAGACGCGCCCGGTCTGGGCGCGTCATCCTATCACTTACAAGGCACCCGCCCGTTCACGTTCAGAAGAGCGGTAACCGTGTGATCGCGACCATCATCGAGTCAAGCAGATCGACGGCCAACACCGGGAACACACCCAGGATCAGCGTGCCGGAAAAAGCGGCATAGACCGCATAATTCACGTATTGCGTCGCACCTTCTGCCGGGTCGCCTTCGCCCTCAAGCAGATACATATTGACGATGATCCGCACATAGTAAAACGCACTGACGACACTGGTCAACACACCGATGACCGTCAGCAAGATCAGCCCGGCATCCACCGCCGCACCGAAGATAAAGAATTTGCCGACAAAGCCCGCCGTCAATGGCACGCCGGTCAAGCTAAACATGAAGAACGCCATCATCGCCGCCAGGAGCGGTTGACTCCGGGCCAGGCCGTTGAAGTCGGTCAGGTCGGTGCCGGTGCCGTCGTCTTTTTCCACGGCCAGCACCACCGCGAACGCCCCCAGGTTGGTGAAGGTATACGCTAGCAGATAAACCAGTGCGCCGCGTGTGGCATCACCAGCAACGCCGATTGTCCCGACCGCCGCCACCGCCATCAGGATATACCCGGCATGGGCGATGGAGGAATACGCCAGCATCCGCTTGACATTGGTCTGAGAGATCGCCACGATATTCCCCAGGATCATCGTCAAAGCGGCGATGACGCTGACAGTCGATTGCCAGGCGGCGGTCGTCCCTTCCAAGTCAATGCTCAATTCAGGGAGCGCGACCGTCATCACACGCAAGAGCGCGGCAAACCCACCGGCTTTCGCACCGACGCTCATAAAGGCTGTCACGGGCGTCGGGGAGCCTTCGTAAACATCCGGCGTCCACATATGAAATGGGACGACAGCAACCTTGAAGCCCAGGCCGACCAGGATCAACCCGGCACCCAGGAGCAAGAACAACCGTGAACTGGATTCTTCCGCGACGATGACGCTGACCTGAGCGAAGATCTCCTGTAGGTTCGTCGTCCCGGTCGCGCCGTAGATCATGGCCGCGCCATAGACGAAGAACGCGCTAGCGAACGCCCCCAGGATGAAATACTTTAGGCCGCTCTCTTCAGATTTCGCGTTCTGGTGGCGCATGGCCGCCATCACATACAGCGGGATGCTCAACAATTCCAGCGCGATAAAAATGACCAGCAGGTCATTCGCCGCACCCATGAACATGATCCCGACCGTAGAGAAGAGCAACAACGAGTAAAACTCGCCCTGTTCGATGCCAGTGCGCTTGAGGTAATCCACACTGAGGAAGCAAGTGATAATGGCCGCCGCCAAGACCGTCATGTTGATGAATGCGGTAAAGGCATCTGCGATGAACATACCCTCGACGGCGATCATATCGCGCCCAAACAAGAGCAAGTTCCACACGAAAGCCACCCCCAGCGCACCCAGGGTCAGGTGCGCTGTCTGGATCTTGCGATCCTTCGGGATGAACAGATCAAGGATGAGCAGAACCAGCGTAAACAACGCCAGGAAGACCGCCGGGAGGGTGACTTCCAGATTGAGGTCTGCAAAATTCGGTACGTCAATCATCTCGTATCCTTACGGCGTCGGGGCTTGCGCCAGAATATCCGGGGCCAGCTCCGCTATATTGACGATTAATTGGTTGGTCGCGGCGTCCATCACATCGAACCAGGCTCCCGGCTGAATACCGATCCAGACCACCAGGATCAAAATCGGCACGAGAACCGCCACTTCATACCACTGCAACGGCATGAGGTTCTTGTTCTCTTCTTTGTCCAGTTCGCCCATAAAGATCGCCTGGAACATCTTCAGCATATAAACCGCCGCCAGGATCACACCGACGGTGCCGACCAGCGCAAACCCGAAGCCTAGCACCGTACTGCCGACTGCCCCAAGCAAGATGGTGAACTCACCGACGAAGCCGTTCAGCCCCGGCAGGCCCATACTGCTCAAGGAGATGATGAGCGCGATACCGCCGAACACTGGCAGAGCTTTCCATATCCCGCCATAGGCTTCCATCGCTTTGGTGTGCCGCCGTTCATAGAGCATCCCGACGATCAAGAACAGACCACCGGTGCTGATGCCATGATTGACCATCTGCAACGTGGCCCCCTGGATTCCCTGCGCGTTGAGCGCGAAGATCCCCAGCACCACAAAGCCGAGGTGGCTAACCGACGAATACGCGACTAACTTCTTCATATCGGTCTGCGCGAAGCTGACCCATGCCCCGTAGATGATGCCGATCACACCGAGTCCGGCGATGATCGGTGCCCAGTCTACACTGGCTTCCGGGAACAGTCCCAGGTTAAAGCGCACCATGCCATAGGTACCCATCTTCAGCAGGACACCGGCCAGGATGACCGATCCAGCCGTTGGGGCCTGGACGTGTGCATCTGGCAACCAGCTATGGAGCGGCCACACCGGCACTTTGATCGCAAAGGCGATAAAGAAGCCCAGGAACAAGAAGGACTGCTCACTGAAGACCCCATCCATCAGGAAGTCGATACTGCCGTTCTGCACGCCAGCCATGATCTCCGGGACGGCAAAGGTACCGGCGGTACCGCCAACATACAGGATCGCCAGCAACATCAAGATCGACCCGGCCATCGTGTACAAGAAGAACTTGACCGCCGCATAAACGCGGTTTTCTGATCCCCAGATGCCGATCAAGAAGTACATCGGCACCAGCGTTACTTCCCAGAAGATGTAAAAGATGATGAGATCCTGCACGACGAACACGCCGATCATGGCCCATTCCAGCAGGAGCATAAACATATAGTAGAGCTTACTGCGCCCGCGCTCTTCCAAAACGCCGGATCCAAAAGAAGATAGGATCGCAATCGGCATAATGATGGTCGAGAGCAAGACGAGTAGCAGGCTTAAGCCATCCACCCCGACGTAATAGCTAATGCCGAGTTGGTCGATCCAGCTATTGCGCTGGACCATTTGTAAACCGGCTTCGCTGTTATCGAAGTTGAATGCCATCAACAACGAGGCGACGAAGGTCGCGATGCTGAACCCGAACGCCGTCCACTTGATGGCTTGTTTGTCCCGCTCTTCGTTCATAAAAAGCAGGATCGTCAGGCCGACCATCGGCAGGAAGAGCGTAATGGTCACCAGCGACAGGCTCGAACTTACGGCTTGAACTGCATCAGGCATAATAACTCCTTAAGTGGTTAACCAATTTGGATGAGCGGGAGAAGCATCAACAAGATCACCGCGACCACCCCTAGCAGGAGCGCGACGGCATACGTCCGCACGTAACCGGTCTGTACCCGGCGGAGCGAACCGCTAATCCACGTAATCACCCGACCAACACCATTGACGCTCCCATCGATAATGCCCAGATCAAACGGACGCGAGAGCAACTCTCCCATCGACCGATACCCGCGCACAATCACAGAATCGTGGAAATAATCGTGCAAGAAACGCCAGTCAATCACATTGGCGAGGAAATCCGCCACCCGGATATACGGGTTGATGATCAGCGCGAAGTAAATTTCGTCCCAGTACATCCGGGCATGGGCCACGTTCCACACCATGCCGGTGCTTGGCTCCGCCTGGAGCGGATCTTTGCCGTTTTCGTCGATGGCCTTCGTCCCGCCGTAGATTGACCGGGCGAGGATGATAGCCCCGATCCCTGCACCAAGCGCGGTTAACGCGATCAGCGGGGTAAACGGCGGCAAGACAAATGCCTTTTTAAAGATGCTGTATTCCAGGAAGTCACCCAACGCATGTAAGCCCAGAGTGCCCTCAAAGCCTAGCGTGAACGGGAAGCCGATCCCACTGGGGATGTTTACAAAGCCGATGAACAGCGCGAAGAACGCCAGGATCACCAGCGGGATAACCATCGACGGTGCGCTTTCCGGGGCTTCTGCCGCCGCTTCGGTACGCGGCTCCCCGTGGAAGACCATTTCGATCTGCCGCCACATATAAAACGCGGTGAACCCCGCCGCGATCAACAACAGGCCGAGGACTAAGAAGCCCTTCAACTCGCCCTTATCAAAGCCGACCAGCCACGCATCCGCCAGGATCTCGTCTTTCGACCAGAAACCAGCAAACGGCCAGATGCCGGCCAGCGCAATCGTACCGAACAGATACGTCCAGTAAGTGATGGGCATCCGCTTGCTAAGGCCGCCCATGTTTCGCATATCCTGCGGGTCGAAGTCATCGTCGTGATGGTCGTCATCATGATGGCCGTGATGTGCGACATGATGATGACCATGCTCCACACCATGAATGACCGAGCCACTACCCAGGAACAACAGAGCCTTGAAGAACGCATGGGTAATCATGTGGAACATCGCCGCCACATACGCCCCCAGGCCAACCGCCGCCACCATAAACCCTAACTGGCTGACAGTCGAATAGGCCAGCACGCGCTTGATGTCAAACTGACCGACCGCGATAAACCCGGCCACCAGGGCCGTCGTCGCGCCGACCATCGCCACCAAAAACGAGACCAATTCCGCGTTGTAGAACATGATGTTTGAGCGCACCATGATATACACACCAGCAGTGACCATCGTCGCGGCGTGGATGAGCGCACTTACGGGTGTCGGGCCAGCCATCGCGTCCGGCAACCAGACGAATAACGGGATCTGGGCAGATTTACCGGTGACGCCGAGAAGCATAAACAGCGTGATGAGCGTCAGTAAGCCTTCAATGCCCAACGTCAGCGGGCCGATTTCGAATGTAGGCCGGATCGCATCCGCTTCTTCCTGTGCCAGCGCGAACGCGGCTTCGGCTTCGGCAATGGCCGCTTCGTCATCGTCCCCACGCGCCTGCAACAAGACTGACTCGGCCTCATCGTAGAGCGTGCTGGCTTCGTCATCCATCTCGACGTAGCGGGCAACCTGCCCAAACACGCCTAACTGAGCCAGGTCTACCTCGGCATCTTCGAACGAATAAAAGTCTCGTCCGGATTCTTCTTCGGCGTCAGCTTCCCCGCCGATTTCCTCAACCAGCATATCCGGCAGGACATCACCGGCCAGCACCAGTTGAACCGGCGCACGCGCTTCTTCCTCGCTGGCTTCGCTTTCTTCCTCGTCGGCTTCTTCGGCGTGGTCATCCCCATGATAGACCCCTGCCGCCGGGTTCGGGATTTCGTTCGGCTTGTAGTAATCCAACGTGCCAAACGCCCAGAACGTCAGGAAGACGGCCATCAGCACGCCAAAGTCACCGATGCGGTTGGCGATGAACGCCTTACGCCCGGCGTTACTATTGGCGATGCCTTCGCCCTTCGGCTTATCCCACCAGAAGCTAATCAGCAGGTAGGAAGATAAACCCACGCCTTCCCAACCGACGAACATCATCAGGTAGTTGTTGCCCATAATCAAGATGAGCATGAACGCCAGGAACATATTCAAGTAGGCGAAGAACAGTGAGAAACGCTCATCGCCGTGCATGTAACCTGCCGCATAGATGTGGATTAACGTGCCGACAAACGTCACAAATAACGTCATCGTCACACTGAGCGTATCAACCCGCGTCTGCCAGGAAATATCCAGGTTAATCGAGTCAATACGGAGCCAGCCATCCAACAAAGGCGGATCAACCACCGCCGGATTGAAATCCGAGCCGGTCAGGTACGAGAGCAAGCCCAACGCCACAAAAAAGGACAGGGCGGAAGCCGTCGAACCGATAATGGCTGATGTTCCTTCGCCGAGCTTCGCGCCCCAGAAGAAGTTGATGAACGCGCCAATGGCCGGGAACAGGATAATCAGTGGTGCAATTAATGCCAAATTTTCCATCGCGTTAGCCTTCCATCAGATGGAGTTCGTCGATGTTGATGCTCTGGCGCGTGCGGAAGATCGCCACGATCAACGCAAGACCGACCGCCACCTCTGCCGCCGCCACCGTGATGACGAAGAACACGAAGATCTGGCCTTCGATCCCGCCCCAATGTGCGGCGAAAGCCACCAGCGACAGATTAGCGGCGTTCAGCATCAGCTCAACCGACATAAAGACGAGAATGGCGTTGCGCCGCAGGAGGACCCCCATCGCACCCAGGATAAACAAGATCGCGCTGAGGACGATATATGCTTCTATTTCAACCATAGTTCTTCCCCTCGTTCGTTACTAATCGCCGGACGGCTCCGGTTGCTCAACTGTTGGTTTCGCAAGTGCCTGGTCGTCATCGTCTTCCTGCGTCACCTCGTGCCCGGTTTGCGCCGCGATCACACTGGTCAACGGGCGGCTGACCTTACGCCGTGTCGGGCGGCCCGGCTTGGGCTTGATGTCGCCCCGTTGCGTCAGCACAATCGCGCCGACCATGGCCGCCAAAAGCAACATCGCCACCAGTTCGAACGGAAGCACGAAGGTCGTAAACAGCGCATTACCGATTGCCTCCGGACTGCCGAATTGTGGCAGAGTCTCGGTGATAATCGGCAAAGCAACCGGGATCAGTGCGCTATCTTCTTGATCTGCGACCAGCACCAACAGGTTATTCGATGCGGACTGAACGTCAAATTCAGGCCGGGCGATCACGTTATTATCTAGCGTTTCCTCGGCTTCGATGTCGGCCAGGTTCACGAAAACCCAGTCTTTATCCCCTGTGCGGAACAAGGTCGCCTCTGTCGCTTGGCCGACTGCAAGATCAGTCACAATCGGCGGGGCAATTTCCAGATCATCGGCATCGAGGATGCGATCCGACCCGGCATCAACCACTGAAATCGGACTACCGACATAGGCATTGACAATCGTCACCCGCCCGGCATCGTCGTCATAATACGCGACATCTTGCTCGACAGCGGTAAACGTCGGGTTGACATCTGAGCCGATGATGCCATATGTCACCAATGTCAACGCTTGCCCCTGCTCGATGCTAAACGACCCCAACGGCAAAGCACGCGCATCTTCCTGCGTGCCATCCGCAATACCGAGTGTATAATCGCCCGGTTGGAGGTCTTCAAAGCGGAGTTCGTTGTCATCGGTCAGCCCGCCAAACGCGACATCATCAATGAATAATTCGCCATCGATGAAAATATCGGCCATCGGGAAATCCGGCGTGCCATTTACCACGCGCACCATCGGCTGGCGGGGCGGCACCGGTTGATCGTCGATCCCGCTACTGCTGAAGGCCAGCGCGAACGCGATCAAAAATGACATTGAGAGCGTCAACGTGATCGGCGCGAGCCATTTAAACTGCCGGACTTCCTGCATGGTACGCTCTGCCCCGAGGAGCATAATCACGAACAGGAATAAGACCATGATCGCGCCGGCATACACCGCCACCTGTACCAACGCCAGGAAGGGTGCATCCAACATGAGATATAAGAAAGCGACACAGGCAAAGTTCAAGATAAGATACATCGCACTGTGTACGGCGTTCTGGGTCAGTAGCATCGCCATCGCGGAGCCAACGGAGACTAACCCGACAAATAGGAATAACAGGACTTCTATCGGCATTTGTGCATGTCCTATCGTGGTGTTCAACTAACGATTGTGCAGTCTAACACAAAGAACGCTAGAGTACAAAGACTCTAGCGTTCCATTTGTATACGGAATCTGAACTTTTGTCTACTCTGGATCGGGCATATCCGGGATTGCACGGTCATATGTCCCTGGTTCTACCACCTGTGGTGTGGGCAGGCCTTCTTCTGGCACCGGGTCGATCAACATCTCTTTGGTGAAGATCGCGTCTTCACGGTTGGTAAAGCTCAATTGATGCTCGTGGCCCAATTCAATCGCCTGGGTCGGGCAGGCATCTTCGCAATATCCGCAGAAGATACAGCGGAGCATGTTGATCTCGTAGGTTTTGGCGTAACGTTCACCAGGGCTGTAACGTTGTTCGTCGCTGTTTTCCGCCGCCTCGACCCAGATCGCATCTGCCGGGCAGGCCGCCGCACACAGCGAACAGCCGATGCATTTTTCCATCCCGTTATCATAACGGCGCAGATGATGCCGGCCCTTAAAGCGCGCCTGGAAAGGACGGACTTCTTCCGGGTATTGGAGCGTGATCTTTTCTTCACGCAGATGCTTAAACGTCGTCGCGAATCCTTTGATAATATTCATACTTCATCTCTCCATCAAACAAATGGGGATGATCTTCGCTCATCCCCATAACTTACGTTCGTTAGTCGCCACTTTCCAGGCGTGGCGCGTCGGTCGGTTCTTGATCGTCTTCTGGCTCACCCAGGTTGGCAAGCGGCTCGATGGCAATCAGTAAGCCCCGGCGGAAGCGGTCACGGTTTTCACCCACGTTGAACAACGCCAGGATCGGCACTGTCACCAACCGCCACAAGAAGACCACCAGCGGCGCAGTCACCGCGTAGATAGCAAACGGAATAGCCGCCAGGCCACCCAGGAGCATCACCCCGCCCCAGGCCAGGCCGTCACGCTCTCCGGTAATCACCGGGTCGGTCTCGTATTCTTCGACAGCATCGTCTTCTTCCGGACGCCCCAGGAAAAAGACCGACGCCCCCAGGATCGCCACAAACATCAAGCCGGAGACCACCGCATAGGTGAATTCACCGAACTCTTCGCCGACAATCACGGCGACGGATGTAAATACGACGCTGATCAGGGCCAACGGCAACATGACCTTCCAACCGAACATCATCAGCCGGTCATAACGCAGGCGCGGCAGTGTGGCACGGAGCCAGACGAAACCAATCAAGAACAGCACAACCTTGCCGATCATGACCAGCGGGCCAAGGATCGGGATGGCATCCACCAGCCCAAAGCCGTCATTATACCCGCCGAAGAAGACCGAGGCGGCAATCATGCTGACCGCGATCATACCGAGATATTCGGCCATCATGAACAGCGCAAACTTCATCCCGCTGTATTCGGTCATGTAACCAGCGGTCAATTCCTGCTCAGCTTCCGGCAGGTCGAACGGGGCGCGGTTGGTCTCCGCCACGAGGGCGATGAGTAGTACAATCGCCGCCAGTGGATTCTGGAACACATACCAGTTGATGAAAAGCCCACCTTGATCGTCCACAATGCCGGTAATCGACATCGTACCGGCGATCAACACCGGGACGGCCAGCGTGATCCCCATACTTAGCTCGTAGCTAACCATCTGAGAAGCGGCACGCATCCCGCCGAGCATTGAATACTTATTGTTGCTGGCCCAACCCGCCAACACCACACCATAGGTGCCGATGCTGGTAATCGCCAGAAGCCACAGAATACCGACGCCGGTATCAATTAAAACCAGCGGCACTTGATACCAATTACCATCAAACCAGGGGACGACAATATCCGGCCCGATTGGGATAGCCGCCAAAACGACCAATGTCGGGATCGCCTTCAACATCGGGGCGATACGATAAATGCCTGTATCTGCCTGCGACGGCTTGATGTTCTCTTTGAACAGCAACTTCAAGCCATCTGCCGCCGGTTGGAGGAGGCCCCCCGGCCCGACGCGGTTCGGCCCGACCCGTTGCTGGAACCACGCGATAAACTTACGCTCTAGCAATGTGGTATAAGCAAAGCCCGTGATCACCACGAACAGCAAGATCGCGCTGTAAAAGATCGGATGCAGGAAAGCACATCCGTTAGATTCCGAGCAGAGGATGACTTCATCGGCGCGGTTGTCACGGTTAAACGCGAATTCCAACACGCTCCCGCTCGCGTTGAGCACTGCGCCCCAATTTGCCAGCAGGAAGAACAGCACCGCGTTACCGACGAAGAACACCGGGATAAAGATCGGCAATGGCACACCGAATGCCTTCGGCACCTCACCGGGCCGGTCTTCCGGCGCGAAATCACGCGGCAAGAAGCCCTGAATCACTAAAAACAGCAGGATAAACAACATCGGCAAGAAGGCTTGCCCGCCGTTGATGGTCGTAAAGTCGTTGATGGCTTCGCCAAATGGCAACGGGCGGAAGGCCTCAAACTGACCGATTGCGCCGAAACCGAGGTTCAAGATGACGAGCAAAAAGTATAACAACCCCAGCCCGGCGAAACCTGCCGCCCAGCGTGAGGTAAATTGAGTCGCGTATTTATCCAGCAGACCCCAGTAAGTAAAGGTCAGCGTCCCCAGGATTGACAACGGTAACAGCCACATCGTCAACCCCATGCGGAAGTCAAAGTCTTCCGGCGGTTGAACGTCTGTAATGTAGCTAATGGCCGGATACCCGTCGTACCACAACGCCGCGATCAAGAAGAGCGGTAATAAGGCCGCCACGCTGAACGCGATGATGTCAATCCATGAAACTCTGTTTTGCGCTTCGTCCATGGTTTGTTTTCCCCAAAAGAGCTTTCGAATTTACGAAACACCCGGCCAGGGGGTTATCCCCCAGCCAGGCAGATTAGGTGTTAAACTTTGCTGATCTTACCGGCAGTCGGCACCATCGGTGTCGCGGTGTCGCTCAGGTGGCGCGGCAGGACGACCGACCCTTGCGGCGCACCGCCATTCACATGGGCGCGTACACGCACCGCACCGGCATCCGCAAAGTTGATCTCGACCACATCGCCCTGTGCGATGTCGAGCTTGCTGGCATCCGCCGCGTTGATCTCAACAAACGGAGCCATCACACGCGGATGCACCAGAGCCGACGGCAAGAAGACCCGCTCACGATTGTACAACCGGATGGACGGAACAACCACCATTTCATCGTCCTCAGCCTGGGGCACCGCCGGCAAGGTGACTTTCCCCTTGCTCACATCGTCGCCGTTGTCGGCCCCCGTCGGGATGACTTTGCCCAGGCCGCCTTTGTTCTGGTAGGCAGTACCGCCATAATACTTGTCATCGCCGCCCACATCCGGGAACTGACGCTCAACGCGAGCCAGTTCCCGGTAGCGCATCCCGTCAAATGCCGGGACGTTCTTGGTGATGTCCAGCATCACCGCCGCCGCAGACGCCTTGGCCCGACCTAATCCGGCGTGTTCACCGATGCGGCCCAGGGCCTGCCAGGCCGGCAATGCTTGCCCGATCGGGCCTTGCGCGGTGTAGAAGCGTTGCACCCGTCGTTCACCATTGGTGAAGGTGCCGTCACGCTCTGCAAAGCTCTGGATCGGCAGGACAATATCGGCTTCCGCCGCGATGTCATCCGGGAACAGGCTCAAGCAGATGATCGTCTCGACCTGCTCCAACCAGGAACCGGTGTAAGGATCATCAGCCAGCAGTTCTGCGTCTGCTACGATCAACACCTTCGGCGGCTTCTGGCTGATCTCGACGGTTGCTTCCGGCGTGAAGCCCATGTAATACAGGCCCATGCCATTCGGCCCAGGGAACGGCGACAGCAAGCCATTGTTCGCCCGGCCCACATGCTTGGTCTCAATCAGGAAGTTAGCGGCGGATTGCATCAACGCCCGGTGGCCGTCCAGAGTCAGCCCTTCGGCCCCCGCCAGGATGACCAGGTTACTGGCGTCGGCCAGTGTCTTGGCAATTTCCGCCGCCTCTTTTTTGATGCCGTCCATAAAGTGGGCGGCCTGACCGATATCATAGCGAACGGTCTCACTGGCGAAATCGTCCATGCGTGTCTTGCGGGCGTTCGCCACGACGACATACGCACCGCGATCATGGGCTTGCTTAAGCCGCAAACGCCAGATCGGCACTTCTTCTTCCAGGTCGGAGGCGATAATCAGCACCGCATCCCCCGCACCTAAATCGCCCAGGTTGGTACCCTGCCCCACGCCGACCTGCGCCACCAGATCCGCGCCGGTGTGGGTGGGAGGCCACGCTCCCAGGCGTTCCCCGCCGATTCCTTCGACCAGTTGGCGCAAGGCCCACAGGTCTTCGTTGCTCATCCGGCTACCGGCGATAGCGGCAATATCACCTTCCGCCGCCTGTAATGCTTCGACCGTCGCTTTCATCGCGTCCGGCCAGTCTGTCTCGTTGAGCGCGTCCCCGTGCCGCATGATCGGTCTTTCCAGCCGGGCATCGCTCCGCGTGAAGTGATGGCCGAAACGGGTCTTATCGGAAATCCAGATCTCGTTGACAAATTCATTCTGGCGCGGCATCACGCGCTTAATCATAGCGCGACCGCCAAAATCACGATCCAGCCGTGTACTCAGGCTGATGTTGGTACCTGCCGCATCATACGGGCAGATGCTCGGCACTTCGGTCAACTCCCAGGGACGGGCACCGAAGCGGAAATCCGCCGTCGTCAAGGCCCCCACCGGGCAGATGTCAGTCGTATTGCCGGAGAAATAAGTGTCAAAACCAGGATCACTATTGGTGATAATTTGAAGGGTACGCCCGCGCTCGTGGAAGGCCAGCACATCATCCCCCACGATCTCATCCTGGAAGCGGACACACCGCCCGCACTGGATACACCGCTCTTCGTCCAGGTAGATCAGATCTCCCAACGGGACATGTTTGTCTAACTTCATCTTGTCGGCGAAGTTCATCCGACTCTCGCCGGGGCCATGCTCCATCGTCAAATTCTGGAGCGGGCACTCTCCGCCTTTGTCGCAGATCGGGCAATCCAGCGGGTGACTGGTAAGCAGGAACTCCAACACATTATTCCGCGCCTCAGAGACTTCTTGCGTCCGGGTGCGGATCACCATACCGTCAGAGACGATCTGCGTGCAGGCCGTCTGTAGCTTGGGGAACCAGCGGATCTGCGGGTTGCCGTCTTCGTCAACCATTACTTCGCCGGTCTCTCGATCCTTCTGGATCGATCCTAACTCGACGAGACACATCCGGCACATTCCGACCGGCTCCATCTTGGGATGATAGCAAAAGACAGGCACATCGTTATCTGCGTACCATTTAGCGGCGTCCACCAAGTTCATCCCGGCAGGGACGCTATACTCCTTATCATCGATGATGATTGTTACCATCTTATCGGACATTCAAGTTTCCCTCAGTGGTCAGCTTGCAAAATCAAACACACGAAACAGGTCGGGCCGTGCATCGTTATTTCTTGACATGACGGCGTGCCTGTTGCAGGCCACGCCGCGCTCGGTCTTGCATCGCCTGGGCGACAAGCCCCCAACGATTGTTCATAATATCAGCTTGAGCCAACCGCTGAGCGATCTCAAAGTCGATGATCGCTCGTTCGGCTTGCCCAGCCTTGAGATACGCTTCGCCGCGTAAGACGTAATTGGCCGACGAAGACGGATACAGCGTAATCGCATCATCAAGTGCCGTAATCCGTGCTTGCAACATAGCCTGCTGGCGGCCCGGCAAAAATCGGTGCCACCAGGGCGATTGCGGCTCGGCCTCAGCCTCGGGTGAATAGCCTTCACCATCCATCGGCGTGCTAGTCACCAGCGGCCTTCACCGGGGCCTTCTCCTGGTCGCCTTCTACATGTCCGTAGAAGTCTTCCGGGAAGTGCTGGATGGTCGCCAGGATCGGGTTTGCGGCAAAATCACCCAACGCGCAGAGTGTCGTCCCCTGCATGTTACCGGCCACATTGTTGATGAGTTCGACATCGCTGGCCTGGCCTTCCCCCCGCAAGATGCGGTCAATGACCTTATCCAGCCAGTAAGTACCTTCCCGGCAGGGGGTGCATTTACCACAGCTTTCATGCTTGAAGAACTTGGTCATCTTCGATGCGGCCCAGGTAATATCGACTGTCTCATCTAAGATCATGACCGAGGCCGACCCCAGGATCGTCCCGACATTTTGCAGATCTTCATAGGTCAGCGGTGTATCCAACACTTCGTCAGTCGCCGGGACAATCGGCCCGGAACCACCCGACGGCAGGATCGCCTTCACCGCTTTGCCCTCCGGGATACCGCCGGCAAATTCGAAGATCAAATCACGGAAGGTATGCTTGCCCATTTCCAACTCATAGTTGCCGGGCTTGTTCACATGGCCGCTGATGCAGAAGACCTTGGTACCGGTAGATTTCTCGGTGCCGATCTTCTTATATTCATCCGCGCCCTTCTCCATGATGAACGGGACATTTGCCAGTGTCTCGACGTTGTTGACGACGGTCGGCTCTTTGTAGAGGCCGCCGCCCTTCTGCGCCGGGAACGGTGGGCGTACACGCGGCTGGCCCAGCAACCCTTCCAGGCTGTTGAGCAAGGCACTTTCCTCACCGCAGATGTAAGCACCAGCACCCAGGTGATTGTAAATCTCGCAGGAGAACCCACTGCCCAGGATGTCTTCACCAACCAGATTCTTCTCGCGCATTTCTTCAACGCAATCATCCAGGAAGTGACCGATGTCCCAGTATTCACCACGCAGATACACATAAACCGCAGTCGCCTGGATGGCGTAAGCGCAGATCAACGCGCCTTCTAGCATTTGATACGGGTTATTTTCCATGATCTGGCGGTCTTTGAAGGTCGCGGTCTCGCTTTCATCCGCATTGACAACCACATACTTCACCGGCTCATTCTGTGGGATGAACCCCCACTTCACACCGGTCGGGAAGCCAGCCCCACCCCGCCCACGCAGGTTAGAAGCCTTGACTTCATCAATTACAGCGGTTGGCTCCATGCTCAGGGCTTTCTTCAAACCCTCAAAGCCGCCATTTTCCATATAGACATCCAGTTTATGAATGTTTGGAACGTCAATTTCACGCAGTAGAATGTTCATACAATCAATAAATCCTCAGTCTTGGTTTGCTTCATTACGCCACTGATCGAGCAGGTCTTTCGTCTTATCCATGTCCAGGTTTTCATGGTAATGAAAGTTACACTGCAACATGGGTGCGCGGTCACACGCCGCCAGGCACATGACATGCTCAACCGTGAACAGGCCGTCGTCGGTCGTGCCACCTTCTTCGATCTCCAGGTGGTCAAGCAGATCTTGATGGAATTGATCTGCCCCGCGAAGCGCACACGGCAAATCCGTGCAGACGTGCAACCAATATTTACCCTTGGGCTTTTCACGGTACATCGTATAGAACCCGGCGATAGACTTGACCTGTGTCGGGTCCATCTCGCACAGGTCAGCCACCTGGTTAATCGCTTCCGACGAGAGATAGCCATATTCTTCCTGCGCGATATACAGCAGGGGCATCACAGCGGAGCGTTTATCCGGGTATTTGTTAAAGTGTTTTTCGATACGATCTGCGTATTTCTCTGCTAGCGGATTAGCCATTCGCCTGTCCTTGTCTGTCAGCCAGTCTTGCGTTAGCGGTCGCAGTCACCGAGTACGATGTCTACGCTACCGATGATCGCCACCATATCCGCGATAAAGTGGCCCTTTGCCATATGTTCAAGTGCTTGAATGTGCATAAATGATGGGGTCTTGAAGTGAACCCGGCGCGGCTTGTTGCCACCGGTACCATGCAGGTAACAGCCGATTTCGCCACGCGGGCTTTCAATGGCGACATAAACTTCACGATCCGGCAACGAGAACCCTTCCGTCCACAACTTAAAGTGGTGGATGACCGCTTCCATGCTCTGGCCCAGTTCGGAACGGGGCGGCGGCACGAATTTGCGGTTTTCCGAGCGGAATGGCCCATCCGGCAGGTTATCCTTCGCCTGATGCAGGATCTTCATACTCTCGCGCAACTCCTGGATGCGACACAGGAAACGGTCGTAAACGTCACCATGTTCACCCAACGGCACGTTGAAATCATAATTCTCGTACCCGCTATACGGGTTAGACTTGCGAATATCCCAGTTGACGCCACTCCCACGCAGAGATGGCCCACTAAGGCCCAACGACAGCGCGACATCCGGCTCTACGATGCCGACACCTTGTGTGCGGTCGATCCAGATCGGATTCTTGGTCAACAGAGCTTCGTAGTCATCCACCCGCCGGGGGAAGTCTCCCAGAAACTCCTCCAGGGCGGGCATAAACTCCGGTCGGAGGTCACGCCATACACCACCCGGACGGAAGTATGATCCCATCATCCGCTGGCCGGAAAGCATCTCAAACATATCGAGAATTTTCTCCCGCTCGCGGAAGCAATACAGGAAGATGCTCATCGCGCCCAGGTCCATCGCCTGCGTACCGAGCCAGACCAGATGACTGGCAATGCGCGTCAGTTCCAAGCAGATCACGCGGATGACCTGCCCACGTTCCGGCACGTCGAGTTCCGCCAACTTCTCAATCGCCAAGCTAAACACCATGTTGTTCGACATCGGTGCCAGATAATCCATACGGTCGGTGAGCGTGACGCCCTTCTCGTAAGTCTTATCTTCGATGTTCTTTTCGATCCCGGTATGCAGGTAGCCAACATCCGGCAGACAGGTGACAATTTCCTCACCGTCTAGCTCTAACAGGAGCCGAAGCACACCATGTGTAGACGGATGATGCGGCCCCATGTTGAGCAACATCGTCTCCCCGGTCATCGCCCGTTCGGAAACAAGCCCGCGCAATTCTTCTACGCTGGCATCAACCGTCGTCAGGCTGTCACTCGTCGTCATCGCCATATTTGCCATAACATTAAACCTCTTTAACTCTCAGCTTTCGGCTTGTGCTTGGTGATCTCTTTCGCATTGAACGAAAATTGCACCGTCTCATATCCCAGCGGATAATCCCGCCGGTGGGGGTGGCCGTCCCAATCTTTCGGCATCAGCAAACGGCGTTGGTCGGGATGATCTACAAATGTGATTCCCATCATGTCCATGATCTCACGCTCTAACCAGTTTGCCCCTTGCCAGATCTCGGTAATGGTCGGCACTTCTGGCTCGTCTTCATCAACATAAGCCTTGATGCGTAAGCGGCGATTGTAAAGCAAAGAATAGAGATGATAGGCCATGCCGAAACGCCCCGGACGGCTGTAAACATCTGGATAATAATCCACTGCGCTGATGTCTGACAAATAATTGTAGATCAGGCCGGGTGTATCGCGCAGGTAGCGCATGATGTCGGCAAGATTATCGGGTGCGATGACAATTGTGACTTCATCACGGAAAATATCGACATCCTGCACGACATCCGGGAATTTTTCTTTGAGTTGTACTACCGGGTCAAGCGGTTCTGGAATGTTGATCGACATATTTTATTCCCTGTTCAAACGCGAAACAGCACGCGGCAAACGTCCGCGTCCTTTATTCGCGTCATTCGGTCAAATGCGTGAGCCTAGCTGGCCCAATCCGCGATGCGCTCACCACGAATCTTTTCGTGCAGGGTGAGGATACCATGCATCAATTGCTCCGGCCTGGGCGGACACCCAGCCACGTAGACATCAACCGGTATGACCTCATCAACGCCCTGTACAATCGCATAATTATTGTAGACCCCGCCGCAAGAGGCACAGTCCCCCATCGAAATCACCCACTTGGGGTCGGCCATCTGGTCATAGAGCTGGCGCACGACCGGGGCCATCTTGCGCGTTACACGCCCGGCGACAATCATAAGATCTGCCTGGCGCGGGCTGGCGCGGTTTAGCTCCATGCCGAAGCGTGACAGATCATAACTGCCGGCCTGCGTACTCATATATTCAATCGCGCAACAAGCCAGGCCGAACAACAGCGGCCAGGTCGCCCCGGTACGCGCCCAGTTGACAGCTTCTTCAACGGATGTTGTGACGACCCCAAGATTACCGAGCTTAGGCGTTATTCCCATTCCAGCGCACCTTTCTTCCACTCATAAATCAAACCAATTGTCAAAATTGTAAAGAACAAGCCCATCACTACGAGGCCAAAGAACCCCAAATCACGGAAGACGACCGCCCAGGGCAAAAAGAAAATGACTTCAATATCGAACAAGATAAATAACACGCCGATGAGGTAGTATTTCACAGGTAAACGGCGCATGGCAGAACCAATCGGCTCTACACCACTTTCATAAGGGGCTGTCTTGCGAGATGTATTGTTGCTCGGCCCTAAAATCGTCGATATGTTTGCGATGATAAACGTTAACACCACTGCCAGAATAATGATGACACCAGCGGGTGCAAATTGCTCTAAAGCCATAGCGACCTCACGTTCGTTGGATTGTTCCAAATTGAACAATTAACTAGATACAGATTAGCATAATCTCCACTTACCTGTCAAATAAACCCGCTATTAATGACGCGATTTAATGCGGGGTTATGCCAATGATGGAGACGGGTTAAGATTAACGCAAAATCGCAGGCGCGTAAAGTCCTTATGCACCTGGGAATTCGACCCGCAATAGACGATCCGGCTCAGGCGATTCAACGGTGACTTCTGCCCCACCCGGCCAGCGTACCGTGATCGCGTCGATCACGTCATGCGCCCCTAGCCCAAAGTGTGCGACCGGTTCCATCTGGCAAAGATACCCACTCCCGGCATCAATCGCACGGATCTGCCGCCGGCCATTGGCGTAGAGTGTGACAATGGCCCCGCGTGCGGGGGCACCATAGCGCGTCAACGGCAAGACGCGGCAATAATGATTATCATTCTCCGCTGGATAGTAAAGTGAAAGCGGCTGTGCGCCACTTTCCCCATGTGCGATGAGCAATTCCAGGCGGCCATCTGCATCAAAATCACCGATAGCGGCACCCGTACCCAGGCCGTCCGGCTCCGCCGCATCACCGATGTCGATTGATTGCCAGTCACCATCACGCCAGGCGAACAACCGGTTTGACTGGCCGATATTGTTGAAGAAGATCTCTTCGTAACCGTCATTGTCGAAATCCGCCGCAATCACGGTTCGGATGCGCGAAGGATAAGCCATATCAGGCGATGCAACATTCTGGAAGCGTTCGTCAGCCTCCCGCACGAATAACCGATGATACCCTTCCCAACTACCATAGACCAGATCAAGCCGGCCATCGTCGTTGGCATCCACTACGGCGGCCCCGCGCACATGCTGGGCTGGATCTTCCAAGCCGTATCCTTCGGCAACTTCGCTAAATGTGCCGTTCCCCTGGTTGACGAACAAGAAGTTCATGCCGTTCTCGTTACCGCAGAAGACGTCCATGTGTTGTGAAATCAACGGCAAGGATAAGAACGCCCGGCCACCTGTTACCAATCCGACGCCGACCGTCCTGGCTACATCCACCATGATGCCATCGTCACCGAGTTCGTAATAGCGCATCGGGCCGCCGTAATTGACCACGAAGAAACCATAATTCCCGTTGCCGAAGCGATCCACCACGCCGACCGACCGCCCTGCCGTCATGTTCAAAGCGGCTTGATTATCTTCCATCTCGAACAGGTCGATCCACTTTGAGCCACGATTGAGAAACAACCGGTCACCGTGACGCTTGCGCCCGGCGAATGTATCGGTGTTCAACACGTAAATTTCTTCGCGGCCATCCCGGTTAATATCCCCAGCGGCAACCCCAATCGCCCGCCGCCCGGCATCAGCCAGCGTGTCATCCGCAATATCTTCGAAACGATCACCGGCCCATTTCAACACCTGGTTGTTCCCGCCGAAGCCAGCGACGACCAATTCAAATTGACCATCGTCATCCACATCTGTTACCGCGATTCCATAATGGAGTTGGCGGGGATTCAGTCGGATACGCGACGTTTGATCGATAAACATAAACATCCTTGATTG
>DAOTTZ010000086.1:0-4776 GCA_034437535.1 Anaerolineae bacterium | reverse complement strand
GCAGTCCCGTCATCTTCAAGAGCACATTCGGATGTTGCTTGAGGTGTATATATCGCATGATCATGCCTGCCAGTTTATCTCACTTCACGCTATTTTGAAGGTTAACTAGTGCAAGGTTTTGGCTGACAGTTTGAGTGTGGCAAGGAGTTTCTCCCTCAAAGTGCGATATCATTCCAAGCCACTGCCTCATTCCTGCACTAGGGGGTAAGAGGACATTGATTGAAATCGTCCTCCTGAATAGCGTGCCGTTCGTCCTGGCTCTTGTCATGATGATTCGGCCTCTGCGGGTGACGCTGGGCCGAGCCACGATGACATGGGGTATGACAGCGGCCTTTGCGCTTTTGTTCATTGGGTTCCTGAATCTTGCGCCAGATATAGTCGCCGGTGAGGTCATCACCTATACCTCAGAGTGGGTTCCTTCCCTGGGGTTGACGCTAACGTGGTACCTGGATGGGTTATCGCTCTTGTTCGCGTTGATCGTCACCGGGGTTGGTGTCGCGGTTTTCCTCTATGCCGGGTATTACCTGGAAGAGGTCGATGAACTGGGGCGTTTTTATATGTACCTGGCGGCCTTCGCTGGCTCAATGTTGGCACTGGTGCTGGCTGGCAATGTTTTCATGCTGTTCATCGCGTGGGAAGCCACATCGGTGATGTCCTTCCTGTTGATTGGCTTTAAAGGCGATCAGTCGGAAGATGCTCGTATTTCCGCCAGCCGGGCCTTGATTATCACGGGTGGCGGCGGCCTGGCTTTGATCGCCGGGTTGGTGTTGTTGGGTGTGGCCGTCAACGTGACCAATGGCCTGCCGCTGGTTGCGGAGCAGGGCTTCCAACTGACGACGAGCCTTGAGACCGACATCATCGATCATCCCTGGTACACGGCTTTTACTTTGCTGATTATGCTCGGCTGTTTCACCAAGTCGGCTCAGTTCCCATTTCATTTCTGGTTGCCCGGTGCCATGACCGCGCCTTCCCCTGCCAGTGCTTATCTCCACTCGGCGACGATGGTCAAAGCTGGCATTTATCTGCTCTTTCGCTTGTATCCCGCCTTGCACGACTCCTGGTTGTGGACCAATGGCCTGCTGGTCATCGGCTTGACGACGATGCTCCTGGGTGCGGTCTTCGCCATCCGCAAGCGAGATATTAAGGCTCTGCTGGCATATGCCACCGTGAGTAAGTTAGGCGTCATCATCGCGTTGCTCGGCTTGCCGGAGGCTCATGGCCTTAAAGCGGCGACCATCAGCATCATCGCGCACGCGCTCTATAAAGCGACTTTCTTCTTGATGGTCGGCACCATCGAACACGCGACCGGCACCCGCAACCTGGATGAATTGGGTGGGTTGGCCCGTCGAATGCCGGTCGGGCTGGTTATCGTCGGCCTGGCCGCGCTGTCTATGGCCGGGTATCCGCCATTTGTCGGGTTTGAGGCCAAAGAGTTCTACCTGGACGAACTGTTGCCGTTGCACGGCGTCGGGCCACTCCCGGTGATGATCGCATTTGTCGCGTCGATTTTTACTGTTGTGGCGGCCTTCCTTTATGTGTGGGATACGTTCATCGCACCACAAAAACAACCAGACGACGCGCACCACTTCCATGCCCCGCCGCTGGCAATGCATCTTGGCCCCGGCTTGTTGGCCGGTGGGTCACTTGTGCTGGGTATATTGGTTTCGCCCTTATTGACGGACATCACAAGTGCCGTCATCGGGGAAGAAGCAAAGCTTTACGTCATCCCGCCGGAGTTAAACCCGTTGGAAAACGCCGCCTTCGGCCTCAGCTTGTTGGTGCTATTCGCCGGGCCGATCTTATTTTCCTTACGCCGTACCTGGATGGCCCTACCCTGGTTTAACCTGCCGACCGGCGCGAGCCTCTATGCCGCGTTCATCTACCTGTGGGAGGGCCTGGGGGATTGGCTTCTGCGCTCTCAAAATGGCAAGGTGCGGTATTACCTGGTGGTGATCCTGGGCGTTGTCTCCTTCCTGCTGTTGGTCAACGGATTGGGGAATGTGCGCGGGCTGGAGATTGACACGCCAAATTCGATTGACGCCTTGAAGATCCTCCTGCTGGTGCTAACCCTCGGCGCGACATTGGCCTCCATCATCTTCCGGCGGCATCTGCTGGCCGCTTTGGCCCTGGGCGTCTCCGGTTATGCTATCGGCGGGATCTTCTTGCTAGAACCTGCCCCAGATGTCGCGCTGGTGCAATTCCTGGTGGAGACAATGGCGACGGTGCTGATTATCTTGATGATCGCCCGCATCGACCTGGATCAACGGCGCGAGGTCAATCGTAAGCTCTGGCAAGGTACTGATGGGAGCCGCCTGGGTTTGCTCCGTGATTTAATTATCGCTGTTGTCATGGGCGGCAGTGTCATGCTGTTTGCGCTGGGCGCGGTCAATGATCGTGATTCGCGGGTTGAAAACATTATGGAAGTGGATGAACGCATCGACTTTGAAATCACCGAACCCACCGCACAATGGTACCTGGAAAATGCCTACGAGGCGACCGACGCGGAAGATGTCGTTGCTTCCATCCTGGCGGATTTTCGAGGAACCGACACCCTGTTCGAGATCACCGTGTTTGCGACTGCCGCCCTGGGGCTGTTGACCTTGCTTTCACGACCACAGGGCGGTGAATTGCTCACCGGCAAAAACATTCAGTCTGTAGCGGCCAATCTTATCGCCCATGAAGCCGCCTCAAAGCCTACCCGCGACCTGTCAGACGATGCCGAAAAACTTCATCTTGATGCCCTTGAGAGTGTAGAATCATTCAGCGCAAGGCACAAGATCCCCCGCTTTTCTACCCCGCTGACGCGGCTGGTGGCAACCCTGGTGCTACCCTTTGCCATCATGATCTCGTTCGCGCATATGCTCTACGGCGGGAGCGGCCCCGGCGATGGCTTCACGGCAGGGGTCGTCAGCGGGTTGGGGGTCACACTCTGGTTTGTGGTTTATGGCTACTTTGAGGCCCGCACCCGGTTAAGCTGGTTGCGGCCCGGTCGTTTGATCGCGGCGGGTTTATCCCTGGCGTTGGGCAATGCCGTGCTGGGCATGTTCATCTCCGATGGTTTCCTGGCGATTGCCAAATATGAAGGTGACCTGCCAGCCGACCTGCATGCTACCACCACCCTGATTTTCGAATTTGCAATCTACCTGACCGTCTTCGGCGGCGTAACCATGATTATGAACGCGATTGCCGACCCCGGCATAAAGGAGAAGATTGAGTGAATGATCTATTTGCCATTACCACCGGCATTTTGTTTGGTATGGGTGTCTTTCAACTGCTCCGGCGTGATTTAATCAAGACGGCGATGGGATATTATATCCTGTTCACGGCGATCAATTTCTTGCTTCTGGCCGTCGGGATGTTCGACGGCAATACGTCTGCCTATGTGGCCCATGAATTTGATGAAACTGCGCCCCTTTATCTCGATGCGGCCGGCCAATTAGAACAACAGATCATCGAGGTAGACGGCCAGCCGGAGCAAGCCCAGGCCAGTGACCCACTTGTTCAGGCGTTGATCTTGACGGCGATTGTCATCAGCTTTGGGTCTTACGCGCTCTTACTGGGCATGATTAACCTGACGGCGGATCGCAACCAGAGCATCGACACTGACGAATCTGCGAAACTGCAAGGTTAACGATGGAAAATAATGCACTGGTACTCGGCCCGATCTTCTTGCCGATGTTGGGGGCTTTCATCGCGCTGATGCTCTCACGATATAATCAGGCTCAGCGTTATGTCGCATTGGGGGCCGCGCTAGGAGCCTGGGGTTGTGGCCTGGCTTTGCTGTTCCAGAATTGGGACATCGCCACCCACCTGACGGAAACATCCGCCGTACAGATCTACCGCATGGGCAATTGGGAACCGCCTTATGGTATCGTCCTGGTCGCGGATATGCTGAGCGTCGTCTTTATCACGATGGTGACCACCGTCGTTCTGGGCGGTGTCATCTATGTGATGACCAGCCACGAAAAAGCCGTCAAGAAACCGGTTTTCGTGCCGGCCTTCATGCTGATGGTCACCGGCTTAAACGGTGCGTTCCTCACCGGGGATATTTTCACCCTGTTTATCTTCGTCGAACTGATGGTGATCTCGTCGGTCGTCCTGGTGACTATCTCCGACGATGCACTAGGGCTGGAAGCGGCGTTAAAGTATCTGCTCATCAGCGCGATGGGATCACTCTTTTTGTTGATCGGCATCGCTTCGGCGTATGCATCGCTGGGTACACTCAACATGGCGGATATGGCGCGGTTGCTCGATACGGGAGAGCGTCCGCTCTTGGCTCAGGCGGCGGCGGCGATGTTGGCATCCGCCTTCCTGCTCAAGAGTGCGGTTTTCCCTTTCCATTTCTGGCAACCGGATTTCCACACCACTGCGCCGACGGCGGTCAGCGCGATGTTATCATCAGTCGTGGTCAAGGTTGGTGTGTATGGCATCATCCGGTTGGTGACCTTGCTCTACACCGATGAAGCTGACACCATCAACGCGATCTTGATCGTATTAGGGATCATCGGCATCTTCTTCGGCAGTCTCAGTGCGTTACGCACATATCACATCAAGCGGATGCTGGCTTATTCTACCTTTGCCCAGGTCGGCTTTATCCTGGTCGGCATTGGCTGGGGGACTCCGTTGGCGTTGCTGGGTGCCATCGTCTATGCCTTCAATCATGCAGGTTCTTTAGGACTTCGCGTGGTGAACAGAAGTTCCAGTGAAATGAGTGAAAATATTTGTTAAGGTAATGGGCTAAGTATATCAGAAGAGAAACGACCCTGATGAGCGACC
>DAOTTZ010000085.1:0-6538 GCA_034437535.1 Anaerolineae bacterium | reverse complement strand
CCCGGAATGTAATGGCACAGGCAGCCTGGATGGCTGGGATAGTCTCTCAATAGATTTTTCCTACAACAGTGGAGGTTGCCCGGCAGACTCATACAACGCTTGGGAGAGTTTGAATTACGGCATATCTACTACGGGTATCATTTCGTCATTTCAAGTCCAGGTGTCTCAAACGGGCAGCGAATACGTTGTCCGCGAGTGGAATAATCCAGATCCCGAAAATTGGACTCGTCCATTTTCGGGATTGCCTGGGTGGTGTAGCGGCGGCGCAACGCACTTGGGAAATGGCTTGTGGGAATACGAGAATGGCAACCCGTCACATCCTGACTGTCGATTTGATGTCGGCAGGTCGACAAACATACGGCTGTACCCCAGGGATGCGTCAACGTGGGAGGCCGGGTTTTCCTGGGAAATTATCAGTGTAAATGGTGTAGATATAGATAGTGGTGGTGATTCAACCTCCTGCACAATCCAGCAGGCGATTGATTTCACAGACGCGCCTGATCTTGTGATGGGACGCGAGGTTGAGGTGGTCGATTTACCCGAATACGGGATCTATCCGCTCGTCAATGGCACATATCGCGGTAGTGCTGCGGACGATCTAGAACTAATTTACCGGATTGACGAGGGATACGAGGATTCGGTTGAGAGCCACGTCATACACTGGTCTGATTCGGCATTTGAGCCGCTATTCGACGTCCCGATCTGCGAGGAGCCGGAGCTATCTGATATGTGCCCAGAGCCGGATTGGCCGATCTGGGAAATTGGAAATTGGATACATTGGTTGTGGTGCAAGGTTAGGGCGTGGCTGGCGCTGATCGTAGGCTGGTTGGCCTACATCGTTTGCGTCTTATACGCAATCCTGGCGACGATTGCGAATGGCGTCGCTGAATTTTTCTACAATATTTGGTTTGATGCGTCCGGCTATTTTAATCAGTTAGCCAATTTGCTACAGGGCTTTTTCAATCAATTGGGCAACTGGTTAGAGGCGACGTTCGGCGCGTTTGGCCTGATGATCATAGACGCATTCGATGCGCTGGGTGACTATCTCCAGGCGATTGCGGAATGGTGGGGCGACACGTTCCAGGCGGCATTCACGGCCTGGGGTAATTGGTTCGCGGAGTGGTTTGACGAATTCGGGAATTTTATGGAGGCCACGCTCACCTGGTGGGGCCAGACCATCCAGGCGGCCTGGACGACGGCGGGCAATTGGTACTCGGCCTGGTTCAACGAATTCGGGGATTTCCTGGAGGGGGTGTTTGATTGGCTGGCGCAAACCATCCAGGGTGGGTGGACAGCCTGGGGTAATTGGATTGCAGCTTGGTTCAACGAGTTTGGGGATTTCCTGGAGGCCATCATAGCATGGTGGAGCCAGACGCTCCAAAACTTCTTTAGTAGTTGGATTACCTGGATCAATCTATCGCTAACCGAATTTGCTGACTTTTTCAGCGCGTGGGGGACGGAATGGGGCGATTTCCTGGCGATGGTGGTCAATGAGGTAAATGATTTCATATTAGCGCGCCTATATTGGGTGTCTGGCGTGATTAGAAACTGGTTCGATGCGGTGGGCGCATTTGTCAATATGGCCGTGACGGAATTCGGCGCGTGGTTAGGCGCAATCCTCACCTGGATTGGAGATGTGTATTTCAATTTGTTCACAGCGATTGGACAATTCCTAAACTGGCTATTGACCACGTTTGGGGATTGGCTGGGCCGGATTATGATCTGGTGGGGTGAAACGGTCGGTGGGACGCTCATCGGCCTGGGACAATGGCTAAATCGCACATTGACAGCCTACGGCGCGTTCTGGGGCGATGTGCTGATTTTCGTCGGCGACCTGCTACACGATGGTATGTACGCCCTGGGCGCATTCTTGAATATGGTCGTCGACCAAGTAGGTCTGTGGATTGGTAATTGGTTGATTTCATTTGGCATGTTTTTAAATCTGCTGATCACAACACTCGGACGGGCGCTGGCAAACATCATCCGATTGATCGGATCGATTGTCCAGACGCAGGTCGATATAATAAAGCTGCTGATGCCGAGCATACTATCGCTCTTGCAGATCATTCTATCGATCATATCATCCGTTATGTCCTGGATCACGACGCTGCTGTCTGGTCTCAAGGACGCAATCAACTCGACCGAAGCGGCGGATATGTTCGAGGACACCGCCCCGTTCTTCTGGCGGGGACTGGAGTATTTCGAGGATGTGGTCGGGCCGTCGCCGTTGGCGGTAACCAATCTCATAGCAATGGGATTTATCGGCATTGAATTGTTGCTGTGGACGATGAAGCAATTCCAGGACCTCATAGGATTTTTGATGGATGTGTAAAATGAAACGATTAACGATTGTGTTGGTTATTGTCGCTGCTGGTTTGATGATATGGGTCGGAGATGCACACGCTCAAACGCCTGTGCCAACGCTGCCGCCCGATCCTGAAATAGAAGGGCCTCCGGACATCATCACGCCGACGATAATGCAGATGCAATTAGCATCATCTCCGGCATCGCGGAATTATTTCCCTGAGATTTCGTTCCCGTCCGTTGTATTCCCCGCTGTGCCTGCCGTCCCAGTGTTCAACCTGCCCGCCGTGCATGAGTTCAGCGTGCCTGCCGTCCCAGTGTTCAACCTGCCCGCCGTGCCTGAGTTCAGCGTGCCAGCCGTGCCGAATTTCAGCCTGCCTGCCGTGCCGAATTTCAGCGTGCCCGCCGTGCCGGAATTCACGCCGCCCGTGTCGCCTCCGTCGCTCTCCAGCCCGTCTTTCCCGCTCTCTCTCTTGCTCCCATCCCAGCCTGCACGGCCAGATCTCGCGTTGCCCGAAACTCTAGCGTTGCCATCTCCGGTGGAGGCGCCGTTCATCACCTGGATCATCACAACGCCGGACATCGCCCTACCGGCGGCGGTGACAATGACATTCACGCCGGTTGTCACGCCGACAGTTCCGAGCGTTGATTTCTCATTTTTTCCCACATCGACAAATCTGCCAACGGTCACGGGCGTTTTGACCACGTCGGTGGAGGAGGCGATCACGTATACAATGGCGATTACGTCAATGCAGGACTTACTCGATGCGTGGAATGAGGATGTGGTGTCCGCGACGGTCGGGCTATCTCAGCAACTGGCGGATGTCTTCGATATGAGCGTCGCGTCGGGTGGGAGCGGGGGGGGCGGGTCTGGCATTATGGCATCTGGCGTCTCTATCGAGTTGGGCGGCTATACGCCGGAGGGGCTAGCTCTGGAGATGGTCTCCGGGATGGATGTCGTTTTTGAGCACGCCCGTGCCGTCGAGGGAATCGCCGTTATTGGCCCAACGGCGATGTTCGTCGTGATGGGATTCATTTGGGTGATCGTGATTACATTTATTATGACGTTGACCAAGACGCTGGTGCTGGCTCCCGCTTTTCTGATACGGGCGTGGGAGATCGTTACGAGTATCACGTAGCGTAGATAGCAAGGAGGATGATATGGATTTTCCAATGCCGGATTTTGGGAGTATGAGCGCAATCAATCAGATACTTGATTATTCAACCGACTGGTTGGACACGCTGGGTAATTTCCTGTGGGTCGTCGCGACATTCTACCTGGTTCTGCGAGTGCTGCTGTGGCTGATTAGTGTGATTCGCAAGCCGCCTGTGGTATTTGATTAAGGCAGCATCAATATGGAATTGATTTTATTCTGGGCGCTGATCGTGACATCTATGATTTCGGGGGCGTCGCTCGTTGCAATGTGGCGGATGATTGGGGATACGAATGCCCGCCTGGATATGCTGGCGGGGGGTGGTGAGGATGCGCATACCGCTATTGAGTAAACGGCTGACATTTGAATTGGCGGAGCCTGGGACTGATCCGACACGGCAACCGAATCCCCACCCAGGGCGAGACCTGAGCGAATTGATCCCCTGGGTGCTGGCTGGCGTGGCCTTGCTGGCATTCGGCTATTTTAAATTCATCCACGAGCCGGCGCCAAAACAGCGAGCACGAGCGCCGACGGCGACGCCTGCGCCAACGGCGACGATGATGATGACTGAGGATGAGTCGGTCTCTGGCGGATTTTTCTCGTCAAATGCTGAGCCGTCGGGGTTTCTGCCGACGGCATCAGCGTCGGATGAGCAGTCGCCGACAACTGTGACCATCACGCCGACGGTTGCGCCAGTCGTTACGGATACCAAACCGCTCGATGCGCCCGTCGCCACGCAAACGCCGACGTCGGCGCCGGATACAATCGAATACGCGGTTTACATCGGAGATGCTTTCGATCTGGTATCTATCACGTGCCGCTGCACACCATCTGGTAGCATTGAGGGCCCGGTTGAGTGCACGACGGCTATTCCAATGGCGTGCCGGAAGGATAGGGGTGGCAACGATGGCTAGAGGGGATAGCTGGAAGAGCAGCAAATGGGGCGGCGGCGGCGGTAGCTGGAAATTCAATGGTCGGGGATGGATGCGCAAGGAGGCCCTGGGCGGCGGCGACTGGGGAGGCTCGCTATCTAGCATGGGTGGTCGGTGGGGCGGAAACAGCAAGTGGGGCGGGCGCTCACACGTGAGATCGGCACTTTCTGGTTCGTGGGCCAGTGGATCAATTCGGGGCGGCGTGCGTAGCTCATTCGGCGTCTACGAGCCGGGCGGATTGAAGGGCCGTGGAGAACGGGGCGGCGGCATCGGCCTGGGTCTGGGCCTGGCAGGGGGAATGACCAGCGCACTGATGGGCGATCGTGACCAGGCAGGGCCAGACGAGCCGAATGGTCTGATGTCATCGACCGAGCTATCATTCCCCAGCGGCGGCAATCATCCAGCCTCCGAGTTACCGGACGAGGCGGATTTTGAGGCGATCCGCAAGCGGGCTAAATCGACCGTAGAGTCGTTGGCGCGGCGGTACGCTGACGCTGTCTCTGATGAGGAGCGCCAATCAGTGGCGGCGGCGTTGGTTGAGGTGGTTGGTCCGAAATACGGGAGATTGGTGGTCGAGTGGGCGGCAAAACAGCCAGAGGCAAATGAGTACGGGCCGTTCGTCTTGACCGTCGTCGAGGCGGCGGCGTTTGACGCTGGCCGTGAGCCTCTGCTGTGGAAATTACAGCGATTCATCGGATGGCTACTGAGTAAAATCACGGGGGGAGGTGATCGAAATGCCGAGGCGTTACCGCAATCGGCCTAAATGGGGCCACATGCCGTCGGCGTGGTCGCATCATCCAGACAGCATAGCATCACAGAGGAAGGACACGTCGGGATTACTAACAGGGCGTTTTATGCGTGGACGAGGAATCATTTCTCAGTGGGTGCGGAAGCTGTTGGGGAGATGGGAGCGGGCGCGATTTCGGGCAACGCGCCCTGACGCTCCAAAGAAAACGTACACGGTTGACGTAAAATAACCGTAATAATGCAAGAACCGTGGCGACAGCCCCGGCCTGGATCAGCGCCAGGCCGGGGCTTTTTGTGTCACCACGGCGCGCTTTCGTATAATCCAACACGGTATTGCTAGTAGATAGGAGAAAACTATGTTAGACGTGTTGGAGCGGTTCATCACGGCGAAAATTGCGGATGGACGGGCAGAGCGAACGATTGAGGATTATCACCGTTGCCTGGATCCGTTCGTGGCGTGGTGCGAGGAGCACGGTATCACGCTGGACAATCTGAGCCGCGACGACGTGCGGCGCTACGTGGCACGATTGCGGCGGCGAGACCTGGCGGCGGCGACGGTGGCGATCCACATTCGCAACATCCGGACGTTCCTGGGCTGGGTGTGGCGCGAGGGATTGACGGAGAGCAACCTGGCGACGGCGCTCAAATCGCCGCCGACACATCGGCGAGATGAATTGCCTCTATCGCCGGAGGAGATCGCCGCGCTCCTGTCAGCCTGCACGGGGCCTCAGGCAATTAGGGACCGGGCCATAATCCTGTTCTTGCTCGATACAGGCCTGCGGGTCGGGGAGATGGTATCGATCACGATGGATCAGATACAGTATCTCAACGAAACAGGGGGGTATTTGTGGATATATGGGTCGAAAACCGGAGAATGGCGCTTTGTTTTTGTGGGTCAACGCACCGCGGCATCATTGTCTCAATACATAGAGGATAGGGATGATGACATAGATGCGCTCTGGGTGGGACGACAGGGGCCGCTAACGGGGAGAGGTGTGGCGCATATGCTAAAAAGGCGGGGACGGGCGGCAGGCATAGAGGAACGTGTCCATCCGCACATATTCCGCCGGACGTTCGCCACGCTCTGGTTAGATGCTGGCGGCGATCAGGAAAGGATGCGGGTGATTCTGGGTTGGTCGCCGGAGACGTTGGCTAAGATGATGGAGATATACGTATCATCAAAACAACGCGAACTGGAGGCTGCGCACCGGCGGGCTGGGCCAGTGGATAACCTTCCGCGGTGATGCGAGGGCGACTCGATGGGGCATGCGGTGGAAACTCCACTGCATGCCCCCCTTTCCACCGGCTCAAAAAAGCACCGCCCCCCCCCTTTCCACCGGCCTGGTGGAAAAGGGGCGTTGAGAGAGATTTGTCATTTGTCACCGCGGCGCCAATATGGTA
>DAOTTZ010000084.1:0-15198 GCA_034437535.1 Anaerolineae bacterium | reverse complement strand
ATGCGGCAGAAGAATTCGCTGTAGAAGGTTCCTGCCCACGAGGCCTCCAGGCGTTGTCGCTTTTTGGGCGGCAGGTCGTTGACACTGCTG
Organism: Anaerolineae bacterium; assembly: GCA_034437535.1. Taxonomy (GTDB): domain Bacteria; phylum Chloroflexota; class Anaerolineae; order Aggregatilineales; family Phototrophicaceae; genus J038. Next base: position 15,108 of record DAOTTZ010000084.1, on the reverse strand, counting down.
AATAGAGCTTTTTGGTGGTGCTGGTCATTTTTACGATACATGGCAGTTTGGGTCGCTAGCTTTCTGATTGCTCTATTTTAACAAATTCGGCTCTGGATTACCTTTTTTCAGGGGAGTCAACGATAACCCAGAATGATTATATCACCCTCGTTTACATACCCACACATAAGATCGTGCATCACACCATTCATCAGCCTGTCAGCGATGCGCCCGAATTATTCAAAGAAGCCTTGAATCAGGGGACGGCGGCCCTTGTGGAGCATGGTGCCAGTAAATGGCTTTCCGATGACCGCCTGAACGGACCACTCAGCCAGGATATTTTAGATTGGGCGATGGAAAACTGGTATCAACGGGCCATTGATGCCGGGTGGAAGTATTGGGCTAATGTGGTTCCACAGAGTATTACATCTGCCGGGACGCTAACGCCGGTCATCAATCAACTTCACACGATGGGCTTGCAGATGAGGTTGTTCACAAATACCGACACAGCGTTTGAATGGTTGAGCCAACAGCCAGATTAGCAGGTAAAATTTCGGTGCTTGGTCGCGTCTAAAACGTAAAGTGAAAACAACGGAAAAGACTCAAGCATGACATTCGATACACCGATCACCACTGATGACAACGGGATTAAGTCTGTCTTCAAACAAAAGCAACCGACGTTGCTGATTTTGCTGGATGGCGAGGCCAACAACAGCCCGTTGTTGGATGCGATGAAGACCGCCGCGAAAAAGCATGTGGGGGATCTTCTGATCGCTAAATTGGATGCCACCGAAAACCCGCAGGTCTACCAGGAATACGACCAACCGGCGTTGCCTGCTCTGGTGACGGTGACACATGGCTTCTTCGGCCCAAAGGTCAAATCCAGCGCGGAGCAAATCCGCCCGGCAGATTTACGCGCTCATGTGGAGCATCTGCTGACGGACGCGCCCCTGTCTGCTCCCAAGAAACAGCGGAATGGTAACGGCCAGAAGCGAACGACCGGTACTGTGCATCTGTCAGAGCGGACGTTTAACAAGACGGTCGCCAACAGCAAAAAGCCGGTTCTGGTTGATTTCTGGGCACCCTGGTGTGGTCCATGCCGTAGCATCGCGCCGTTTATTGATAAAATGGCGACTCAATATGGCGATGCGGTGACCGTCGCCAAGCTCAACACCGACCAAAACCCCCGTATCGCACAGACCTACGACATTCAGTCTATCCCGACCATGATCTTATTCCGTGATGGCAAACCGGCGGAGCGACTGGTTGGGGCCAATCCATCCGCCATCAAAAACATGCTGGAAGACATCGCACACGGCCATTAGCACGTTAAAGATACCCATGCGCCATATACCAGGCATGGGTATCTTGCAGGCTTTGCTTCATGGAAATCTGTGGGGGGCCTAGTGTGTTCCAGGCTTTGCTAAAGTCAAAATAAACATGGCGGATGCCCAGGCGGGCCTGTGCCGAGTCGATGATCGTCGGTAGGTTTAATCGTCGGGCCACATCGATCAAATTTGCGGCGATTGGAGCCAGAAAATCCGGTGTGAACAGGCGCGGGCGCAACCCGCCGACGGCTTCCGCGATCATGTCGAACCATTGACGATACGTATAGTTAGCCGTCCCCAGGATGTACCGTTCGCCGGGGGTAGCATCGGTCGCCGCTTGAATGTGCCAGCGGGCTACATCGCGTACATCCACGACGGCCACCCCGCCATTGGTCACCGGCACCAGCGGGCCAAAGCGTTTGATCTGCGTCATGAATGTGCCAGAGATCATGTTGAGATCACCCGGCCCCATGATGACGACTGGGTTCAGCGTGACGACCTCTTGACCGTTGGCGACAGCATGCCCGACGATGGCTTCTGCCATCCATTTACTATGACCATATGGAAAGTGATGGGGTGGTAAGTTAAAGGGATCGTGTTCGTTGGCCGGTCGGTCATCCTGGATGCCGACCGCCGCCGCGCTACTGGTGAAGATCACCCGGCGGACGCCGGCTTGCCGGGCGGCAGATAGCACATGACGGGTACCATCAACGTTGACACGCTTCATACGGTCTGCATCCGCCCGCCAGTAATCAGCGACAGCGGCCACATGAAACAGCCAATCAACCCCGGTGCAGGCGGTCGCCAGCGCATTTTCATCGTCTAATTCGCCCATTGCGGATTCAAAGCCAAGGCCATCCAGGGCGGTGAGGCTTGAGGTTGGCCGATGGTAGACGCGGACGCGATGCCCGGCGTCTACCAGTTGGCGCACGATATGAGACCCGACGAAGCCTGTCCCACCTGTGACCAGAGCAATCGCCATGAGTTAGAATTTCTCCGGGAATAAGCTCCGCGCCAGTTGCTCTTCTTGTTCCACCAGGGTACGGACGGCTTCGATGCCGTTTTGCCAGAAAGCCGGATCATTAAGATCGACCCCCATGCGGGCCATGATGCGATCAGGATAATCTGAATTGCCCGCTTTCAAAACGTCGATGTAATTTTCCTGGAAGCCTGCTTGCCCCTCCTGGTAGATGTTATAGAGGGCCAGTACCAGCAATTCGCCAAAGGCGTAAGCATAGACGTAACCCGGTGTGCCGACGAAATGCGGGATGTAGCTCCACCAGACTTTGTAATCTTCGGTGATGGTCACGCTATCACCGAACATGGCTTGCTGGGTTTCCATCCAGATCTTGTTGATCTGTTCGGTACCCAATTCGCCTTGTGTGCGCCGTGTGGTGTGTAGACCATGCTCAAAGCGATTCATGGCAATCTGGCGGAAGACGGTGCTAAAGGTGTCTTCCAACTTGCTCATCAACATAGAAAGGCGCACGCGGTCGTCGGTTTCTTGTGCCAGTAAATCCTGGAAGACCAGCATCTCCGCAAAGGTGGACGCGGTCTCTGCGGTTGTCAGCGGTGTATATAACCCCAGCAGGCCGCTATGCTCTGCACTGAGATACATATGGATGCCATGCCCCAGTTCGTGGGCCAGCGTCATTACGTCCCGTGATTTACCGGTGAAGTTCAAGAAGATGTAAGGATGAACTGAGGGCGTCACTGGATGCGCGAAGGCCCCCCCGCGCTTGTTCGGCTGGAGTGCGGCATGAATCCAGTTCTCGTTGAAAAAACGGCGGGCGATGTCGCCGATACGTTGGTCGAAGGCGTCGAACGCTTTCAGCACGATGTCGCGTGCTTCTTCCCAGGTGTAGGTGCGGTCGCTCTGGTCGAAGTTGACCGGCGCGTACCGGTCATAATCGGTCAGTTCGTCCAGGCCGAGCAGAACACGCTTGATGCGGTAATGTCGGGCGACTAGTTCGTAGTTGCTGGTGACGGCCTCTACCAGGGCAGACACCACCTGCGACGGGGCCTTATTTGCCAGGTTGCGTGAGCTGATCCACCCGTCGTAATTCCGTAGGCGGTCATCAATGGCCTTGTTGGTAGCAATCACATTGAAGACGTAAGTTGTCTGTAGCAGGTACTGCTTTAATCCTTCGGTGACTGCCTGGGCCGCACGTTGTCGTAAGTCACGATCAGGCGAAAACATGCGCGTCAGGATCTGGGATTGTGTCAGTTCTTCACCGTCGAGCGAGAAGCGCATGGCACTGGTGATTTGATCGAAAAAGCGTTCCCACGCATGCACGCCGACCACGTCCTTCTCGATCATGATCTTTTCCTGGTCTTCTGGCAATTGGTGCGGCCCATAACGGCGTTGCGCTTCCAGATGATGGGCATAATCGGCCAGAACCGGATGATCGATCAGTTTTTGGGCCTGGTCGTCGGGTACCTGGTTCCATTCCAGTTCGAAGAAGACCAGGTATTGACCGATCTTGGCGTTGAACTCTTGTACCTTTTGGATGAGGGCACCGCATCGCGGGTCGGCAGTATTGACTGAGAACATCAGACCGGCATAAGCCTGTAGGCGGCCAAGCTGATCTCGTAGACTGATCATTTCGTCTATCGCGCTTCTTAGTTCTTCCACATCCAATTGTGAGATGCGACCGCGATAGGTCTGCATGAACTTTTCCGCGTCCGTTTCGATGACCTGCATATCCTGCTGGATCTTGGGATCATCGGTGTCGCTATATAGCGGGGAGAGATCCCAGGTGATCTTCTCCGCGCCTGTCTCTTGCTGTACTGCGTCAACCATAACATTGCCCTTGTTTGAAATGTTTTAAACGTCATCATCGTAGCAGATAAATCCCCGGCTTGCAATTCGAGGTTCTAAGCACGCTATCATGTTCTATCGCTATCGTTAGTAGGACTGAAAAACGGACAAAAAAGTGAGGATTTTCTTATGGCTGATGCACTGTCTCAGGACGCGATTCAAGTCGCGCTCGAAGATCTGGCTGGCTGGTCATTGGATAACGATATGATTACGAAGACGTATGAGTTTGACTCTTACGTCGGTGGGTTGGCCTTTGCGACCACCGCCGGGACGTTGTGCGAAGGGCTGGATCATCATCCCGATATGCTCATCACCTGGCGCAAGGTAAAGGTGAGCTTTACCACACACGACGCCGGGAGCAAAGTTACTGAGAAGGACATCACAGCGGCGCGTGCCCTGGAGTCGGTCGGGTATCCGAAGTGATCGGTTATTGTCAGCCCCTTAAGGCAGGCGATATAATGCCAGAACAAGATGTTGACAGACGAAAGACGACGATAAGATGACGACTAGACGAGCGCAGGTATACCCATTCACGGCTATCGTCGGCCAGGAGCGCATGAAGCGCGCTTTGATCCTCAACGCGATTGATATGCGAATTGGCGGGGTTTTGATCCGGGGCGAGCGGGGTACCGGCAAATCAACCGCCGCCCGTGCGCTGGCGGTACTCCTGCCGGAAATTGAGGTCATCAGCGGATCACCGTTTAATGATGATCCTGACCGGCCCGATACCTGGTCTGATTATGCGCGTGACCGCTATAGCAAAGACCAGGACATGCCGGTAGAAACCCGCCGCACCCGCTTTGTCGATCTGCCGGTGAGTGCGACCGAAGATCGGGTGGTCGGCACGCTGGATATTGAGAAAGCCATCCAGCGGGGTGAACGGCATTTTGACCCCGGCGTGCTGGCCTCTGCCCATCGTGGCATCCTCTATGTTGATGAGGTCAACCTGCTGGATGATCATGTGGTTGATCTGCTATTAGATAGCGCGGCAATGGGTGTGAATGTGGTCGAGCGTGAAGGGATTAGCTTTAGCCATCCGGCGCGGTTTATTCTCATCGGCACGATGAACCCGGAGGAGGGCGACTTGCGACCGCAATTGCTCGACCGGTTCGCGCTCTCGACCGAGGTACACGGCATCACCAATGCGACCGACCGCATGGAGATCTTAGAGCGGCATATCGCGTTTGAAGATAATCCTAACGAATTCCGGGAGCAATGGGAAGAACGTGAGACAACCCTGCGCGATCAAATTCTGGCCGCCCGGCAGATCATTGATGAGGTGCAATACACACGCGGGGATCTACGGCTCATCGCGTTGATGACCAGCAGTATGCAGATCGACGGCCACCGGGCCGACCTGGTAATTCTCAAGACGGCGCGGGCACATGCCGCCTTCGAAGGGCGGCGTCAGGTCAACCGGGATGACATTCTCATGGCGATTGAACTTGCGATCCCGCATCGTCTAAAGCGCGGGCCGTTCTCTGATGCTCAGGTGGATATGAACGCGCTGTCAGATCAAATGGCACAGATGGAAGCCCAGGCCGAAGACGAAGACGGTGAGCCGTCTGACTCGCCGACTTCGACCGACCAGAAAGCCGACGGTAAAAAAAAAGCCAGCCGGTAGATAAAAGCGAAGCGACACAGGAAGCCCCAGACATCAACAGTGACGCCGCGCCGCAAAATGTCTTCCAGAACCAGGATGCAAATTGGTGGGATGGCGGCCAACAGGTCAACAGCGGCGCGGAGTTCAACCCGCGTAAGCTCAACACGCAACTGGATAAGTTAACCCGCAAGCAAAGTGGCCGGCGGAGTTACACCCGTACAGATCGCAAGCGGGGGCGTTACATCCAGGCCCGCCCGGCTGGCAATCGTACCGATGACATCGCGTTTGATGCCACACTCCGCGCCGCCGCACCGTTCCAGAAGCGGCGAGAAGCACAAAAGGAAGAAAGTGGCATGGCCTATGCCTTACGCCGTGGCGACCTCCAGCGGAAGGTGCGGGTGCGCCGGGCGGCGAACTTGATCTTGTTCACGGTGGATGCCTCCTGGAGTATGGCTGTCTCCGAACGGATGCAGGCTACCAAAGGCGCGATCATGTCCTTGCTGACGGATGCATACCAACGGCGGGATCGGGTCGGGCTGGTGGTCTTTAACAAAGATCGCGCTCATCTCGTCTTGCCGCCGACGAACAGCGTGACACTTGCCAAGCAAGCCCTCAGTGATGTGCAGGTGGGCGGTAAGACTCCGCTTTCTGCCGGGTTATTGCTCTCTTACGATGTCATCAGGCGAGAGAAAACCCTGCACCCGGACGTAATGCCGATGATGATCTTGTTGACCGATGGGGCCGGAAATGTCTCGGTGAGCGACCAACTTTCCCCGCAAGATGAAGCGCATAAGATCGCCCGGATGATCCGTGACGAGAACATCCGCACGGTGACGATCAACATGGAGCATGTCGCTTTCGACCAGGGGTTAGCGACCAAGCTGGCGGATAAGCTGGGCGGGCCGTGTTATACTCTGGGCCAGCTTAAAGCAGAGACCTTGCTGGAAACAGTCCGGGCAGAAATGGAGTTCCGTTAGGCACCGTTCACCCGGTTCTCATGCCGATGTGTTTATATCATTCAAAATAATGTAAACATAATGGGTGTAAGAATGGGTATCGAGTTGTATTGGGATGATGACGAGCAGGTGACGATCCTGGCGGTGGTGCCTGCCCGCTGGACGTGGGACGAGTTCCATGCAGTGTTGGAAAAAGTTTACGCGATTTCGGAAGATGAGGCGAGCGCGTTCTCTGCCGCCATTGTTGATGTCAGCCAGGGTGTTAATCTGCCTGATCCGATTTGGAGTCCGGCTACACTGGGTCATGCGCGGCGTGTGGCCGGGATGGCCCCGCAAGGGACCGGGCCAATCGTGTTTGTCGGCGTCAACGCGGTGATCCGCTCGATGTTTGAAGTCTTCCGCCGGTTATACCCGCGTGCGACGGCCAACGTCCACACCGCGAAGACGCAAGACGCCGCCCGCCGGTTGATTGATGATTGGTTGGCGACCGAACGGCAGGAATTACCCGCGTGATTCGACCAGGATAAACGGTTCGCCGCCGATAGCCGGTCGGCCATCTTCGGTCGTGTCGATGTCCTCAGCGGCGGGGGGCAGGGTAATGCTGTAATTTTCGTTTTCGTCGGCGGTTATGCGGGTCATACCGTCTATAGCGTAGAGGCTCCCGCCTGGGGCGACCGCTGGTAATTCAAGAATTTGTTCTTCTGTCGTGCGATTCCAGATGACGACGATGCGTTCGGTGGAAGCGGGACGCTCAAAACTGAGGGCATAGAAGCGATTGCCCACCGGCAGACGTTCCCCCGGCACAAAGGGTTCCGGGCCGAATATCTCCGCGACAAGCTGATACGCTCCAACCAATGGCCGGGCTGTGCCGGGCAAGACGCTGTTAGAGAAGCAGACTGAATCCGGCTGATTACGATACGCGCCGTGCGCATCCCCAAAGCAGATGTTATCTTCGTCTTCTTCATCACATAGCTCGCCGTCATGCGGTTCGAAATTCGTGCCAGCAGGTTGGTCACCACAATCGTCAAAGAGTTGGTGTAAGAACACCTTGTCTGCGCCTTCAATCCAGGCCAGGGCGGTGCTCTGGACGAAATAATAGGCTTGTTGCTCGACGGTGGCGCGGTTCAGGCTATCGGGTGCCCAGGTTGGCCCTGGGTAATCGTCCCACACCGGCACCCCGGATTCGTTCAACCAGATGGGACGCATAAAGCCGAATGCGATCATCGTCTGGCGCACATAAAGCACCATCCAACCACTGCGCCAGGGATCGGCATAACTATGGACGGCGGCGATGTCGAAGTACCATTGATCCTCCGGTCGGTCGGCTTCGCCCGTGTAGATGTTCAGCACGGCGGCCATGAAGTTATCTTCGGTGGGGTAGAGCAAGCCGCCGAACATCACCTGTGCTTCGGGGTCTTCCTGTTTAATGACGATGTAACTGATCTTGAGCAGGCGGGCATAATCACGGGCGGTCCCCGTCCAGAAGGTCTCGAAATCAGGTTCGTTCCAGATCTCCCACACCTGTACCCCTGTTCCCAGGGGAATTTGCCCGGTCTTCGCCAGGTCACCACCGGGTTTATAGCGGGCGACAGTCGCCTGGACAAAGCCGACCCAGGGATTCGCCGGGTTGAGGGCTTTGTCTTCGCCGGGGATGTCGCTTTCGTCATCGAAGATCGGTTCGTAAAGTCCGCGCATCACGTCGCCGTCACGCTCACGCTCTGGCACGCCGATCAAGATGACGTTGAGTTGCAGGTTATGACGCAGGTCATTCATGATCTGCCGGTCGTAGATTTCCCAATCCCATACGTCTGGTTCTGCATTGACTCGATCCCAATAGAGCGGCCAGCGGTTCCACCCTGCGCCCATTTCTAAGGCTTTTTCATAACGGCTTTCGTCGGTGGGGCGGCCTGTGGTCGAAATATGAGCGATGCCCAGGCGGTCGGCCAGGATGTAGGGGTCGTCATCAGGTTGTTGGGTCTCATCGGCTTGGACGACGGTCAACATAAGGCAGAGGGCAAGCAGGCTAATCCAACGCATGGGGGAAACTCCATCAGCTTTTAACATGATGAGAGGGCGCACCGCTTGCGCCCTCTGAGTGTAGCGTGTGGCAGGTGTTATTTATCCGCCGGATGTTTGGTACTGGGCAAAGTGTTGGTCGAACATGCCACATAAGCCCCGGTCGGTCGCGGCGTAGATATAACTGATCGTATCGCCGCTGAACTCGAACTCGCCACTGCCGATGCACGGCTCTGGGGTGTTGGATTGTGCTTCTGCTCCGCCTAGCGGGCTTCGGGTGAGGCATGGCCCCAGGTTTTCCAGGGCGCGATCCTGGTTGATGATCGCCAGCACACCCGCCATCGGGGCGCGGATGCCGTCCTGGATCAACTCTGACGATGGATTTTCGATGAAGATTCGTGCGTCGAAGGCCCCGACATCACGGTAGCAGTCGATGAAGTCATCGACTTTAAGGATCATGCCGGAGGCGAAGACATTGCCGGAGGCGATGCCAGCGGCGGTTAACGCACCGGTCACGGTATTCTGGAAGTCGGTTGATTCTTCGATCTGGTAATTTTCAAAGGTCGGGAAGAAGTTCTGCACCGCTTCCGGGTCGTCCTGGGTATCGCCTGTGGGTGAACAAGCCGCCAGGATCATGGTACCAAGCAATGCGATTAAGCTAAGTTTTCTCAACATTGTCTGATGTCTCCTCAATAGTGTGTGAATGGTACACGAATAATTTACATTATAGTCGGTTTTAGGTCGTTGGTGGGTCAGTTGGTGGATTTTCCCCTGTTGATTGGGGGGCGGTTTGTTTTTTCTCGATGCGCTCTAAGCGGAAGCTATCTGCGATGATGAGCAGAACACCCAACACAATGGCATGATCGGCCAGGTTGGATACATTCGAAATTAAATCCGGGATGGTGTAATGGATGAAGTCGGTCACATGGTCGTGGCGGATGCGGTCGATGATGTTGCCCAATGCGCCGCCGATTACCAAGCCGACGCCAACCCGCGTAAACACACCTTCTGCCGGGATGCGCTGGTAAAAGTAGCACAGCACGAACACGATCAGGATCGACAAAACCAGGAACAGGTCACCCGCATCTGGGAAGATACCGAAGGCCGCGCCGGTGTTAAAGCTGTGCGTCAGGCGGAAGAAATCACCCAAAGCCGGGATCGGTGTGATCGACTCGTAGAGGGCGATATTAGCGATCACCCATTCTTTGGTCACCTGGTCTATGCCGGCGACCAGCACCACGATTCCAATTAATGTCAACCAACGTCTAGCCATAAACCATCACATCATACCGTCGAATTCAGGGTCATTGTAGCGGTGGGGGAGATCGAAGAAAAGGTTCAGTCGCCCTTCGGCAAGATGGTATGGCCCTTCTGCTGTTGATAGGCGCGGTCGCCAGGGATCGAACGATCAGAGACCCAACGGGCATAAGGCGCGTCAATCAAGCGGGCAAGATGCAACAGCACCCGGTCATAGTTGACGCGCCAACCGGTGAAATCGCGCCAGGCTTGCTCGCGATCTGTACGCACCGGGATGCCTTCTTCTTTTAGCTCGTCGTAGGCTTCATCGAACTCTTCACGCATGATGCTGATGAGATCACCAGGATTGGGGGCCGGGTCGTAGCGGATGCGGAAGGTGGTTGCGATGCTCTGAAGTGCCAGATACCCGGCGCGAAGCATCAGGTTTGATTGCGGGTCGCGGTCAATATCAACGGTAGAATCGACCAATGCGGCGGCATCTAGCACGGTGCCAGCGGCGGTGATCCATGAGCGTTTTGGGTTCTGCGAGCGAAAAAATGCCAGCGGCCACAGGGACGAATGGCTCTCTTCTAACTCGGTGAACCAGATCTCCCAATCCGTCCAGACCTGATTAAGCAAAGCTGGATCCAGCCCGCGAACGCGATGCAGTCGTTTAATCATCTCCAGCGCGGCGGGGGGCGCACCGGCACAGACTTCGAGCATGGTCACCTGTGCTTCCCGGCGGGAAAACATGGAGTACATGGTCGGCAAGTAAGAGATCAACAATGCGACCAACCCCAGGCCGATAATCGCTTCGCTAAATTCGACCAGCGTAATCGGCAGGGCGATGAACGGCACAGTCCCCAACGTCAGCAGGGATGATCCGCGGAGTGTGATGGCGGCTTCCATCGGGCGGACGCCCATGCCCCAGTAGATCAAGGCATACCCCAGGATGATTAACGTCACCCAGATGACCGGGGTTACCAGCAGGGCGGTGGGGGCGAATAATGCCAGGATGCGGTCACGCTGATCGTAAGTTCGGGTGCGGCGGGTACACCAGCGAAACGGAATATACACAGCTCGGAAGATCCAACGGGTGAGCCACACATCTTCCCCGCGTGGCAATACGAAGGTGCGGATGGCGGCGGCTAATATATAACCGACGATCAAGACGCCGGTCAGGGACACCAGCAGATCAATCAGAAAATCCATTATTCAACCCCTTCATCGGGCAACAGTTCAAATGAGACCAGTAACGGCAGATGATCACTCCCGACATCCGGGCCGATGGTGCTGGAAAGTGCCTGCAAGCCGGTGCTGTACCATAGATAATCTACCCGGATGAGTGGCAGGGGATGCACCGGCCATGTCGCCCCCAGGCCACTGCCGGTTGCGCGGTAACTGTCTCTCATTTGCAGGGCCAGGTCTCCATAGCGGATCGAATGCTGGCTGAGGTTGAAGTCTCCGCCGACGATATAAGGCGTGTCCAATGTCTCGATCTGTTCCAGCAGGGCATCCAAATAACGGTCGCGGGCGGTCTCGTCGTAGGTGGTTATGTAATCAATGGCGGAGACATTGGTCACGGTTGGATCATCCACCGGAAGCGGAGCCTGCACATTGAGCAACGTCAGGGGTTGGCCGTTGATTTCAACGATGAGGGTGTCGTTTTCACCAGGGATGATTGGATAAGCGGCTAAGATGGCGCGGTTATCCGCCAATAGCGTGAACTCCGGCAAGATGGTACTCAGGGCTTCCCGCTGAGGATCAAACTGGGCCGGGTATTCCTGGATCAGCACGATGTGTGGCGTGGTATCGAGTAGCCAGCGGGCCGCCGCATCCAGGTCATCATTCTGTTCACCGTTCAGGTTCAATGTAGCGATTTCGACAATGGTGCCATCACCGGGGGCTGGCATACTGTTCGGCTGGAAGAACGGCCCGAACCAGACGACGGCCAGCAGACCTAGCAAACCCAACCGGGCAAATTCTCGCCACAGGCTGAGTAAAATCGCCAGTGGAAGTAAAACCAGGAGCGGTGCAAAGGTATAGACGGCGAACGCATTCAGCAGGCCCAACGGCCAGATTCCCCCGCCTAGCAGTAGGCGCAGAACCAGGTAGATCACCATCACGATGAGGTAAGACGTACAGAGAAAAGCCACCAGATGCGCCAGGCATCCTCTTGATGGCGAGATGTAGGTTGATTCAGTCATGCCCTCTATCTTAATGTAGATTGATGCAGGACGGCTAGGCCAGGGCGCGTGTCATGTTATTGGTCTTGATGAGCCGGGCGTAATGGTCGATCACCTCGTCCATCATGGCCGGCCAGCTCTGGGTTTCGGCGTAGGTGCGGGCGGCCTGGCCCATACGGGTGATTGTCGCGTCATCCGCGATGACCTGACGCACCCCGGCAACCAACCCGGCGGTATCATCGACCGGGAAGGTGAAACCGGTTTCACCTTCTTGCACGACATCCGGGATGCCCCCGACCTGTGATGAGACGACCGGCAGACCAGCCGCCATCGCTTCCACCACGACCAGCCCGAACGTCTCTAGCGCACTGGCAAACGTGAAGACATCTGCACTAGCGTAAGCCTGCGAAAGTGGCACACCGGTCAACCGGCCCATGAACTTCACTGGCAGACCGGCGAAATGCGCCTCCAACGAGTCACGGGCTGGGCCATCCCCGACGATAGCCAACCGGGTACCGGGGACTTGCTCCAGCATCGCCCGCAGATGGTCGATGCGTTTTTCGTTGCTCAAGCGGCCTACATACAGTAAGAGCCGGTCATCCGGGTGGCCGTCGCTCAATTGGTGGCGCATGTCAGCATCATAAAAATGCGGATTGAACCGTTCGGAGTCCACCCCGCGCTTCCAGAGTCCTACTCGCTTGACGCGCATATCCAGTAATTGACGTTGGATCAAGCGAGAGGGGGCCAGCGTATAATCGGCCATGTTGAACGTCGCACGGGTAAAGCGGTTGATGGCATTTTCCAGAAAGCCGAGTTTAAGCGGCCCTAACGTAAAGTGTTTGCTCATCTGCGAAAAATCCAGATGGAATGATGTCAAATTCGGGATGCCGAGTCGTTTCGCCATCAGCACGCCGAAGCCGCCCACCAGCACCGGGTGGATGAAATGGGCTACATCCGGGTCGAATTGCTTGAGCCGGTCGTAGGTGGCGTGGTTGGGTGGGCTGATCTTGAGTTCGTTGTAGATCGGAAACGGGATGCGACTGGGTATGCGGATCACTTCGGTGTTGGCATACTGGTCGATCATTTCACCCAATTCTGGATCAACCGACGGGGCGACGATGACCGACTCGACGCCACGCTTAGCCAGATGATCTAACAACAGGCAGATGACCGTGACGATGCCGTCACGTTTGGGCAGGAAGGTTTCCGTAAAAAGGGCAACGCGCATGCAGTAATTTCCTCATGGACTATTGAGACCAATCCTCAAGCATGATAACACGATATTGTTAAAACGTGACGATATTGCTTGATGTTCGCTTGCCGAACCTGGCGAGTCACTTTAGAATAAGATAGTTCATCTGCCTTGACTTCAGGATAACCCAATGAGTGACGTACAGGTTAAGCTGGACGACCGTATTCGGTTGATGTCAGCGGTTTTAGCGGCAACAACATATCCCGAAAAAGCGCAAAAGCTCAAGCCGCACGGCACTCATGTCCATGCACGGGCTACGCGCAAATACCTCGGCCAGCACAAAGCACACCCGGCAGTGACGGCGACCCAGACTCTCTTGGATCAAAACACGCCGATAGAGGCTCTGTTCGCGTTGGTCACCTTAATGCGTTGGCCGGATCTAACGATCACGGCTCTGCCACCCTGGGCACCGCCTGACTATAACAAGCATCTGCAAGATTTCGTCCAGAAAGCCGATTTGATAGACTTCTGGCAACGTAATGACGAATTATGGTCAAAGGCCCTCAAACAGGCGCAAAATGCCTTCCAGGACGTTAAACTCAAGCCATTTTTTGAACAATTCGTCGGGCCAATCAGTGAGACGTTGACATTCGTGCCGACGATCAGTTATCCGACGGATTACGATGTGGGCTTTAAGATGGGTGGGTTATTGACGGCAATAGCCCCGCCGCCGCTGGCCTGGGGTGATAGCCCGCCCTGGCCGTATGATGAAGCGACCATGATAACGCAGTCTTACCGGGCGGCGATCAATGTTTTCGGGCGGGAATTGCTCAAGGCGTATCTTCGCGCACACATTGACGTGATGAAGACCATCGTCACAAACGAGCTTCCCGTTAGCGATCAATTCAAGGCACAACATCCGACCTGGGAAGATCAATTTACCACGCTGTTTATCTCTGCGGCAGTGGCAATGTACCTGGAAGATTACGTGGATGAGAAGGAATATCGCTCGTTTATACTGATGGAGCGTAAAGTACGTGGGATGTCCGTTTTGCCGGGCATGGTCAGTGTGTTGCGCCGCTTCTTGCAAGAAAAAGACAACAGCGACAAATACAGCACATTGATCGAATTCCTGCCGATTTTGCCGCGTCAGTTGCGGGTCGCGCAGAAGATCGTCCAGCTTTAGACGCGCAAGGGCAGTTCAATCTCGATACGGGTGCCCTCATCAGGGGCACTTGTTAGTTCGATAGTCCCCTGGTGTGCGTCTACCGCATGTTTGACAATCGTCAACCCCAGCCCATTCCCACGTATCTGGCCGGTATTGGTCGCCCGTGTGAATGGGGCGAACAATTGAGCTTGATCGTCTTGCGGGATGCCGATCCCGTGATCTTCGATGATTAAGATAGCCTTTTGGTTTTGGTAGGCCAACTGGCACTCAATGGTGCCGCCAGCTGGTGAGTATTTGGCCGCGTTACTCATCAGGTTGAGCAATAAATGGCGCATCAAATTTTCATCCCACCGGTAAGGTTGTTTGGATGACTCAAACTGGGCGGCGAAATGGTGGTTCGGGTAGATCGTCTGGACTTCTTCGATCAGGTCTTGCCAGTAAGTTTCCAGCATGAGGTGTTGTGGATTGAACACCATCATACCCGCATTAAACTGACTGACCGTCAAAATGTCGTTTAGGAATAGTAATCAAATAACGTCACCGTTTGGTGCGGCTCGATAATTCCACTGTGGTAAATGCTCGTCGAATACGATGGGCATGTTTTGTTTGAACTCATCGGCAAC
>DAOTTZ010000083.1:0-1964 GCA_034437535.1 Anaerolineae bacterium | reverse complement strand
AATATCGAGCCGTTTTTCAGCACAAATCCGCTCTGGTGTGCCAAAACCGCTTTGCTGATCTCATCCCTTAACTCGACCAGCACCCAATCGACAAAATCGGCTGAATCTTTGGGAAAGGCCGTGAGGGAAACCGGATCCCCGGCAAACGGCGACTCGTGTGGCAACAAACCCGCATCGATAAGATCGGTGGTCATCGTGTCGCCGGTCGCATCAAAAGGTCCCTGCAGAAACGCTTTGAGCTGTACCATGACGCCATCAGCCAAAAACTCGAACGCGCCCATATCCGGTACCGCATCATCCGAGCGCGAGGTGCCGGTAATATCTTCAGCCACTGCCGGATTGACCACCACACCGGCATCGATCACCGGTGACAACGGTTGCACCTCATACCCGTCGATCGGGCCGGCCAAGACAGGTGCAACAAACAGCGGATCCAGGCTGAAACTGTTTGGCTCCTGGGCAAACGCAGGCACGCCATCCACCCAATCGTTATGGCTGAATGTCCAGGCGGCCAGATCATTGAAAAGAGCCTGATATTGTCCGGACTCGATGATATTGTTTCGCAGTTGACAGCCGGAGGGTTGGGTCGTGCCACTGGGCACCTCATCGATCCAGATGCTTTGCCTGACCGGATCGATAATAGTGTTGTGAAAACAGCTCACATTGATATAGGTGTTGGCGCTGCGGGTATTGGCCGGATCCTGCCAATAGCTGATGCCGCGGCCACAGCCATGGATGATATTGTTATAGATGTGGATATCCTGCAAAGGCGTATCCGTGGCATAAGGCGATTCTTCATTGGCCAATCCAATCGCCGTAGCCGGATAGCCCTTGTCGCTGCGATCATAGAGCCGGTTGGTGGTATACAGGTAATTATTACGAACCGTGACATTGGTGGATTTGTCCAGATAAATATGCACGCTGAACAGATCATAGACGGTATTACCCTCCACCAGGGTATTGTTGCATTGTCCGGGAATGATGCCTTCGCCCCACGAATCGTGCACCTTGTTGTTACGGATCACATACTCGCTGGGATGGGTGCCATCCCGCCAACTCACGCTCGATTGAATCACACCCGGCCAGCCGCCCGGCAGCATACTACCGTTGGTATTCACCAATGCCGCCTGCCAGGCATGATTACCCTCGATGGATATTCGATGACCATATCCACCGATGGCATTATATTGAATATGATGAATGCTGCAGTTTCGTATGATCAAATCCGTACAATCGAACCAGGTCAATCCCCGGCCGCTGGAATGACAGATCTCCAGCCCGTCGACAATAATGTGTTCAAGAGTATGATCCCAGTCCACAACGCTGAACAACCCTTCATTGTTTGCCACACTCACGCCCGTGCCGTCAAAAACGGGCTGTTCCTGCTGATAGCCTGTGATAACAATGGGCTCGGCAGCCGTACCCGAGGCGCCGCCATAAGTGTGTTTGAACCCTCCATAGGTGCCGCCGCGCACATAAAGGGTGTCACCCGGTGTGGTCCACTCTCCTGCCTTTTCGATGGTTGCAAAAGGATTATCGATAGAGCCGATGCCGCTGTTATCATCGCCATCTGTGGCCACAAACCAGCGCGTGGTAGCGGCCACAGCAGACTCGTCACAGCCGATATCCGGACTGCCGTCACTGCGTACCTGACCGCTCGCATCCCAACTGATGCCGGCACCGGCATCTCCCTGATCGATGGCCAGGGTGCTGTGGGCGGTGAGAGAAAAATCGCCATTGTCCGGATCAGCCCAGTTGGCCGGACCGATCTGGCGGCCGGGCTCGGACTCGTAGGTCCACGGATTAGTGGCATAGAGATTGTGACTGAACATAAAACGTCCGGTCGAGCCCCATTCGCTGATTGCACCACCATGGGTCTGCCAAATGTTGTTACTGATCGACACATCCAATGACCCGCCATAATCCTCGAGTAAAATTCCACGGTGAAGGTTATAGACGCTATT
>DAOTTZ010000082.1:0-24900 GCA_034437535.1 Anaerolineae bacterium | reverse complement strand
GATGGGCATCCAACGACTTCATGCCCGGACTAATTCTGGTATTGATCTGAAAGCCTGGGCGAGCTTGATTGCTCTCGCCTTTACCAATATCATCGACTAGCAATCACGGTATAATTGTATTCGATACGACATCACGATGAGGGCGAACATGGCATATCAAGACTTAATGAAGAGGCTGGCGGAAGTGCGTAACCTGGAACACGCCGCCGCCGTTTTGGAATGGGATCAAGAGACCTACATGCCAGATGGAGGCGCGGCGGCACGCGGCGAACAGATCGCGACGTTACAGCGCATCCGGCATGAACGCTTCACCGATGAAGCCGTCGGCCAGTTGATCGAGAGCGCGACAGCCGAAATGGCCGATGCCGACCCCGATTCGGACGAAGCCCGCCTGCTGAAAGTCACCCGGCAGGATTATGAACTGGCGACCCGGCTCCCGGCGGATCATGTGGCGGAGATGGCGCGGATTACATCACTGGCACAACGAGACTGGGCCAAAGCGAGAGAAGCGAAGGACTTCAGGCTGTTTCAAGATCGCTTAACGCAGATCGTTGATCTCAAGCTGAAGACGGCGGAATACCTGGGCTACGAAAGCAACCCTTACGACGCGCTGATTTACGAATACGAGCGCGACTTGAGCACCGAGACCATCAGCGCGATTTTCGCCGCGCACAAACCCGGCTTGATCGACCTGATCGACGCGATCTCTGCGGTGAGTGATCGTGTGGACGACGCGGTTTTGCATCAGCCGTTCGACGTGGAGAGCCAGCGGGCTTTCGGGCAGATGGTCATCAAGCAGTATGGCTTCGACTTTGAACGCGGACGGCAAGATGTCGCGGTTCATCCGTTCTGCACGAATTTTTCTCGTGGGGATGTGCGCCTGACGACCCGGTTCGACCCGGAATGGCTGAACCCGGCCTTGTTCGGCACCATGCACGAATCCGGGCATGGCATGTACGAGCAAGGCATCGCTGAACGCCTGGACGACCCCATCCTGGGGACGGGCGTCTCGTTGAGCGTCCACGAATCACAATCTCGTTTGTGGGAAAACATCGTCGGGCGCAGTCACGGCTTCTGGCAGTGGGCCTTCCCCAAGCTACAGGCCAGCTTCCCGGCCCTGGCGGATGTTTCGCTGGATGCGTTCTACAAGGCGATCAACCGGGTGAAGCCGTCGTTCATCCGGGTAGAGGCAGACGAAGCGACGTATAACCTGCATATCATGCTCCGGTTTGAACTGGAAAATGACCTGATTAACGGGCGGGTGGCGGTCAAAGATCTACCGCGTGAGTGGAACGACCGCTTCGAAGCCTTCCTGGGGTTGACGCCGCCGGATGACGCGCTCGGCGTGTTGCAGGATATTCACTGGTCTGCCGGGCTGATGGGATACTTCCCGACTTATGCGCTGGGGAACCTGCTCTCGGTGCAATATTATAATCAGGCCATTACCGCGCATCCCACCATCCCGCAGGAAATCACCGCAGGCAAGTTCGATACACTACACGGCTGGCTGAAAGAAAATATCTACCAGCACGGGCGCAAGTTCGAAACAGACGAGTTGACACGGCGCGTCACCGGCGGGCCGATTGACTCCAAGCCGTATCTGACCTATCTGCGTGATAAATACACCGCTATCTACGACCTGTAGCAATCATCCGGGCGGTTCGTGGTAGAACCGCCCGATACGTCATCATTCCCCGGTATTAGCGGTTGAGTCGTCCCCGGCTAGCTTGGCGACAATTTCTTCGGACTCTTCTAACCGTTCTTCCCGCTGATTGACGAAGGTCTTGATCTCGCTGATGACCTTATCAATCGTATCTACCCGATCATCTTTGAGATAGGTCTGCAAGCGGCGCAAGGTGTCAATCAACGATTCGATCATGAACGGCGAATCAGACGGGGCGGTTTCCAGCGCAGTATTCAGCACATCATAGGTCGCATCAACTTTGCCCTGGGCCAGCCGCGCCACGATCAAATCGGCATAAGCCCAGTAATTATCGACATCGGCCTGCACCTCACCGAACGCCAATTTTTCTACCCGATCATACATCTTTTGCATCTTTTCCAGGTCGCCCACTTCCGCATAGAGCAATGCCAGATTGCTAAAGGGATAGGAGGATTGCGGCGTGACCTGGGTACAGCGTTCGTAAGCCGTGATGGCTTGCTGAGTCTGGCCACGCCGGCGATACAACCCGCCAAGCGACCCCCACCAGGATTCGCCGTCTTCATCGACCAGCTTGGGCAACTGTGCCAACGACTCGACGAAGTTTCCTTCAGATTTGATGTAGGTGCGGTCACGCTCTGTAATCAGGCGGGTGATGTCTGGCGAGTCTTTGCTGACGCCAGCCTCAATCAAGCGGTCGATTTCCTTATGTATGCGGTCGCCCATGCGGCGGAAGACATAACCCAGCGCGGCCTGCGCGGGCAAGAAGTCTTCATCCAATTCAATCGACCGTTCCAGCGCGGTCTTGGCGGCCTCTAGCTGGCTCATCTGCGTGTTGACGTAGCCGATGCGATAATGCGTGATCGGGTTGAGCGGGTCGAGTTTCATCGCCCGTTCGTAAGTATCCAATGCCCCAGAGTAATCCTGCGCCCGATATTGTCGCTCGCCAACGAGCAACAACGATAACGCGATGCTGGCAGAGGTGGCGCGTCCGCGTTGGGCTTCTGCCAGATTGCTCTGCTCGGTGATGGCGGCTTCTAATTGGATGCGGGTGTGGTCGAGTTCGCGGCTTTTCTCGCTCATCTCTTGCTCGAAGCGTTCGCGGGCCTCGCGCAATTCTTTGTTGGCTTGTTCCAGGCGGCGGAAGCCGATCACACCGGCCAACAGCACGCCCAACGGCACGCCAATACCGACCAGGGCCGACATCGCCTCGAATAAACCGAACAGATCACCGGCCAGCCCGACTGCTTCATTGGCCTTTTCTTCCACGATGGTGATCTCTTCCAGCGCGGTCTCGGCCCGTTGTGCGGCGGCCTCCGCCCGTTCGACTAATGCTTCCAGATCATCAGTCGGCGGCACTGGTTCATCCTGTGCCCAGGCTGGCACAGCCAGCATCAAGCAGATCAATAGTATGATGCTTAATCGCATGGGGTTCCCTATCTCTTAAACTTTTGTTCTAACTTCTGGCGGAGCTTACCCGGCCCTTCGACCGTCCCCACCAGTTGAATATCCCCACCGGCCAGGATGGCCTTAAGGATGCGCTGGCTGGTGCGCCCGGTACGGAAGGCGGTCGAAATTTCATCGGCGGCGCGGCCACTGCCTTCCAGCACGATAATCGGCATCGGCTGGCGGTTGCCCTGCCGGGTGGCGGCCAGGTAGATCTCTTGCATGGCGATCTTGCCGCCGTTAATCAACAAGCCGACGGCTGGTGCCGATCCGTTACCACACAGCGCATACGTCAGCCGGATGATTGTCATCGATTCGTCGCCCCATTCGTCGCCATCGACCAGCACAAAGTGCGAATGGTTGTCTTCCAGTTCGGCTTGCTGGCGCGGATTCT
This sequence comes from Anaerolineae bacterium, assembly GCA_034437535.1. Classification (GTDB taxonomy): domain Bacteria; phylum Chloroflexota; class Anaerolineae; order Aggregatilineales; family Phototrophicaceae; genus J038. The sequence goes on along the minus strand of DAOTTZ010000082.1, from coordinate 21,400 downwards.
GATACCCTGGGTAGGTGATGCGGCCCAATGGCGACACCCCCACCAGCGGGAACGTCCCGCCGGATGCATCACGGGTATCACCCAGCATCTTCATGATGCCGCTTTCGGTGCCGCCGTCGATCACGCTGGCCCCGTTCGACTGCGCGAAATCGACAATTTCCTGAATCATCATCTGGGTCTGCCGTTGGTCTTCGTCAGACATCTTAGACGCCCCGCCGCTGATGAAAATCACCGGGTTGGGGGTTTTTAACCCCAGCTTTTGAATCAAGGTATGCGGGGCCACATCCGGCCTGACGCGAATCGCCTGGGCCGTTTGCCCATTGTGGAACTGAACCCTGAAAATCGTCTCGTGTTCGGGTAGACTCGTCATATCTCTTAGCCTGTAAGGACTCGCTTCATGCATTTTTCCTCGGCGTTGCTGGCATGGTTTGATCGTGTTCGGGCTGACCTCCCCTGGCGTACCGACCCGCCCGACCCATATCGCGTTTGGCTGTCGGAGGTGATGCTCCAACAAACGCAGATTAACACCGTCATCCCATATTACCAACGCTTTCTTGCCGCATACCCGGACGTCTATGCACTGGCGCAAGCCCCACTTGATGACGTCCTCAAACGATGGGAGGGTTTAGGTTATTATAGTCGCGCACGCAATTTACACAAAACCGCTCGTCTCATCGCGACGGAATATGACGGTCAATTCCCCCAGACGGCGGCGGCCTTGCAGAAGCTCCCAGGGATCGGACGATATACCGCCGGGGCGGTCGCCAGCATCGCGTTTGACCAGCCGGCCCCGGTGCTGGATGGTAACGTCATCCGGCTGTTTTCCCGGCTGTTGGATCTTGCCGAAGATGTGACCCAGACCGCGACTAAAAATCACCTGTGGCAAGTAGCCCAGGATTGGCTCCCGGCGGAGCGACCGGGCGATTATAACCAGGCTTTGATGGAACTGGGCCAGACGATCTGCACGCCGAAAGCACCGGCTTGCGTGGATTGTCCGCTGAGGCAACAATGCCGGGCCTACGCCAACGGCACCCAGGCGCAACGCCCGGTGAAGAAGAAGAAAGCCCCCACCCCTCATTACAACGTCGCGGCAGGCATCGTCTACCGGGGGGATGGGCATCTGCTCATCGCACAGCGGCCCGTAGATGGCCTGCTCGGTGGGCTGTGGGAATTCCCCGGTGGCAAACAAGAACCAGGGGAAAGCCTGCCGCAGACGCTCCAACGAGAGTTAACCGAAGAACTGGGCATCACAGTAACCGTCGAAGAACAGATCGCCGTCGTCAAGCACGCTTTCACCCATTTCAAGATCACGCTCTATGCCTTCATCTGCACCCTGGCAGATGGAGCACCGCAAGCCCTGGAAGTGGTAGATTTCGCCTGGGTGACGCTGGATACCATCGGCACTTACAGCTTCGGCAAGGCTGACCGGGAGGTCATCCGCGCCCTGCGCGACCGCGACAGTATGTTGTTGTAAGTCATCCAGGCTGGATGAGGTCATCTATGCGGCTGATTTCCAACGGCAGATTCAGCGCGTCGAATTGCCGCCGCGCCTGAGTTAAATGACGCTCGCGCTGGTCGGCATCCTGGGTATAGCGTCCGATCTCATAATGCGCCCGTGCTACGACATAAGGCATTTGTAGCTCTGCACCAGCGTTGAGCGCGTCCTGCCAGGATTTCATGGCGACCGCCGGTTCACCGCTCAACCAGGCATAATTCCCGGCCCATAGCTTGCGGAAGGGATCACCAATCGGGAAGATCTCGGTATACTGGTCTAAGCCAGTCAGCACGCGCTCAACCTGGGCCTGGATGTGGTCATCGGCGGTAGCTTCCCACAGCATCAGCAAAGATCCGGCCAGCGCGGCATAAACCGGCAACGCGCTGAACGACGTCGGCGGGCCGTCTTCCATCAGGGCCAGGGCTTGCACCGCCGCCGCCAGGCCGCCATCAGTATCTTGCACCCGCAGACGCGCAACCGCCATACACCCGTAACCCGTCAATTGCAGGCCGGCATCCGGGCTGTTTTGATACAGCGGCTCGGCATTTTCCAGCGCACTTAAAGCGGAAACCGCATCATCGCGCATGATGTTCCCGGCGGCCTGCCAGATTAAGCTGGACGCGATCATCTGCTGGTCGTCCCGGTCGGCGGCGGTGGAGAAAACGGCCCGGTTCAGCGCGATGACCTCATCAAAATGCCCGCGAATCGCATGGAGATGAGCCATTGAGGTCAACGATTGTTCCAGGCGTTTGCGGTCTCCCAGGTGCTCGAACATCTGCGCGGCGGTCTCAAAGTTGTGTGTCGCCGTCTCCCATTCACCAATCCCGGCATAATAGACGCCGGTCATCAAGTTGACGTTGGCCTGGGTGGCGGCATCGTCGATGACATCGAGTAGATCCAGGGCTTTACTGCCGTAACGCCGGGCTAACCAGTGGATCGACTGTAAACCCGCGCCGATACACATGCTGGCATAGGCCCGGGCCAACGCCGGGGACGGCCCGGCCTTCTCCGCCAGGTTTAACCCGCGCAAGGCAGTATAAACCCCGGCCAGCACATCGTTGTTGAAGTAGCAGATCTCGGCCAATTTCTCGTAGACCTGGGCCGTATCCAGCAGATGCTCGGCACTATCCCCCTGGCGGGGACGCAGACCGGCCAGTCGTGCGATCTGGCGCATGGTCTCCCCGGCCAGCCGCAGGTTCAACGCGCCGGATTTTTCCGGCAAGCCATAGCCCAGCAGATCAAGGGCCTGGGCAAAGGCGGCGCGGGCTTGTTCCAGGCGGCCTAATCCCAGGTAAGCGTTGCCCCGCTGACGTTCTAAGCGGGCGCGGATGCTGGCTGTTTCCGCCCCGTCGTAAAATCGCAAGGCCCGCTCGAACAGGTCGATGGCCTCTTGATATGCGCCGGTCTTGAGGGTTTGCATGCCGGATTGTGCCAGGTAGCCCCGCGCATTGAGCACATCGCCGGCCATCTCCCAGTGGTGGGCCAGGGCCGGGATCACGGCAGGATCGTCGGCCCGTGTCGCTTCCAACGCACCAGCGACCTGAGCATGATAGGCGCGTTTATCCGCCGGTTGCAGGTCGTCCAGCAGGGCTTCGCGCAGTTTATCGTGAGCAAATCGCCAGCGGGTCTCCACCGCATCGGTGGTGCCAACGTCGATCACTGCCGCATCAGAGCAAGCCCGGATCCACTCGTCGATGTCGGTTTCTGGCGCGGCATGCGCCATAACCGCCAGGTCGATCTCCCGCCCGACGACCGCCGCCAGTTGGAGCAAAGCGTAATGCTCCCGCGAGACACGGTTCAACCGCCGCTCTACCACCCGCTGAACCCCGCCGGTAAACACATTTTGCGGCAAGGTCATCATGCCGATTTGATCGAGCGTACCGGCTTCTTCAGCCAGGGCACGGACGACCTCAACCAGGAAGAAGACGTTGCCTTCTGTCTCCCGCTGGAGCAAACTCACCACTTCTGGCTGGCGGCCACGATCCCCCAGGATGGATTGGCTCAAGGCCGCGATGTTGGCCTCATCCAGGCGATCCAGCTTGAGCAACTGGCTACCGGGCAGTTTATCGACCAGGTTGGCGGCTTCATCATCGCGGAAGGTCGCCAGGATGATCACGGGCAGGCGTTCGAGGTCGTTCAGCAGACGGCGAAGCAACGCGATGTCTTCGCTCCCGGCCCATTGCAAATCTTCAAATACAATCAGCATCGGGCGGTTGTCATCGGCCTGTGCAAACCGGCGGAACAAATCCACCACCAGGGATTGCAGGCGCGTCTGGGTCGCGCTCGGTTCAAGTGATGGCGGCGGCGGGATCTCGCGGTCTAATAGCGTGTCGATGTCGCGCACGATCTGTTCTTTGAGAACCCCCGCCTCCCGGTCATCCAGCGGCACCGTCAAGCATAACCAGCGGATCACACTCCGCCACATCTGGTAGGGTGTGCCGCCGTCGGAAACAGCCTGCCCGCGTAAGGCCAGCGCACCGCGCACCATGCCCAACGTCCGCACCTCATCCACCAGGCGCGTCTTACCCACGCCACTTTCCCCGCCGATGAGCCACGCGCCACCCTGACCGGCCAGCGCATCATTGAGGGCCTGCCCCAACATTGACAATTCGACATCCCGCCCGATGAGCCGGGCCGACTGAAGAAAACTTTCACGGATGGCGGCGGTCTCTGGTGGTGGTTGACGGTCAACGGCCTGAGATAACGCCTGGATGGCCTCGCTGGCACTATCATAGCGATCCAACGGATCTTTCATCAACAGGCGGACCGTCACATCGACCAATGCTGGTGGGGCATCCATCCGGGTCATATCGGGCGGCACCGTGAGGATATTCTCGATCATATCCGTAAGCCGGTCCTGGTTAAACGGCAGGCTCCCGGCGAACATCTGGTAGAGCATCACGCCGATGGCATAAAGGTCACTGGCTTCGCTGGCGACCGATTGTTGCAGAACCTCCGGGGCCATGTAAGCCAGCGTACCGGCGGTGATCTCTGGATCATAATTATCGTGTGCGACTGATAAGCCAAAATCCAGCACCTTAACGGCATTGTCTAGCACCAGCACATTCGCGGGCTTTAGATCCCGGTGGATGATGCCGCGCCGGTGCAGGTACGTCAACGCCTGGAGCGTCTGCACCAGCAGGAAGACTTTACTTTCCGGCGGCAGAGCATAACCCGCCGTCAGGATGTCGGTGCCATCGTGGATCAAATCCATCGTAAAGTACGGGATGTGATCGAAGCCATAATCCAACACGCTGATGATATTGGGATGGCGCAAGCTCGCCAATGTACGGAACTCTTGCGCCAGGGCCAGCCGCATCTCTTCGTTGCTCTGGGCTTCGTGTTCGTCCGGGTTCAGCACCCGCTTAAGCGCGACGGTATGCCCGGTCAGGCGATCATAGGCCCGGTAGACGGTACTCATCCCGCCAGAGCCGATCACCTGATCTAACCGGTAGCGCTTTTCAATTAACTCAGTCATGCTGAACCCCTCGTCGTCAGCGCAAAACACATAATCACATTGTAGAGTGAAACAGCGACCAACGGCAATGATCGAATCAAATAGGCCACCCACCAGGTGACCTATCTCCGTTATGTTAACTGTGTTTATGCGCGTTTATTTAGTGGCCGCGCCGCTAGAACGGTACTCACCAGAACTATGCACATAGACGTAATTGAGCGGTTCGCCATCCTGGCTCATGTCTGTTTCCAGCAGAAAATCATAAACCCAGGCGGCGTCGCTGATGCTCATGTTGACACAGCCGCGACTCTGGCGGTAGCCGAAGTTATCATGCCAGTACGTCCCATGCAGGCTGATGCTCTGGTCAAAGTACATGACCCAGGGCACACTTTGCAGATCCCAGCCATCCGGCGCACCCGTCGCGCCGCTCATCCGGTCGCGGTCTAACCGTGCCCACACTTCGAAGACACCCTCGTTCGTATCCCAACCGGGGACACCCGTCGCGATGAGGGTAGCGAAGACCGGTGTATCGTCTTCATAGGCGACCAACGTCTGCTCATAGAGATCCACCGCGACCCAGTGCCCTTCTACGCCTTCGGGCCGTTCGATCTTAAATGCTTTGGCGACCAACCGTTGCTCGATCCATTGATCCGGGCCGATCAAATACCAGCGCCAGCCTTCCTCATCGTAGGCTTCCGCAAAGATATTGATGCGATCATAGCGGAACAACAGCCGCCCGTTTTCTGTATCCTGAGACCCACCCGGTGAGGCCGAGGTGTAGAGCGTACCTAGCACCCAGGCAAATTCATTTTCCAGCCCATCCAGGATGCGAACACCGGTAAACAGCGATGGATCGTTATATTCGACCAGATCACGCTGGAGCCATTCGCCGGTTTCGATCTGCACCCAGCCTTCAACGCTGGTATCCACCACATTGACGAAGTTAAAGCCGGGGTTCATGTTGCGCGTCACCGCGCCACCGGGCGCGTTATAGACCGGCGGCTGGGTGTTTTGTACACGCCAGAAGCTATACGTATTTAACGACACGCCGTCCAGGTTGATCGGTAGCACACGCGGCTCCGGGAAGTCTTCCATCACTTCCAGGCAATCTTCCGGGATGGGTTGGGCGGGGTCAATATCCACGCAGGCATCGATGTTAATCAGCGCGTGGCTTGCTTGCGGCCAGGCCATCATACCGAGGGACAATACAAACAAGACTAAGATCGATTTCATCAAACTGATGCGGCAGGTTCCGTACCGTTTTAACGGTTGGAAGCAACCGCTTCTCCTTTCTCAATAGGGAACTATCCAATTTGTCGATAGCTGATGCCCTGCACCGTATTTGGTTACGTTGCAGGATAGCCGAATCTTACCACAAGACGCGCTGGTGAAAAGACTACTTACCTGACGATTATCCTGTGGTACGGTATCATCGACTCTATTCAACTTGAAATGAGGAAAAGGCCGGTGTTTAAGTCAGAAATTGTCAGTACAGACTGGTTAGCCCAAAATCAGGATGCGGTGCGTGTGCTGGATATTCGCGGGCATGTCATCCCGGCCAGTGAACCACCGCCGCATTACTTCGCGCATCACGACGCTTACCTGACCGCGCACATCCCCGGCGCATTATTCGTCGATTGGAAGCAAGACATCGTGGATCCAACCAGCCCAAACGGGATGGAAGTCGCCCCACCAGCGGCCTTCGCGGCCCTTATGTCACGGTTAGGTGTGGATGATGAGACGCCGGTCGTGATCTACGACGACGCCGAGAGTATGTTCGCGGCGCGGTTGTGGTGGGCCTTGCGTTATTACGGGCATGAAGCTGTCGCGGTGCTGGATGGCGGCTGGAACAAGTGGATGGCGGAAGGCCGGCCCATCACCGATGACGTGCCAGCGGTCGAACCGGCCACGTTCACACCCCGCCCGAACCCAGCCCTGCGTCGTGATGCTGACGCGATCGCAGATGAAATGGACGCGCCCACCGTCAAATTGGTTGATGTGCGCTCGTTGGCGGAATACAACGGGGAAAGCTCCCGCGCCCGGCGTAAGGGCCACATCCCCGGTGCGCTCCACCTGCCACGCCGGGATCTACTGGCCGATAATGGCACCATCCCGGCACCGTTGGCCCTGCGCGATGCCTTCCAGCAAGCTGGCATCCAGCCAGGTCAGACCGTCGTCACATATTGCAACGCCGGGGTATCCGCCAGTTATGTCGCGCTGACGCTCAAGCTGGCCGGGGTGGCAGATGTGGCGGTCTATGATGGCAGTTGGAAGGATTGGGCCAACGACGACTCACGCCCGATCACTAAACCGTAAAGGTAAAGGTCTCTGCCATGTGCCGGGCCAGTAGCTCCACCTGGAGCGTAGAGCCGGGTGCCCCCGCCGCGACGATCATCACCGTAGGGTCGGCTTCCAGGATGAACACAATCGCGTCAAAGCCGGCCCCGCTGACTTGAAACCAGCACACCGGGCGGTCATCAGCCTCCCCGTTATGGGCTGGCCCGGCATGATACCCTAACGCGCTGGCCTGCGCCTGGATCACCACGTAGGACGCATCCGCCGCCGGTGTGATCACACCCGCACACAAATCACCAGGCCGGAGTTCTGGGTTGATCGTGTCGAAACGTTCTAACGTGCTGGCTGATGACGCGACAGCCTGCGCCGCCGGGAACGCGATCAACCCGGCGGGGTACTCAAAGCTGAAGGTATCATCTGCCGGGTGGAAGACAGCGGTCGGGTCATCGGGTAGGTTCCCAGCGCGGATGACATCGGCCAGGATGATTTGCACCTGCTGAAGCAACCGCAGTCCGCCGGCTTCATCACCGATCTTTAACCGGTCATGAGCTTCTTCCAGCAGGTCAAACGCCTGAACGAAGGCGGCGTCATCCAGCCGCAAGGGAAACACCATGCACAGCGTCAGCAGAAGATTTGTGACGTGCATCTTATTCCAGGATCACCAACTCGAACGTCTCAATGATAGCGGTGGCCGTCGCATTAAAGATCTCAAGATCCGCCGGGTTAACCGCACCAAAGAATGCCACGATCTGCCGGTTGTCATACTCAACCGCGATCAGCGGCAGAAGCGTGCCGACATCGGTGGTGACGTCGATCCGGGCCGCCGGGCGATCCGCGATGGTAAAGGTCTCTAACTCGCCCACGCTGTAACCGGATTGCTCCGGGTTGAGGCTGACGGCCAATTCCTCGACCACGCCCTCCACTGTGAGGAATTCTAGCGGGATGATCTCTGCCGCGTACGGGATAAACGCCAGTAGCGCATACTCGCCCCTATCTAAAGTCGGCACCTCTGGCCCACTGAAGATACTCGCTGTCGCTTCCGAGGTGCCGGTGACGATAAACCCGGTGTCCTCGACGATGGCCCACCCGGTCGGATAATCAAACTGAAGGCCGAGGCCGACTTCCACATCCTCAGCACTATAGGTCTGCTCCAGCGGTGGGACGACGGAGCACTCTGCCGCGACCACGTCGAGTTCGGCCTGCACCGCGTCGAGCGCGTCTAACAGATCTTCCACATCACCGGAGTCATCAAAGTTAGCTTGCGCATCCTGTAAAGCGGTGATGGCGTCCGTCAGATCGCCCGTGCAGGTGCTCTCGTCATCATCCTGGGCCAGGGCCGGCGACGCCATACACAGCATCGCCAGCATTACAATCATATATCGCTTAATCATGACGGATTATTCTGGCGAAGATTCTAAAAAGCTGAACGACTCGATGATGGGAATCGCCACCTCGTTAAATGTATCCAGGCTATCCATAGTGGTGATGCCTATCCATGCCATGACTTGCCCTGCCCCATAATCGACCGCGATAATCGGGATGACGGTACCAACCTCAAACGTAATATCCACCCGTGCGGCCCGTTGATCGTTCACGGAGAAGTTTTCCTGCTCGGATAACTCAAAGTCAAGATCATCGTTACCATCAATGCCAATGGTATTCACCAATTCTTCAATCACAATATCAACGGTGACGGTCTCTGCAATCGGCGGGAGCAGATTATTGATGTCGATGAAAAGAGCCAGGGCATAATCGTCTTCTGCGATGCTCGGTATATCGGACGAGTCGAAAGCCTCGATGGCGGCCTGGGAACTGCCAATCAGCACCACCCCGAAGTCCTCATCCACGATCCAGCCCTCCGGGTAGCTGACCTCATAAGGGACCATCGCATCAACGGGAGTATACGTCTCGGTCAACTCAAGCCAAGTAGCACAGCCGGCGCGGATTTCCGCCAGTTGTGCCTCGACATCTTCCAGGGTCAAGAGGGCGGCATCGGTATCGCCGGTCGTGTCCAGGTCATCCTGGGCACTCTGTAGCGTAGCGATGGCCGTGGTCAGGTCAATGGTACAGGCCTCTTCGTCGCTGTCATCATCTTGTGCGGCGACGGGCAGAGCCAACAACACGAGCACCAGCAGACTCAAAAACGTGCGTTTTAGCATCAGGGTTGATCCTTTTTATCAGTACGATAAGGTCATGATAGCATAGATCTTTTATGACCCCAATGTGATCGACGCGGCAATCGGCGTCACCAGGTCGGTGAGGTTTTCACCTTCACCGGGGGGCGCGGCGGCCACCAGCAAGACGAACAATTGCGGTTGATCCAGAGCCAACACCGACAATTGCCCCTCATACCCTGCGGCGCGATAGGCGAATTGCTGGCCGCTGTACCCGGCGATGGTTACGGGTTGGGCCGGGTCGATCTCGTAGCTCAATTCGTTGAGAAAGGCCGTCTGGTAGGCGGCGATGACTTCGGCGGCGGTCGCCTCAAAGTTGACGGTCGGGGCCAGGGCCTCCGGCGGGCCGATGACGACCGCCACGCTCTGCTCACCGGGTTGAAGCACCGCATCCGCCCGGTTGATGACCAGCGCGGCATTGGCGGTGGTGCCGGTGAAGACGGCGTTACCCTCCGTGACTAACTCCCAGGATTGCGGATAACGGAAAGAAAAGCTGGCATCCGGGGAGGTGTACAACTGGGTATCGGGGGCGGGGGTCGCTGTCGGCGGGATGGTGGTAATCACCACGCCGGGCGTGCCATCCTGCGGTGTGGGCGGCCCAGGTGTGGACGTGCCCGGCGCGGATGCTATATCGCTGGCACAATCCACCAGGATCAAGTCAATTTGCGCCTGGATGGCCTGCAACGTGGCGACCGCGCCCGATTGATCGCCACTACTGGCGGACGCCTGCGCCTGGACGATCAACGCGGCGACCTGACTCAGATCAATCGTGCAGATCTCGTCCTGGGTATCCTCCTGGGCCAGGGCGGGCACCCCAATCCAGACGATGAGCCAAAATAATGAAAAAATTCGCATAAGTTTCTCCTTCTTTTGTGGCATTATAATAGACATTGGTTAAGAACGATGGGAGCAAGACAGACCATGCTTTATCCGCTGTTACTTGAGCCAACATTGCACATCAAGGTGTGGGGTGGGCGTCGGCTGGAATCGGTTCTGCATAAGTCATTGGCAACTGACGACCCTTACGGCGAATCCTGGGAGCTACATGATACCTCCATCGTCGCTAACGGCCCACATGCCGGGCAGAGCATCGCGGCGTTGCTGACGACCTATGGCCCGGATTTAGTCGGCCCTGGCAATGACCCGGCAGACGGCTTTCCGTTACTCATCAAGCTGATCGACGCGGCACGCTGGCTTTCGGTACAGGTCCACCCGGACGACGCGCAGGCCGCCGAATTAGAAGGTCAGCCACGCGGCAAGACCGAAGCCTGGGTCATCCTGGATGCGACCGCCGAGTCTGAGTTGGTCATCGGTGTGCAACCCGGCACCGACCGCGACCGTATGGCGCGTGCCATCCAGCAGAACACGTTAGAAGATCTACTGGTGCGGCAAAAGGTAAAACCGGACGATGTGTTGTTCATCCCGGCGGGTACCATCCACGCCATCGGGCCGGGGATCCTGCTCTATGAAGTTCAGCAGTCTTCCGATACGACCTATCGTCTGTACGATTGGGGGCGCGTGGGGCTGGATGGCAAACCACGCGAGCTACACATCGAAAAAGGCGTGCAGGTCTGCAATGTTGAGACGCTCCCGACGATCAACACGATGACACCGGATAAGCCGGTCGTCACCTGTCCTTTCTTTCAAACAGATTATCATCGTTTGGTGGCGGGCGATACACTGACGCTGGATACCGCCGCCAGGGCCTTCCACGCGCTGACCTGTATCGACGGTGCGCTAAAGCTACAGGCAGGGATGACTCAGGTCGATTTCGAGCAGGGGCGGACGGTGCTGGTGCCTGCGGCGACGGGTTCTTACACCCTGACCGGCCAGGGCGCGGCCTTACGGTCGTATCCGCATGGCTGACGATCTGCGGCGGTGGGTGGGTGGTTTACTCAGCGGATGGGGCGTAATCCTGGGCTGGCATTTTTTCATAAAATACTTATTGCTAAGTTAGCCTGAAAGATGCACAATCCGGTTGAATCGATGAACTAGATAGGAATGATCACGCCATGCGTGCAGTCCGCAACCGCACCCCCATTGTCATCCCGCTGAGTTGGGCGACCATCATCAATCGCATCACGCTCAATACGATTGGCGTCCTGCTGGGCGCGTTGAGCGTCGTGCTGTTTTTCGCCCCGGCGGAGATCGCCCCGGTGGGATTAAGTGGTATCTCGGTGATCCTGAACATTACCTTCGGCACCCCGATTGGTGTCGTGTTTATCATCCTCAACATACCGGTTCTATACATCGCGTACCGGATGTTAGGCGGCTTGCAAGCTGTCATCTGGACGCTGTACGTCGTGATCCTGTATTCACTGGCGGTCGATATTCTTATCCCTTACTTCCCGGAGGAAGGCATAACCAACGATGGCCTGCTTAACGCGGTGTTTGCCGGCACACTGAGCGGCATGGGCGGCGGGTTGATCTTACGGGGTAACGGCACCTACGGCGGCACCGGTACGATTGCCCGCATCTTACAGATCCGGTATGGCTTACCCTTGAGCACGACCAGCCTGTATTCAAATCTGGCAGTCGTGGGGATGGCAGGGGCCTTTCTCGGCTGGGAAGCGGCCATGTTCTCGCTGGTTGCACTCATCATAGAAGGCAACACGACCGATTATATGCTGGAAGGCCCCAGCGTCATCCGCACTGTGACGATCATCACCAACCACCCCTGGAATGTTTCCAGCGTAATCCTGTACCAGATGCAACGGGGCGTCAGCGGGTGGGAAGTGACCGGCATGTACACCGGCGAAAAGCGTCATATGTTGTTCGTCACCATCTCTCGCCCACAGGTGAATTGGTTACAACAACTGGTGTTAGAAGTTGATCCGGCGGCGTTTATCGTGATCGGCCAGGGCCACACCGCCATCGGGGGCGGTTTCAAACGCAAAGTGCCGAAATCAGCACCACCAGCCGGCACGACCGAACCGGAAATTCCTCAGACATCACAGAGCGATGTTTAAGTTTGGATTCAGCTTCTGCTTATATCGCGTCTATACTGGTTTGCTAGGTTAAAAATAATGTAAGCCATACAGGATTCTCTTATGCTGGAGATCAAAGACATCAAACAGTTACTCAAACAAACGAAGGATCAGCCGGTATTTTCACTCTATTTACAGGTGGATGCCGCCCTGCGCGAAAATCAGTCCGAAACCCCAGCCTGGCGGATTTTTGCCAAGAACGCGCTCAACGATGTCGAAAATAATCATGTCACCGACGATCAACACGACACCTGGCAGGGCATTCGCAAGCGCGTCGAGGATTATCTGGCGGATTATGACCCGCAGAGTAAGGGCCTGGTCTTGTTCTTCGGCGCGGAATTCGACACGCAGTATGAATTGCCCCTACGACCGACCAACAACACTTGCGGTTGGCCGGAAATCATCGTCTCACCATTGATCTGGTTGATCGACGAATACGAAAAGTATCTGGTTGTGCTGGTCGATAGCGAGCAAGCCAACCTGATGACCACTTACCTAGGCGATATGGAAGCAACCGACACGCTGGAGTCTGATCGCTTCGCGTTCGACTTCCGCGAGAAGACCCGGCCCGGTAATGCGGCGGGCACTCAGGGCGATGTCGGCACTCAGCAATCCGGCAACGACCGGGATCGCTTCGACGACAAAATCGACGATTACATCAACCGTTTTCATAAACGAGTGGCGGAGCGTGTGCGCGAGCTAACCGCTGAAGAAGACACCACACGGATCATCATCGGCGGGAACGAACGCGCCGCCCACAACGTCGAGTCTCACCTGCCCGACCAATTGCAGAAGTCCGTCGTAGGCATCACCAACATCCCGGTAAATGCCAACGAGAAGGACATCCTGACGCGCTTGCTCCCGCTGGCCCAACAGCACGAGCGCGACCAGGAAGAGACCCTGGTTGAAGCCATCATCAACCAGGCCAAAGCCGGCGGGCGGAGTGCGCTGGGCCGGGAAGCGGTGGAAACAGCCCTGGAAATGCAACAGGTGGCGTTGCTGGTGGCCCCCTGGCCGCCGCAAGATGCCGTCCCCGATTTACATGATCTGACGATCCAGACGATGGAATGCGGCGGGCATGTCGAGTTCGTGCGGGGCAAAGCCGCCTCTCAGGTACATGACGAAGGCGGGATCATCGCGCGACTGCACATGTATTAAAGCATCTGCTATCTGATGTTATTGTTAAAATCACCTGCTGGAAGACCGACCATATAGTATACTGGGGAGCATGAGTATCTATCTATTGTCGCGTACCGCCGCAGGTGGTTTTAGCGCGTTTTGATTACACACGTCAGATAATCCAAAAAGGTGCATGAGACATGGCGAATGAGAACACCGAACTAGCAGAACAGCCCGATCATAAGATCTTCCTGACGAGCGGCACATTGCCAGTGGCCCGCCTGTTGACCCGGCAGATGAAACAGGCCGGGAACAACGTCACCGCGATGACCGGCACCAACGAAGGCGCATTGGTCATCCGGTCGGACGGTGGCCTGCCGGTGTATGCCCATGCCGACCGTCAGGGCGAAATCCGGGGGATGTTGTCGATGGCAAAGGCGACGGTCGTCGTCCACCTCTTGCCGCTAAAAGCGGCTCATTCGCCTTATTTAGCCAGCCCGGTTGATGCTGAGATGTTAGTCAACGCGACACGCGCCGCAGTCGAAGCGGCGAAAGAGACCGAAGTCGGCTACTTTATTCATCTGAGCCATGCCTTTTTATACGGTGATACCGGCGGCGAACGCGCTACAGAAGACTTTCGCTTGAGTCCGGGGGATGCGCCTTTGCGTCAAGCGGCGATTGAAGCAGAAGGCATCGTCAAGGCATCCGGCTTGCGCTATACGATCTTACGGACGGGGTATGTCTACAGCCCGGATGAGGCTTATCTGCGCCAGATCAACGCGGACATCCGCGCCGGACGCCCGGTGCATTGTGGCGACGGCACCCACAAGGCCAATTGGGTGACAGCCCACGACCTCAATCAATTGTTGAAAATCGTGATTGACGCGCAACCGGAAGACGTGGTGTTCAACGCGGTAGACGATGAACCGATCTCTGCCAAGCACTTCCTGGAAGAACTGGCCGAGCAACAGGGCATCGAAGCGCAAGGCGTGCTGGCAAATCTGCTCAAGGCCGTCATCCCGGCCCAGGCCGGCGACCTGCTGACGCTGAACACACAGGCCAGCAACGCCAAAGCGAAAGAACAATTGGGCTGGACGCTCCAATATCCAACGGCTAAAGCCGGCCTGGAAGAAGTTTTACTGCAATGGCGGGCGGCCTTTACCAAATCTTAGCCTATTCAACCAGGCGGGCGACAATGCGTGATGGGTTGTCGCCCGATGTGCTTAAATGTCAACAATCACCCGCACCAGACGACGAGAGGGGAAAAACGGCTTCCGCCATCCGCCGGGGTGGGTGGGTTCCGCCGCATAATTCTGATGAAACTAAAAGCCATTTTATTTGATTTAGATGACACATTAATCGATTGGGGCGATTTTAACGAAGATTGGGTCACAATCGAGATGCCCCACATCCAGAAGGTCTATGCTTATCTATCGGCACAAGGATGGCTGGATTGCGGCTTTGAAGCCTATCAAGAGGCATACTTCGCGGCCACCAAGAAAGCCTGGACGGATGCTCGCACATCGCTCATCGCGCCGCACCTGGGGCGGGTGCTGGTGGCAGTCGCCGAGTCTTTGGGGGTACCAGCCGGCGCGGTCACCGTTGAGACCATGCTCGAATGCTACGACTGGGACATCATCCTGGGAACCACCGCCTTCCCCGAAGTCATCCCGGTGTTGGAACGCTTACGAAAGACATCGCTCCAATTGGGTATCGTGACCAACGCCTTCGCGCCGATGGTCTTGCGCGATGTTGAACTGGGGAATCATGATCTACGCGACTTCTTCCCCAAGTGCCGGATTTCTGCGGCGGATAACGGCTATCTTAAGCCCCACCCGCACATTTTTGAATCGGCCCTGGCCTGCCTGGGAACGCGGGCCGACGAGACAATTTTCATCGGGGATAACCCAACTGCCGACATCGCCGGGGCGCAAGCCGTCGGGATGCGGGCCATCTTGCGTGTGACAGGGAAAGCCCGGCCACTCATCAGCGGTCTGGTCATCCCGGATGCCGCCATCAACACGCTGGAAGAATTGCCCGCGATCCTCGATACATGGTATGACGGGTGGGAAACCGCGCATGAGTAGCTTTTTACCGTTTACCGAGCGCAACCTGATTCTCACCGGATACATCGGGCCAGAGGCGCAATCTTTGGGCCGGCAGATCGCGTCTCAGCTACAGATGCCGTTTATCAACGTGGAAACCGAAATCGCGGAGCGGCTGGGCCTGCCGGTCGATGAGATCCGCACTTATTTTGGTGAGACCCGGCTCAAGACGATTGAGTCTGAAATCGTGCAAGAGACAGCCCTGCGCCGTCGTAGCGTCATTCGCGTCAGCGGGCGGTCGTTGATGCATGGCGAAAACCTGACTCGCTTACGTAACACCGGGCCGATCTTCTGCCTGACGATTTCACTCGATGCGATGTTGCATCGCCTGCATGTTAACATGGGTGCGCGTTACCACAACCCACAAGATCGTGCGCTGGCCGTCGGTGAATTGCGCCGGGAGTGGGCCATCCACGATAGTGATGCGGTACAATTAATCGACACGACCGATATGCCCCTGGATGAAGTCATTCGCACACTGGTCGGCTTGTGGCGGTCGCTCACAGTCCGGCGGGCAGATTAAACCCAACTATTGAGGAGTAAACGTAATGGCAAAACTCAGAATCGCCCTGGCACAGATGCAAGTGCATCTGGGTGAACCTAAACGTAACGTCGCGCAGATGGTGAAATGGACGGAGGAAGCCAGCAAACGCGGGGCGCATATCGTGGTCTTCCCGGAATTATGGCCGAGTGGCTACGCGCTAGAGCAAGCCCAAGAATTGTCGCAGACGCTCAACCAGGGGCTATTCGCGCAGGTAGCCGGGCTTGCCAAACAACATCAGATCAGCATCACCGGCTCTATGCTGGAAAAGCGCGGGCAAGAAGCCAGCAACAGTGCCGCCTTTTTCGCTTCCAACGGCCAGATGATGGGCGTTTATCGTAAGATTCATCTGTTCCACCTGATGAGTGAAGACCGTTACCTGCAACCCGGTTCCTCCCCGCTGGTGATGGAGTTGCCCTGGGGTAAGACCGCGATGGCGATCTGTTATGATCTGCGCTTCCCGGAGTTATTCCGCCGGTATGGGTTAGAAGGAGCCGAACTGGTGATTATCCCGGCGGAATGGCCGATGACACGCATCGACCACTGGCGCAACCTGCTGATAACCCGCGCCATCGAAAATCAATGTTATGTGGTCGGCGTCAACACGGCGGGCACCAGCGGCGAGACCCTCTTTGGCGGGCATTCGATGATTATCGACCCCTGGGGCAAGATCGTGGTGGAGATGGGCGAAGACCCCGGCCTGGTGACCGGCGAAATCGAACTGGCCCGCGTCCAGCAGGTGCGGGAGTATATGCGCGTCTTCGATGACCGCCGCCCGGAGACTTACGAAAAGCTCAATATCCCCGGCCTGTAATCTATAACGGCGGGATGCGTCAGCCGATGCACCCCGCCACCATACTCTACCCGAAACGCCCGGAAATATAATCCGCCGTCTCTTGCTCTTGTGGAGAGTTAAAGACTTGCTCGGTCGGCGCGAACTCGACCAGCTCACCCCAACGGGTCTCTTTGTCTTCGGTCACTTCCTTGCGGATGTTGTAGAACGCGGTGTAATCCGACACCCGGACGGCCTGTTGCATGTTGTGCGTCACGATGATGATGGTGTAATCCGACTGCAATTGCCGCATGAGTTCTTCAATGCGTTGAGTCGCGATTGGATCCAGCGCGGAACACGGCTCGTCCATCAGGATAACTTCCGGCTCAACGGCAATCGTCCGGGCGATGCACAGCCGTTGTTGCTGGCCGCCGGATAACGCCAGCCCGGATTTACTCAGGTCACCGCTGACTTCATCCCACAGCGCGGCCCGCCTCAGGCTACCCTCGACGATTTCATCGAGAGTCTGGCGGTCTCTCACGCCTAGCACACGCGGCCCGTAGGCGATGTTATCGTAAATGCTCTTGGGGAATGGGTTGGGCTTCTGGAAGACCATGCCGATGCGGCGGCGGACTTCCACCGGGTCTACATCCGGGTTATACAGGTTGCGACCATGATAATTGACCTCACCTTCCACCCGCGCCCCCGGCACCAGGTCGTTCATGCGGTTAAAAGCCCGGAGCATAGTGCTTTTCCCACACCCGGACGGGCCGATGAACGCGGTGATCTTGTTCTCTTCAATGTCCATGTTGATGTCGTGGACGGCCCGATAAGTGCCATAATAAACATCAACAGCACGCGCTTCCAGCGCGACAGAGTTCGTATTTTCGCTCATAGTCTAGACCTTTCCTGATGTGCGATTACGGATAAACACGGCGGTCGCGTTCATCGTCAGCAAGAGTACCAGCAAGATGATGATGGCCGCCGAAGCCGCGTTTTGATATTGCGGATTGGGAAGCGTCGTCCAGCGGTAAATCAGCGTGGGCAACGCGGTAAAGTTTGAAAACGGACCGGACGGATCGGTACTGATGAAGGTGGCCGCGCCGACCACGATCAACGGGGCTGTTTCCCCAACCGCCCCGCCGACCACGATCAACGGGGCTGTTTCCCCAACCGCCCGCGACAACGCGATAATCGTCCCGGTGAGGATGCCAGGGATAGCCGCCGGAAGCACCTGCCGGCTGATCGTCTGCCATTTGGTGGCACCCAGGCCGTAACTGCCTTCGCGGATGGAGAACGGCACCGCCTTTAACGCCTCCTGCGTGGAGATGATGATGATGGGCAAGATGAGCAAGGAGAGTGTCAACCCGGCGGAGAGAATGGTCTTGCCGTTGGAAGTCTCCGTGCCGAAGGCATTACCACTCGTCAGGGCTTCCAGCGCACGCACGAAGATCGCCAGGCCGAGCATCCCGTAGATGATGGACGGTACCCCGGCCAGGTTACGGATGTTGGTCTCGATGAGGC
The DNA here is from genome assembly GCA_034437535.1 of Anaerolineae bacterium. Classification (GTDB taxonomy): domain Bacteria; phylum Chloroflexota; class Anaerolineae; order Aggregatilineales; family Phototrophicaceae; genus J038. Next base: position 2,931 of record DAOTTZ010000082.1, on the reverse strand, counting down.
GATTATACCAGCTATCGTTGGCGTATTCTTCCAGGTACATGGCCGCCCCCACCCCAAGCGGGAACGAGACTAACATCACGATGCTGATGATCCAGATCGACCCCAACAAGGCCGGGCGAACACCGGTCTCGTCCGGCGAAGTCGGGGAGATGGCCTCGGTGATGAAATCGGTACTGAGCCACGACCGCCACTTGAGATTTTCTTCGGCGTTTAGTTCACGCTCGATGTATTCTTCATCGTCAATGAACACCCAGTTGATTTCTCCCCGGTCGAGCAAGCTATCGAACAGGCTCCAGGCCTCTAGTACGGTCTCCTGGATGATCTCCTCCTCGATGACATCAAGCAAGGCCCCTGGTTCCAGGTTTAACGCCAGGATTTCCGCCCGTTGTTCGGCGGATAGATTCTCAATCGACTCGTCAGACAACCCCTCCGGGATCGTCACACCTTCATTGAGGGAATCGACCAGGGCGGTGTTTTGCATCTCCGTGATTTCGGATAGCGGGCTGAGTTCGCTGTGAATGGTCGAGAGCAGAAGACCGGGCCGCTCGTTGAGCAGAATCTCCGCCAGTTGCTCAGCGTTGAGTGAGTCCAGCGGTTCGTCCGACAATGTCTCTGGATCCGTGGCAAAGTCTACCACGACCAGGCCAACCGCATTGTTGATGATACTCGTCAGCAGGATGATGAGCGCGACAAACGCGATGACCAATGACGAGAAGTAGAAGGCCCGCATCCGTGTTCCGCGTGAATGCCGGACGGTAATATTGGTGCGAAATACGCCGTCTTGGATTCGACGTGACATGATTAGTAATTCTCCCGTAGTCGGCGTGAAATGAAGTTACTTACCAGATTGAGCGACAGCGTTATGATGAAGAACAGAGCCGCAATCGCAAAGATACTGTTGTAGTCGATGGTGTCGTAGCTTAAGTCGCCACCACTGATGCGGGCGATGTGGCCGGTCATCGTCTCTGCGCCGGAAAACACGTTGAAGGTGAAGTTCGGGCCAGAGCCAGCGGCAATCGCCACGATCATCGTCTCGCCGATGGCACGCGAGACCGCGATGATGAAGGCCGCAAACACCCCTGATGCGGCGGCAGGAAGCACCACGCGCACGGTCGTCTCTAGCTTGGTAGCACCCAGGCCGTAAGAGGCTTCCCGCAGGGCACGCGGCACCGCGGTGAGCGCGTCCCGGCTGAGAGAGGCAATATACGGGATAATCAAAATGCCGACCACCAACCCGGCAGAGAGCATGTTGTAATATTCCACCCGGCTACCGAAGACGGTTGCCAACGCCGGTGACATCCAGGTGAGCGCGAAGAAGCCATAAACCACCGTCGGGATGCCAGCCAGAATTTCCAGGATGGGCGTCAAGACCGAACTCACGCGGCGGGGTGCGTATTCGCTCAGGTAGATGGCGGCCCCCAGGCCCATCGGCATAGCGACCAACATCGCAATCGCGCTGACGATCAATGTGGCCGTCAGCAAGGGCCAGATGCCAAAGTCACCAATTTGCGGTTGCCATTGCGTGCTGGAGAAGAACTCCCCAAGTGAGGTATCTTGTGCGATACGAACGGCAGAAACGCGCTCATCTCCCGATCCATGCCCGTAGCCGTTGGTGCCATCCAGGCAACGCTCGACGGTCAGGCTATTGCGCGTGGTCTCTTCCACCCGCATGATTTCATCCCCGACGCTGACGACCTGCCCGACGAAGAAGACACGTCCGTAGCCTTCATCAACGACAATCTCTGACGTCTGGCCGGAATCACACCGTTCGAGCGTGACATTAGCTTCGTTGAAATCAGTGATACGCCATTCTTGATCGTTGAACAGGACACGTTGGCTGTTTCTCACCATGCCATCGACATTGCGCCAGGTCAGGTTAACCGGCGAGTCCAGCACACATTGCGCGGTGACGGCATCACCATCAACGTCTACGATCTCCCACTGGATCCCACCGGGACCAGCGGTGATGGTATCACCCACAGAGAGATTACGCGGGGCACGGAATTGGTCAAAGCGATTCAGGCGATACTCGCTCTGGCCGACGCATACCGCGTCAAAGCCGGCGGTGGTATAACTGCCCACCTGCCAGGTCTGCTCGAAGATCTCGACCTCATCGCCCTGCGTGATGTAATCGACATCCAATTCTTCCCAGGCGACCTGCTCAACCGACTGCACCGACTCAATCGGCCTTAACGGGCGGATCTGCGGCTCGGTCATGGCGAAGACGAAAGTCTGTTCCGGGTCATGCGCGGTCTGCGAGGTGTCGTCCAGGCCGCGCTCGACATCAATCGAGATCGACCCGCGATCAACAATTTGCATCACTTCGCCACCCACCCAGACGAATTGCTCGTTGTTGAACGGCACACGCTCGTCAATATCCAGTACGATGGTCGTATCGCCCTGTTCGACAAAATCAGAGATGCGAATGGGATCTAGCAGGCCAACGGACTCACCGACTTCGTGTGCGGCGGCCTCGGTGCCTTGTGCGCCCCGGCTCACGATGAGATTGTATTCGAAAGCCGCCAGATCGGTCACATTGACGACTTCACGCTCGGCATCTTCGCCGATTTGAAGCAACGTAGCATCTTGCACCAGCTCGTAGCCATCACTTTCCAATGCAATAACGATCTCGGTGCTATCCGCAGAGGGGGCCTCGGCCAACCCGCCGACCTGTGTTAATGAGTACAGGTCTACTGTATCACCGGGTTGGATGTCCTGCGTGGGGGTACCAAGCTGGCCGCGATTTACCACGACGGTTACACGATCACTCTGGGCGGTGTTCACCTGCACGATCTCGGTGCCGATCTGGAGCAATTGCTCTGCTTCGACCGATAGATCCTGATCCATCAGGCCGATTTCGACTTGATCGCCATCGACCGAAATGACCTCGGCAATCGTGGCCGTATCAACCACAAAGACCGGTGTGTCGGC